>CAZHZT010000003.1:0-90424 GCA_964537285.1 uncultured Saprospiraceae bacterium | reverse complement strand
ACGTAAGGAGGCGAGTTTATTCATTTTAGGCTGCCAGCCTTCCAAAAAGCGTTAAAAATTGAATACAGCCTTGATTTTTTGCTACTTTTTTATCAAGAAAAAAGTAGATATATGGTTGATTTACAGTATCTAGTGAGTATTTTTTGCAAAGTGTGAGTCATCCCGAGTTTTCGGGGTGACTCATTTACATGTATATTTATTATTCAAACTTCTGGTAAGCAGCGCCTAACCTGCTCACCACCATTTCCTTACCCATAAGCTCCATCATTCCGAATAGATCCGGTCCTTTAGTAGTACCGCTTAATCCAATTCTGAGAATAGGGAAAACGTCTCCGAATTTAAGTTCTTTTTCAGTAATAAAGCCCTTAATGGTTTCTTCCAATTGAGCAGAATTGAAAGATTCTAATGCATTCAAGCGCTCATTGAGTTCCTGAAACAGTGGTACTCTTTCAGGTTTCCATTTTTTTCGGAGCATTTTTTGATCGTACTCTTTCACCTCTTCGAAGAAGTAGTAACCTACATTCCAGAAATCAGTATAAAAAGTAACCCTTTCCTTGAAAAGGTTGCAGTAGGCGTTTAGAAAGTTGTCATCAGCTGTATGTCCTCTACTCGTTAATTCTTTTTTGATGTAGGGAATTAAATCTTCGTTATCTTTTGCTATAATATAGTGTTGGTTGTACCACTTGGCTTTATCGAAATCAAAGCGGGCACCAGATTTCCCAATCTTTTCGATTGAAAAAGCCTGTATTAGTTCTTCCAAGGAGAAAATTTCTTGTTCTGTACCTGGGTTCCATCCTAAAAATGCAAGGAAGTTAATTACCGCTTGAGGGTCAAAACCAAACTCACGGAAACCTTTGAAAGCATCCTCTGGTTTGTCACTTTCCCAGGATAATGGAAATACAGGTATACCTAGTTTATCACCGTCGCGTTTACTCAGTTTTCCTTTACCTGTTGGTTTAAGGATAAGTGGAAGGTGCGCGAATTTAGGCATTGTGTTTTCCCAGCCTAGGGAGCGATACAAAAGAACGTGATGCGCTGTGCTTGGCAGCCATTCCTCCCCTCTAATCACATGGGTGATTTCCATTAAGTGATCATCTACAATATTGGCGAGGTGATAGGTAGGCATTCCGTCTGCTTTCAGAATGATCTTGTCATCGAGTTCTTTAGTGTTGAAGACCACTTCTCCGCGAATCAGGTCATTTACTTTTATATCCTGATTCTCAGGAACTTTTAAGCGTATGGTGAATGGAATATTATTATCAAGGCGTTTTTGAGTTTCTTCTTCCCCAATAACGATGCTATTGTTCATTTCCATACGGGAAATGGTATCGTATTTAAAGTTGTGATTGCCTTTTTCTTTTTCGGCTTCTCTCTTAGCATCAAGTTCTTCGGGAGTGTCAAATGCATAATAAGCATGGCCAGTTTCTATTAGTTGGGCTGCGTATTTTTTATAAAGGTCTTTTCTTTCAGACTGTCGGTAAGGGCCAAACGCTCCTCCTTGTATCGGGCCTTCGTCAGGAATTAATCCGCACCAATCAAGTGCTTCCCGGATATACTCCTCTGCTCCGGGAACATAGCGGGTTTGGTCAGTATCTTCAATACGAAGAATGAAAGCTCCTCGATGCTTTTTGGCTAATAAATAGTTGTAAAGGGCTGTACGAACGCCTCCAATATGCAATGCTCCGGTAGGGCTTGGAGCAAATCGTACTCTTACTTGATTATCCATAAATCTTAGATGTTAAAATTTGACGTTCTCTGACAAATTGTGTGGAGCTTCCCAATGATAAGCCTTGAATGCCCTTGTAGCTGAAAGGTTTATCATTAGGAAGTGCCATCTTTTACAATTTCTGTAAAAGAACTAAGTTTGAATGCCAAAGGTAAACGATCAAAAGCAAAAGTTCAAAAAAGGAGGTTTGGAAAGTGGGAAAAGCTGCTATCCTTCAATTTGTCAAAGAACGTCTTATTTTTACTTAAAAAAAACGAAGGGGAGTAGGGGACTGCCAAAAGTCAAACGATTTAGTAAATGAACGAACTTTATATTGCTAGCCAAACCATTTGACATGTATTTAATTAAAACGCCGGTTTTTGTCCAGCGCTTGTTTCCAACACTGACCTGGCGCATTCCGGTAAAGAGTAAGACCGTATTTTTAACCTTTGACGATGGCCCGATTCCTAAGGTAACCCCGTGGGTGCTTGATCAACTCGATGAATACAATGCGAAAGCTACATTTTTCTGTGTCGGTGATAATATCCGTAAGCATCCGGATATTGCACAAATGATAAGTGTGCGCGGCCATGCAATGGGCAATCATACCTTTAATCACCTAAATGGGTATAACACGGATTCGTTTTCCTACTACCACAATGTACAGCAATGCGCAGGGATGCTATCCTCCAGCTTGTTTCGACCTCCCCACGGAAGGTTAAAAAGAAGTCAGGTCAGGCTTATACAGAAAGAGTATGAAATCATTATGTGGGATGTTCTCAGCGGAGATTTTGATAAGAAGTTAGATGGAGAGCAGTGTTTTAAGAATGTAATTAATAATGTGAATCCTGGCTCTATTATCGTATTCCACGATAGTAAAAAAGCTTGGGATAGATTGTCTTATGCGCTGCCAAAAACACTTGAAGAGCTCAGTAATAAGGGATATTCTTTTGAATCACTGAGGGAAAAAACTTCCATGAAAGAAAAGGTGATGTTGGAACATGTTGCATAATAAGGTGATTTTTTAATTCCGGGTTACAAAGTATAGAATTCTGGGATTTTAAAATTTTATGCAATGTCAAAGGAACTTTTTACTCCAAAAAGTTGTGAAAAAGTTTGAATCTCCATTAATTCAATTTTCGAATGGCAAAATCATGGTGATTTGCTATCTAATAATTGGATTTTTGTCAAAGAACTAAAATTTAAAAATGGAAACGCTTATCTACCCTTCCGGGCCTAAAATCCTGCCTAAAGGACTTACGAACATGTCCGGCTCTTATCAGGTCAGAAGTATTTTAGCCGTCTTGTCGGTATTTATTTTCTTTGTTTTGTATTTTGTGTTGGTTGCTTCTTTGGGTATCTAATTTATTTTTCCCTTACTGTAAATATGTCACTAGGGCGCGCTTGGTGGCTGCAACT
The DNA here is from genome assembly GCA_964537285.1 of uncultured Saprospiraceae bacterium. Taxonomy (GTDB): domain Bacteria; phylum Bacteroidota; class Bacteroidia; order Chitinophagales; family Saprospiraceae; genus CAZHZT01. The sequence continues at coordinate 87,300 of CAZHZT010000003.1, read as the reverse complement.
CGGGTTTATTGCAGCTACGGTAATGCTCTTTATATTTACCCTGAAGTTTCTTTTCAAGTTAAAAAAACCAAGCCCCAAAAATCGTATAAGGCTCAATAAGAAAGAGCACCCGGAACTGCTGGAGTTCATTCATCGGATTTGTAAAGATACTGGTGCTCCAAAACCTCGTCGCATTTATATTGATCCTGATGTAAATGCCTATGTTATGTACTCCAATGTTTGGCTAAGTCTGTTTTTTCCGGTTCGGAAAGATCTTACCATCGGACTTGGCTTGGTCGATTGTTTGAATCTAACGGAATTTAAAGCTGTTATTGCTCACGAATTTGGTCATTTTGCTCAGCGCAGCATGCGCATAGGAAGTTATATTCTCTCTGCTAACACTATTATTCATGACATGATCTATACTAGAGATAAGTGGGATGATATATTAGATCAATGGCGAGGGACTGATCTGAGGCTTGCTATTGCAGCTTGGGTGATTACTCCAATTATTTGGTTAATCCGTCAAATATTAAAATTGTTTTACGCTTTCTTGAATATAATGCATTCTTCTTTATCCAGGGAAATGGAGTTCAATGCAGATAAGTACGCTGTGCAAACAGCTGGTAGTGAGGCAATTGTTGCAGCCCTTTGGAGGTTGGATTACGGGGTGCATAGTTGGAATAAAATAGTGAATAATGCTTACTTGGCGACTCAGAAGAATGTATTTACAGAAAATCTTTACAGACATAATCATCTTGAATTAGAGCGAACCAAACCTCTTCAGGCAGAGCACTTGAATTCCCTTGAAGATGATGAGCTGGGTGGTAAACTATATTTTAAAGGCTCAGCCGTTTCCAAGGTGGGTATGTATGCTAGTCACCCACCAAATGACCAGCGTGAAAGAAGTGCAAAGACACCATTCGTAAAAGGAAATGTAGATGATCGTTCACCCTGGTTGTTATTCAGGAAGGCGGAAGAGATACAAAAGAAAATGACTCTGTTAGTTTATGAACAATATCTCTCCCAAAAACCAGATTCGTTTTCAGAAGAATCAAATTTTGAGCATTTCCTGGCAGAGGAGTCTAAGGGCAGAGAATTAATGGAAGAATATGGAAATACTTTTGAAAACAGGTTCTTTCAAATTCCAAGTGAAGAGGATGTATTGCCTAAAGACCTTGATGAGGTTGGTATTTCTGATGTAGAGACTAAAATAAAAGTTTTCAAAAACGAGCTTCAGGAGTTGTCAAAGCCCGTTCATCAAGTAGAGCAATTGATGAAAACAGCACAAGCTATTGCTCAGGGAACTACAACCATAAGATCCTTTTCCTACAATGGAAATAATTTCAACAAGAAAAACCTTAAACAAGGTTATGAAATATTATTGGAAGAACGGGAAAAGTTATTAAAAAGCCACTTCAAAAATTGGGACAAAAAGTTTTGTCTGTTTCATCTCAAACTTGCTACTGAAAAGGGGCAAGGAGGTGCATTGAGGAAATTATATAATCAACATATTCTGTTAAATGGTTATTACCAAAGAATTTTAGAGGCAAAAAATAAGATCTACCATGAGTATGGTTATTTGCAAAGTTTAGCAGAAGTTTCAGAGTACCAGATCAATAGCTTCCAAAACTTAGTTATAAACGAATTAAAGCTTTTGGATGAAGAGTTGGAAGCATTCAACGAAACGGTATTTGTACCATTACCAAATATTCATTCTGTTAAAGAACTCAAAGAAGCATTGTTCTCAGGAGGTCGGGTACCTCAACTATTCGGAAGGATTCTCCAAAACGGAGGTTTTCAAAGAGGAATTAATGCGATTGAACAGGCATTAAGTCATTGCCAAAGACTCGATCCAAAAAGTATTGCGGCCATATTAAGTTTTCACAAAGAGCTATATAATCAGTAAGTTTTGGAGTAAACTATTCGTCTTCAGGCAAGTAATTGAACTATTTCTCAAACCCATGCGTTCTATAATTTGTGAAATGGTAGAGAATATTATATATCTTACCATTGGGTTGAGTTGGCAATGGAAAAATTGATCGTTCTTTGACAAATTGTGTGGAACTTCAAAATGATAACCATTGAATGCCCTTGTGGCTGAAAGGGTATCATTTTGAAGTTCCATTTTCCACAAATTATGTCAAAGAACTAAAATGATAAAATATGGAAGACCTACAGCCATACGAAGATAACTACTCTGAGAAAAAGTTCTGGAGTCGTATTAAAAAAGGAGGGAAAAAAATTGGAGGACAAACGGTATATACGGCCTTACTGCTTTACTATGCCTATAAAGAAAAAGAGACGCCCATTTGGGTGAAGCGAACCATTCTCGGAGTTCTAGGGTATTTAGTTTCTCCTATTGATTTCATCCCTGATATCACACCAATTGTCGGATATACTGATGATGCAGCCCTCCTGGCGATGGCTCTGTCTGCACTTATCGGGCATATCAGTAATGATGTACAGGAAAAAGCCCAAGAGAAACTCTTCAGTTTATTTGGTGAAATTGACCTTCCCGGTTTGAAAGAATCTTAAATTGACTTTACGTTAATTTCTCTGAGACATGAACAATGTAAACCATCCCTGATGGCTAAGCGTTTATTTTGTTCTCTCCGTTCTTCTATTAGTAATTCGATGCATTAATATACTGCTATATTTATTAATTATTTGCATTAAAGAAAGATTTTAACTATTTTTGTAAAAATATTGAGATCAACTGATTAAGGGAACCCGAAAGTTCCCTTTTTTGATTTTACTGCCACGATCTATGAATAATGTTTCAGCGCGTATGCGCGATCTACTTGAAGAAAAATTTCAGGAACCGGATTTTTCCGACTGTTTTATAATTGAAATCAACCAGCCTGCTGATAATAAGCTCTATATTTTTGTGGATAGCGATTCAGGAATGACCTTTGAAAAATGTCGCAAGATAAGCCGCTATCTGGAACAGTATCTGGATGAACATCAGTGGCTTGGAGAAAAATACGTTCTAGAGGTTTCCTCTCCGGGAATTGACAGGCCTTTGATGTTTCTTAGGCAATACAGTAAAAATAAAGGGCGAAAAGTGGAGGTCAAGCTCAAAGATGGATCGAAAAAAGAAGGAACGCTTACTGAAATAGAAGGAGATTACATCATTCTTTCCGAAAAAGTATCCGCACAGGAAAAAGGCAAGAAAAAAAAGATAGTCAAAGAAACAGAAATTCCTTTTGACCAAATAGATCGAACAATAGTGAAAATATCTTTTAACTAAAGTCAGGTTGAAGTAAAACGGAAATCAGTAGAGTTAGTAAGTAAGAAAAGATTTCATTCCAAATCAGCTTCCTTTTTTACGACAATCTGGAGAAATTATTTTGATTTTGTGTTATGATGAATCTAGTAGATACATTCGCTCAATTTAAAGAGGGAAAAAACATAGATAGACCGACAATGGTCCGTGTACTGGAAGATGTATTTCGCACACTGATCAAGAAGAAATTTGGATCTGATGAGAACTTTGATGTAATCGTAAATACAACCAAAGGAGATCTTGAACTATGGCGTGTTAGAGAAATCGTTCCTGATGGTGAGGTGATGGACGATCGCAGCGAGGTCTCTATTTCTGAAGCAATCGCCATTGATGAAGACTATGAAATTGGAGAGGAATGTTATGAGCAATTAAAACTGGAAGATTTTGGAAGAAGAGCGATTATGGCTGCTCGCCAAACGCTTATCTCCAGAATTATGGAGCTCGAAAAAGACGAAATCCACCGTCGTTATTCTGAACGTACCGGGGAAATAATTATTGGAGAGGTGCATCAGGTGCTGAAAAGAGAACTTTTAGTTCTTGATGATGCAACTGGAAACGAACTGACTATGCCTCGGGGAGAAATGATCAAAGGAGATTACTTCCGTAAAGGAGATATGGTGAAAGGAGTAATCAAGGAGGTAAAAATGAAGAACAACAACCCTGTTGTGATTGTTTCTCGAACGGATAGAGCTTTTCTGGAGAAATTACTGGAGCAAGAAGTTCCGGAAATCGAGGATGGCCTCATTACCATTCAGGGAATTGAAAGAATGCCTGGCGAAAGGGCAAAGGTGGCTGTAGAGTCTTATGATGATCGGATCGATCCGGTTGGGGCATGTGTCGGTATGAAAGGGTCCAGAATCCATGGTATTGTCAGAGAGTTACACAATGAAAATATCGACATCGTCAATTACACGAGCAACCAGTCCTTGTTTATTCAACGTGCTTTGACTCCGGCGAAAATCAGTAAAATTGAGCTGGATCAAGAAAATAAACGGGCAGCAGTGTACCTCGATGCTGATCAAGTTTCTCTAGCGATCGGAAAAGGGGGAACCAATATTAAGCTTGCAAGCAAATTGACAGGTTTCGAGATTGATGTTTTCCGTGAAGAAGTAGAAATGCTCTTTGATGTAGAGCTCGATGAGTTCGAAGATGAAATTGAAGGCTGGATTATTGATGAACTGAAGAGTATTGGCTGCGATACTGCAAAAAGCGTCTTGAGTTTAAGTAATGAAGAATTGCTTAGACGTACAGACCTGGAAGAAGAGACAATCAACGAAATTCGAGGGATTTTTACCGCTGAATTCGAGGACGAAGAGGCTTAAAACAGTATGATTTTTTAAATTCATGCAGCATGTTGTTGTTTGAGAGCACTTTTGTCGTACTTTTGTACTCTGATTCTGCTCGTTTCCCTTTAGTGCGTGCATACAGCTAGCTAATTTTGCTCTATTAGAACAGAAGATTTTTATATTTATTTTTTATACTTTTTAACTAATGCTTCAGGAACTAAATCCTTGATAGCTTTAGAGGCGATTATTTTGGTGGCAAACGAGGCGCGAAGAGGGAGCATAGCCCAAAGCTACGTGACCGATGAGCAACGAAGTAGGCCGTCAAAAGTGTCAAGGATTTAGTTCCTGAAGCACTAAAGCGTATGAGTTTGACAAATTAAATAATATTGGCTATATTAAGCCTTGGCCAGGAACCAGTAATTGAGGCAAACTTTCATACGCACATAAAATTTAGTTCTTTGACAAATGGTGTCAAAGAACGTAAAATTTCTATCAATCCTCCGCCTTTTATCAAGTCAAGGGAAAGAAAAAGAAATTTTTATCTATCAATTAATAAAATCAGCAGGGAAGAAAAGTTACCGAATGGCTAAACGCTTAATAAAGATTGCTAAAGAATTAAATGTTGGAACCGCTACGATAGTGGAACATCTCGCAAAAAAGGGCTTTGATATAGAAAATAAACCAACAGCCAAGATCACTGATGCGATGCATGAAGAACTATTAAAAGAGTTCCAACGGTCCATTGCTATCAAGGAAAAAGCCGATCAATTGGTTATCGGGAATCGTGTAACCAACAGGAAGGAGTCTGCTCCAGCAAAAGTAGATCAAAAATCCTCTCCCAAAGAACAAGAAAAGACTACCACTGAGCTTTTTAAATCAGCTCCCACTCCGCCAGTGCAACCTAAAGAAACTGTTTCACCCACTCAAAATAAAGTTGTGGACAAAAAAACGGTTGAGGCTTCCAAAGAGAAAGCAAAGCCGGCTGATCAAAAAAGCGAAACAGTTAAAGAGGAAAAGGCTAAAATTCAGCTTAAAATAAAGGGTAAAATCGATCTGGATAAAAAAAGAACCCCGGCTGAAAAAAGTACTGAAAAAGAAGAAGTCAAAAGCCAACCTGAGGCTAAAACTCCAGAACCTCAGAAGACTCCTGCTAAACCCGAAGCTAAGAAAGAGGAAGTTCTTCCTGAATCCAAAAAAGCAATTTCCACTCCTGCTCCGGATGAGCCTAAAAAGGTTGCTGAAAAAAGTAAGCCTCAAGAAGATCCTTCTAAATCGGTTAAAAAGGAGGTGCAAAGCACTAAAACGGATAAGCCTGCTCAAAAACAAAAAGAAGAGGAAAAAGCTTCAGCTCCGGTAAAACAACCTTCGTCCCCGGTTTCAGAAAAGAAAGCAGAAGAAACGCTTTCTAAAGCTTCTCGGGAAAAAGCTGAACCTAAACAAAAGAGTGCTTCAAAAGAAGAAAGCACTCCTAAAAAGGTTAAACCTAAATCGACTCCAAAAGATTCTAAAGGAGAGGCTAAAGAGCAGAAGCCAAAACCTGTGGAGCAAAAAGCGGAATCAAAAAAAGTGGAACCCAGCAAAACCGAGGATCAAAAGCCTTCAAAAGAGGGCAAAGGTGGTGAAGAAGAAGGTGCTAGTGGAGAAAGTGAGTTTTTAAGAGCTGAAACGCCACAACTTAAAGGTCTAAAAATCCTTGGAAAGATCGATACAGATAGGTTTAAAAAGCCTCGGAAGAAAAAGAAAAAGGATGAAAAGGGGCCGGATAGAGATAAGGCACCGAGAGACGATAGAGGTAAGCAAAGATCCAGAACGGGTGAGTCGAGAACAGAGGGTTCTAATAATAAAGATGGAGCCTCTACGGATAAACCCGGCAGGAGAAATGATCGAGATCAAAGACGAAGTAGTAGTACCGGGAATAGAAATAACAGGCCGGAACGCCAATCGGATGGCTCTGGTTCATCTTCCAGAAGAAGAGATGAACCCACTAGGCCAGGGTCGAGAACGGAAAGATCTGAATCCGGTACCGGCACTAATAATCGTGGTACGGGTACTACTGAAAAAGGAAAAGGTGAACCTCAGTCTACATCCCAACAAGGAGATGATAGCAAAAAGAAAAGACCAAGGAAACGCAAAAAAGTGCCTGCGCGATCTACTACCGGCGGTAGTGGAAATTATTCAGATTCTTCAGGTTCAGGGCCTAGAAGAGAGCGGGATGATCGCAGAGGCGGGAGAAGAAGACCAACAAATAAGAAGGAAGAAACAAAAGAAGTTTCAAAGAAGGAAATCGAAGACCAGATCAAGGCAACAATGGCGCGCATGTCTGGCGGAGGAAAGAAAAAGCGTCAAAAATTACGTAGAGAGACCAGAGAGCGTCAGAGAGAAAAACAAGAGCAGCTGGCTCAAGAGGCAGAAAATGATTCAACATTACACCTTACGGAGTTCGTAACCGTTTCGGAGCTCGCCAGTTTAATGAATGTTGCAGTGACTGATGTTATCACTACCTGTATGAACCTGGGAGTGATCGTATCTATCAACCAAAGACTGGATGCCGAAATTATCGAACTTGTAACGGAAGAATTTGGATTCGAAGTGGACTTTATTTCCGCAGAAGAGCAAGATGTTGAAGAAGAGGAGGAAGAAGATGATCCAGATGATCTTGAGCCTCGTGCTCCAATCGTTACGGTAATGGGGCATGTTGATCACGGAAAAACTTCCTTGCTGGATTATATTCGTAAAGCAAATGTAGCTGAAGGTGAAGCTGGGGGGATTACTCAGCATATCGGTGCCTATGAAGTTAAAGTCGCTGACGGGAAGCGCATTACCTTCCTGGATACGCCTGGTCACGAAGCCTTTACGGCGATGAGGGCTAGAGGGGCCAAGGTCACAGATGTTGCAGTAGTTATTATTTCAGCGGACGACAACGTTATGCCTCAAACAAAAGAGGCCATAAGTCACGCTCAAGCGGCGGGAGTGCCTATTGTTTTTGCAATTAATAAAATTGATAAACCAGGGGCTCAACCAGAAAGAATCAAGCAGGAATTGGCCAATATGAACTTATTGGTGGAAGACTGGGGAGGGAGCTTCCAGTCGCAGGATATTTCAGCGAAAAATGGTACAAACATAGAACCATTATTGGAAAAGGTTTTGCTGGAAGCAGAAATGCTTGAACTTAAAGCCAACCCGGACAGGAAAGCTAGCGGGGTTGTTTTGGAGGCCTCTCTGGATAAAGGGCGTGGTTACGTGGCCAAATTCTTGGTTCAAAACGGCATGCTGGAGATCGGAGATCCTATTGTTGCAGGGGAACATTCTGGTAAAGTAAAAGCGATGTTCAATGAACGTGGCAAAAGAGTTAAAAAAGCAGGACCTTCACAGCCGGTACTAATCCTTGGACTAAGTGGAGCTCCTCAAGCCGGTGAGAAATTCAAAGAAATGGATTCGGAGCCGGAAGCGCGTCAAATTGCAGCTAAACGTGCTCAAATTTCCAGAGAACAGGCCAACCGTGCTAGCAAGCGTATCAGTTTGGATGAAATCGGAAGACGTCTTTCTTTGGGTACCTTTAAAGAGCTTAACCTTATCGTGAAAGGGGACGTGGATGGCTCTGTGGAAGCCCTTTCCGATTCATTAATAAAGCTGTCTATAGAGACCGTTCAGGTGAATGTAATCCATAAAGCCGTTGGTCAAATCATCGAGTCAGATATTCTTTTGGCATCTGCTTCTGATGCAATTGTTATTGGATTCCAGGTACGACCTTCTATTGGTGCACGTAGACTGGCTGAGCGAGAAGGAGTTCAGATTACTACCTACTCCATTATCTACGAAGCGATTGAGGAAATTAAGTTGGCCATTGAAGGTATGCTTGAACCTACTCAAAAAGAGGAAATTATTGGCCAGTTAGAAGTAAGAGAAGTTTATAAGATCTCGAAAGTGGGTACTGTGGCTGGTTGCTATGTACAAGAAGGAAAAATTCATAGAAACTCCAATATTCGCCTGATCAGAGACGGTATCGTTATTTATCCTACTAAAGAAGGTGTGACAGCAGAACTAGCTTCCCTCAAGCGGTTTAAAGACGATGCGAAGGAAGTGAAAAATGGAATGGAGTGTGGTTTGACTGTCAAAAACTTTAATGATATAAAAGTTGGAGATAATATCGAGGTGTTCGAAATAGTTGAAGTGAAGCAAAAACTAGAAATATAAAAGTTTTTCATGAGGGCAGTCGGGGCTAAGAAATACACTATCCATTGCTATTTGGTATATGGTTTTGCCTTTTTTCTTCCGCTCTTGCCTCGAATGGCTACCCTCATGGCTCTTTTACTATTATTGAATTGGGGCCTTTCCGGGTGGATCGTTAAGTATCGAAAAAAATTATTTAACCCGGTTTCAATCCTTTTTATAGGATTTTTTTTGTGGCTGTTGCTGGGCTTGTCTTATACAGAGCAACTTGATGTAGGGCTCCGGAAAATGGAGACAAAAATGTCTCTTCTGCTAGGGCCATTAATTTTCTTCTCTAGTCCAAAGTTAGAGCGAAATAAACTTTACAAAGCCTTAGCAGCGTTTGTACTGGGCTGCTTGTTGGCTTCTTTAATCTCTCTGGCTTGCGCTGCTTATTACTGGATTTTTGAAGGTGCCAACCTTTTCTTTTATGAAGATTTAGGCCGGTTTTTAGCTTTTCACCCTACTTATTTCGGCCTGTACATTAATCTATGTTTGTTTATTCTCGCCTATTTTTACTATAATCAAATTGATCTTAAGTTACCGATTGCCTTTAATTTAAGGAATGTTGTTCCCTTAGCGAGCATTTTCTTTGTGATGCTTTTCTTGCTGAGTGCCCGAATGCAGTTATTAAATACAATTGTTTTATTAGGAGGAGCCTTTCTTGTAGTTATGTACCAACGCAGGCAGCTACTTAAAGGTATTTTCTGGGGAAGCGGAGGATTGATCGCAATCTTATTATTAATATTAGCCATTCCGGTTACTCGGAATAGAGTGATGGCATCAGTAACATCTAATGCTGAGCAGGAAACGGAAAAGGAATCACCGAGTCCTGGTGCAGGGAATCTCCGATTGGGCATTTGGCGAGGTGCAATCGAAAATATTAAGGCTCGCCCTTTATTGGGCTATGGTCCTGGAGATACTCAGGTTGAGCTAAATTCTTACTATCAGTCAGAAAATATTGAGATCGCTCTAAAGCGAAAGCTAAACGCTCACAATCAATATCTTCAAATTGCGTTGAGCAATGGAATCCCGGCCTTGTTGGGCTTGCTCTTGGTATTGTTTATTCCATTTTACAGGAGTGTTAGTGCTCCTTTATACTTGCATACCTTTTTTATACTGTTGCTGGTTTTTTCTTTTCTTACGGAAAGCATGCTGGAAGTTCAGCGAGGGACATTGTTGCTGGGGGCTTTTCATAGTATGTTTACTGCTCAATATTTGGAGTAGGATCTATTTCGCATTTTTATAAAAGGCTTCCACCGCCTGATGAAAGGAAACCAGGGCTTTCTCCGATACAAAGTCTGAAGATTGCGTATTTTTAAATAGCAAAAATATACGCTGAATAGATTCAAGGGATACCTCCGAGTGCTGATGGAGTTTTTCCAGGGTGCCGGCTTCTGGTGTTTCAGAAATGTGTAAGGAATATTTCTGCCGGATAAAGCCAAGGAAAAGGCGCATCTTCTGTAGTATAAGATTGCGATGATTATTTTGCATGAAGTAGAGTGTTCCAACGGATTGCAGGAACTCTAGAGAAGTATTTTTATTGGGCTGAACGACGGGAATTACTTTTTGCTTCCTTTTTGCCCTGAAAAGAACATAAAGCAATGCCAGCGCCAGTGTTAGATACCAGGCCCAGGATAACTCCCTTTGAGAAAGGATGAACTGAAGAGGGTTATTATCAGGTAAGCCATTGCCGCTATTTGAAGAATTATTGAGGGCTTTACTGATAAAATCTTCGATCTGGTGGTTTTCATCCCAATATATATCCCCTTCAGGCAAGTGCGCAAGAACTTTTTCAGCGTATTCAAGGCCATCTTCTTTTAGCAAGGCCATATTTGAAAATGCCAAAGGGGTAGTATGGAGATAGAAGGCTCCGTCACCAAAGGGGAATTTGGCAAAGTTGGAGAAGTGCGTATTAAAGCTACCGATACTGATCAATCCGCCTAAGCTGTCGCAAATGAAAATACTATCAATGTATGACCACTCATAGTAAGAGCGTTCAAATTCTTCTAAGTAGGTTAGAGGGTATTTTTCAGAACGTTTAAGCTCCGGATGATCAAGAGAAAGGTAGGCTATGTCGAAATAATAAGAATTGAAATCTTCCCAATCATCAAAGGTGCAGGGAGAGTAAGGATATATTCCCTGCATCACTTGTGTTGGAATCGTTTTAGAGGAGATGAAAACATTGTTTCCATTGAAAACGAATGACCTTAGGGAATCCACGGAAGCGGAATCAAGGAATATGCTGTTGCCAATAAAAATGTAGTTTGTTTGGGTAGAATTCGTTATGGGCAGACTGGCATGAAGTATAGTATCTACAATGTGAAAATGTTCTTCCCCCGCTTGATCTTCCAGTAACTTTTTGATGATAAAGGTTCCATAAGGTTCCTTGTTAGTAGGCTCATAGTTCTCGTCCCAGTCCCTTTCTGCCGGAGCGAGGTTTTGAAACAGGAAAAAGATTAGCAGAAGGATTACTGCCAGGATGGTGAAGATGATATATTGGTTTCTGTTCAAATTTCGTGAATTACTTAAGAATAAAGTCTAATCAGCAAGTTTTTCTTTCAAAAAAACACCGGTATAAGAATTTTCTACCTTAGCTAATTCTTCTGGTTTTCCTTGAAAAACAAGGTGTCCTCCATTTTTACCTCCTTCCGGGCCAAGGTCAATGATCCAATCTGCACATTTGATTACGTCCATGTTGTGCTCGACGACAAGCACGGTATGGCCCTTTTCAACTAAAGCATTTAAAGCTTTTAGCAGTTTTTGAATATCGTGGAAATGCAATCCTGTTGTAGGTTCATCAAAGATAAAGAAAACATGCTCTTTGGATCTCTCCTTCGCCAAAAAAGATGCTAATTTTACCCGCTGTGCTTCTCCTCCTGAAAGCGTACTTGAAGACTGACCCAGCCGCACATAACCCAGTCCAACATCAAATAAAGGTTTGATCTTTTGGATAATGTCTTTTTCATTTTCAAAAAAATCGAGAGCTTCTTCAATGCTAAGGTTCAGAACATCAAAGATATTCTTTCCTTTGTATTCAACATCAAGTACTTCTTGTTTAAAGCGCTTTCCGTTGCATTCTTCGCATTCCAGCCGTACATCTGCAAGGAATTGCATTTCGATTACTTGCTCGCCTTCGCCTTTGCAGGTGTCGCATCGTCCTCCATCAACATTGAACGAAAAATGCTTGGGTTTAAAGCCACGAATTTTGGATAGCTGTTGATCAGCCATAAGCTTTCTTATGGTGTCGTAAGCTTTTACATAAGTAACGGGGTTTGAGCGAGAAGATTTTCCGATAGGGTTTTGATTTACCAACTCAATTTGGGTAACAGCTTCCGTATCTCCGGATAGATCGACGGCTACCCCCGATGTTTTGGAGTCCGCTTCTCCCAATAATTGTTTTAGGGCCGGATACAGCAGTTGTTTTACAAGCGTTGTTTTTCCTGAACCAGAAACACCAGTTACAAGTGTTAAGGTATTTAAAGGAAAGGTAACATCTATATTTTTTAAATTATGAAGCCTTGCCCCTTGAATTTTTAATTGTTGAGTAAAATATCTTCGGTTAGCAGGAACGGGGATGCTCATTCTGCCACTCATGTACAAGGTCGTAAGACTATTGGCGGCATCGCTGTGGATTTGTTCATAAGGCCCTGCAAAAACGACTTTTCCTCCGTGAATGCCAGCTCCTGGCCCTATGTCGATAAGGTAGTCACTATTCTTAATTATGTCTTCCTCGTGCTCAACAACGATAACCGTATTTCCAAGATCCCTGAGGGATCTTAATACACTGACTAAGCGATTGGTATCGCGTGGGTGCAAGCCAATGCTGGGCTCATCAAGAATGTACATGGAAGAGGTGAGGTTGCTTCCTAGCGTTCTGGTTAAGTTGATGCGTTGCATTTCGCCTCCACTCAATGTATTGGATAGTCGGCCGAGGGTTAAATATCCAAGTCCTACTTCCATCATGAATTCCAGCCGGTTTTGAATTTCCAAAAGCAAGCGCGTAGCTACTTTTTGATCGTATTCGTTTAGCTGGATGTCATTAAAAAAGGGTAATAATTCATCGATTGGGGTATTCACGAGTTCAGGGATGGTTTTTCCTGCTACTTTTATGTATTGAGCTTCAGGCCTCAGCCTGCCTCCTTTACAAGTTGGACAAGTTGTTTTTCCGCGGTAACGGGAAAGCATGACGCGGTTTTGAATCTTATACATTTTCTCCTGCAGCTCTTCAAAGAAATCATTGATCCCATCAAAGTAGCGGTTACCGGTCCAGAGGAGATCTTTTTGTTTATCCGTAAGGTCTTGATAGGGGCGATGGATGGGGAAGTCGAATTTATGCGCATTATCCAACAGCTGTTCGAGCCACTGCCCTAGTTTTTCACCTTTCCAGCAAGCAATGGCTCCTTCATAAACCGACAAGGAAGGATTGGGGATTACCTTTTTTTCATCAATGCCCATAATCCGGCCAAAGCCTTCACATGAAGGGCAAGCCCCGTAGGGGTTGTTGTAGTTAAAAAGTTGAGGTGTAGGTTCAATGAACTCCATGCCGTCCAATTCGAAACGGTTGTTAAAGGCTTTAAGCTCGTACTTCAATACATCTACGAGACATTCACCTTCGCTTTCATAAAATGCCGTTTGTATGGAGTCCGCAATTCGTTTTTTATTTTCCTCATCATCGAGTTTAACAGCAAAACGATCGATAAGGACTCTGATATCTTTGGATTTGAAGTTTTCCAGGCTTTTTGCAAGGTCAAGGGAGGGGTTCTCGAGAAAGTCATCGATCTGAATTAACTGATCATTCATCCAGATCCGGGTATATCCTTTTTGCAGGAGAAGGCTAAGTTCCTGTTCCAGGCTACGATCTTTATATCGTGTTGGAAGAGGGATAAAAAGTTGTACTTTTGTTGCCTCTGGAAAAGAATGGATAAAGTCTGTTACATCAGAGACTTCGTGTTTTTTTACGAGATTGCCAGATACCGGGGAGTAAGTTTTTCCAATCCGGGCGAAAAGCAGACGGAAAAAGTCATAGATTTCCGTTAGCGTACCAACTGTAGACCGGGCATTGGAAGTGCTCACTTTCTGTTCAATGGCAATGGCAGGGCATAGCCCTTTGATGAAGTCAACATCGGGCTTTTTCATTCTCATAAGGAACTGACGGGCATAGGAGGAGAGGCTTTCCACATAGCGTCTTTGGCCTTCGGCAAACAAAGTGTCAATGGTAAGGGAAGATTTACCGGATCCGGAGACGCCTGTTACAACTACGAGTTGGTTTTTGGGAATGGAAAGTGTAATATTGTCGAGGTTATTGGCTCGTGCACCTTTAATGAAAATAGCATTCCTAGAATTATTTTCTATATGGGGATCATCAAGTAGCAGTTCTTTTTTTTCTGCAGGCATGAGTTTGTTATTTTTGAAAGAATAAGTAAAACAATAGCAGAGAGATAGAGTTCAAAGAAAAAAATATTGCGGTTAACGGGGAACGGTTAACGGAGGACGGATTGGTTCCAAAGCTAAAGTCTTTGGGTCAATAGCTTAATTTTTAAAAAAAATTTAATGAGATTTACTTTTTATGCCTTAGGGCTATTATTTTGGATTTTGTTGGTGCAGGCTTGTAATTCTACACAAAAGAAGATAGAGGCAGCAGATTTAGTTATTCTTAATGGGAATGTGGTAACCGTTGATCAAGATCAACCAGAAGCGGAAGCCATAGCAATTAAGAATGGAAAGATTATTGAGGTCGGAGATAACTCAATGATTGAGAAGTACCGTTCAGAAAGCACAAAGGTTATTGATGCGGAAGGCCAGTTTGTGATGCCGGGTTTTATAGAAGGGCATGGTCATTTTTCCGGCCTCGGCGAGCTTTTGCTGAATCTGAATCTCCTGAATACTAAAAGCTGGGAAGAGATCGTAGAAATGGTAAAAGAAAAAGCAGAGCAGTCTCCACCAGGAGAGTGGATTGAAGGGCGAGGTTGGCATCAAGAGAAGTGGATGAATGTTGTGGAGCCCAATGTTTTGGGCTATCCGTACCACGATGAGCTCAGCGCTGTATCTCCTGAGAACCCGGTTATTCTTCATCATGCTAGCGGGCATTCTGTTTTTGCAAATGCAAAGGCTATGGAGGCTGCAGGAATTACCAGCGAGACACCTGATCCGTCAGGTGGATTAATTGTAAGGGATAATCAAGGAAAAGCTGTAGGCGTTTTTGAAGAACGAGCCGAAGAACTCATTGTAGGCGCCCACATGGATTATTTAAATACGCTCTCGGATGAAGCCCGGAAGGCTAAATGGTACAGAGGGATTGAAATAGCTCAGGAAGAGTGTTTGTCAAAAGGCATTACTTCCTTCCAGGATGCCGGTTCGAAGTTTTATGAAATTGAACGGTATAAGGAAATGGCGGAAAAAAGCGAACTGGATTTGAGGCTTTGGGTAATGGTGCGCCACCCTTACGAGGTTATGAAGGGCCGTTTAGATGGGTTTCCGATTTTAGATGTTGGAGATCATCATTTTACATGTCGGGCTATTAAATCGGAAGTAGATGGAGCACTAGGTTCTTTTGGTGCTTGGTTGCTGAAGCCTTATAATGATAAACCCGGCTTTACAGGCCAAAATACGACGCCTATTTCAGCCGTAGAAAGCATTGCATCTCTGGCGTATAAAAAAGGAATGCAGCTTTGTGTACATGCTATCGGTGACCGGGCTAATAGAGAAGTGCTAAATATTTTTGAAAAATACAATGCAAAGGCATCAGATCAAGAATCCTTGAGGTGGCGCGTAGAACACGCTCAACATTTGGATACCAGCGATATCCCTCGATTTAAGTCCATAAGGGCTATTGCTTCGATGCAGGGCATTCATTGTACTTCAGATGCACCTTTTGTTGAAAAGCGACTTGGTTCTTTTCGCGCACGCACAGGCGCTTATGCATGGCGATCGTTATTGGATGCCGGCGTTCCAATAGCAAACGGAACAGATGTACCAGTCGAGGATGTGGATCCGATTGAAAACTTTTATGCTTCCGTTACTCGTAAGCGCATTGATAATGCTATGGCGTTTTATCCGGAGCAGCGAATGACCAGAGAAGAGGCTGTTTATTCCTATACATTAGGCAATGCTTATGCTGCCTTTGAAGAAAAAATTAAAGGTTCAATTACAAAAGGCAAGCTCGCTGATATCGTTATTTTATCAGAAGATTTACTCAAGTGCAGTGATGAAGATATTCTGAATGCGAAAGTGCTGTACACGATTGTCGGGGGGGAGGTGAAGTATCAGAGGAATAAATAGGGTGTTGAGTGTGTTTAAGTAGTTGAGAAAATTAAAGAGTACTAATAATAGCAGAATTTAAATTTTATAACAAAATAACACCATTATAGAATGAGCATAGTAGAAATGAAAGTCCCTACCATCGGGGAATCTATCACAGAAGTTACCTTATCTCAATGGTTGAAAGAAAATGGAGAGATCGTTGAGTTAGATGAAGCAATTTGTGAATTCGAATCGGATAAAGCTACTTTGGAGTTCCCGGCGGAGGCAGCAGGAAAGCTGATTTGGGTTGCGGAAGAAGGAGATGATTTAGAGATAGGAGCTCTGGTGGCCAAAATAGACACCAGCGTCTCGGCTAAGGAAGGTGGCACTTCTTCCGGAGGTTCGGATGCCACAAATGATACGGTGGAAAAGGAGGCGCCAGCAGCCCAAACGGAATCAAGTGATACCTCAAGTACTTATGCCAGTGGACATCCTTCGCCTGCGGCAGCTAAAATAATGAAGGAAAATAATTTACAATCTTCAGATGTTAAGGGTTCTGGCAGAGATGGTCGCATTACCAAAGCTGATGCTGCTGCGGCAGCTGAAGCCGGAAAGTCGGTTGTACCACCTGCTCCTAAGGCACAACCTAAGAAAGAAGAACCAAAACAAGCACCTGCATCTGTTCCTCAGAAGGCATTCAGCCGAGATATGCGCCGTGAAAAGATGAGCCGAATGCGTCGTACGATCGCTCGAAGATTAGTATCTGCAAAGAACCAGACGGCGATGTTGACTACTTTCAACGAGGTGGATTTGTCGGAGGTAATGAAGTTGCGTAAAAAGTATCAGGAAAAGTTTGTGGAAAAACATGGCATCAAGCTAGGGTTTATGTCCCTTTTTGCGAAAGCTTGTGCTACTGTTTTAATGGAAATGCCGGCAGTAAATGCACAATTGGACGAAAATGATTTGATCTATCACGATTATGTAGATATTTCCATCGCTATTTCCACGCCAAATGGCTTGGTCGTGCCGCCTGTGAAAAACGTAGAATCTCTTTCTTTCCATGAAATTGAGTACAAAATTAAGGAATTAGCGGACAAAGCTCGTGGTGGCACCCTCACTCTTGAAGAAATGCAGGGAGGAACCTTCACCATTACAAATGGAGGTATTTTCGGATCGCTGGTAAGCACGCCGATCATTAACGAACCACAGTCGGCTATTTTGGGTATGCATAACATCGTTCAGCGCCCGGTAGCAGTAAACGGAGAGGTGGTTATACGGCCAATGATGTACATCGCCTTATCCTACGACCACCGGGTCATTGACGGAAGTACTTCTGTTACTTTCCTGGTAAAAGTAAAAGAATTATTAGAAGATCCTACCTTATTACTAATGGGGCTGTAGAACCTGTGCTTTTTCTTGTATCAGTCAGGGAAATAAACGCGCTTACGGCGCGAAGTAGGGGTTGAAGGGGCAATTTTGCGAAGCAAAATTGCCCCTTCAACCCCTACTTCGCGCCGTAGCCACTCACTTCAATTCTTTTTCAAGCTTTTCAATGAGTTGAAAAGCCTGATCATATATTTCCTGCCTATCTATGTCCACGATGCCACCGTATGAAGCGAAGTCACACTTTCGAAGTAAATTGCTCAGTTGCTGAGCACTTTGGTTAGTGGCGCCTTGTTTGAGCAGAATCTCCTCTATTTCGCGATGGCTTAATGCTGCTGCCGGTTGTCTTGTTTTTTGAGATACAAAAGCGATGAGTGCTCTGGCAAGCGAGTTGTAATAGGGTTCGTTGTTATTAGAGTTGAGGTTTTGATAAGCCTGATTCAGCATTTCTTTTGCAACGCGTACCTTTTTTTTAGGAGAGAATAAAGGGGCAATATGCTTTTTTAGCGATTTGTGTTGGAAAAAGAAAAGTAAAAAAAAGAAGCTTAATAGAATAATTAAGCATAGCCAGAAAAAGGCAGACCCTACAAAAGGTTTAGGTGTTTTTTTTATAAGCTTTGTATTTGTAAAAATGGGCTCAAGCTCCCCTTCGGATTCTAGTGGTTGAATTTCGGGCTTTGCGATTCCGGAGGCAGGATTAACGGAAAGCGTCAGTTTTTCATTAAGAATATCTATGTATTTACTGCTATCAGGGAATAATATGGAAAACCTGATGGGTATAATATACTTACCCGGAGCATTCGGGACAGCCGTAATTTCAAACGTTTTCTGGCCTCCAATGAGCCCCTGACGCTCATATGTGTTCGAAAAAACAGTTTTGGGGTCGAACTGTGTAAAGGTATCGGGAAAAGAAATTTTAGGGGCTTCGATTCTTTTGAGGTCGCCGAAGCCTTCTAGAAAAAAGCTTAGCTTCAAGGCATCATCAGCGGCAAGGACGGAATCGTTTGTGGAGTATTGTATTTTAAAATCGCCGATTGCTCCTGTAAAGCTTTCGGGGGCGTTTTCAGGGACATCAATGACGTTTATTTCCAGGGGCTTGGATTGGATATTGAAATACTCACTGGCCCGAGATGAGAACAAGCTTCTTTTTCCTCCTATACCGATGGACATGGTTATCGGTTCTATTGTCATTTTCCCTGTTTGTTGAGCGAAGAGGGCCGTCCTTTTCAGTACTTTAGTCGTGTAATCTATTCCCTGAATATTTTCTTCGAAAATACCGTTGTCAAAATATCGAATATTTTGAGCATAAAAACCGGGGTAGGAAGATTCACTGATTAAATTATAGTTTTGAATATCGAGTACGGTGAAAAGTTTATAGTCGAGCGTCAATTGTTCGCCAATGTAAACAGTTTCTTTGTTGGGGTGCGCGATAATAAAAACTTCAGACAATCCTCCCTCCTCCAATAATTCATCAAAAATAGTGGGCTCTTCCTTTTTGACGACAATATCCAGGCTGTTGGATCTAATGGTTTTTCCATTGACTTTGATGGATGCAGGGTCAACGTGGAAACGCCCTTCATTGAGGGTTTTTAACAAAAAAGAATACTTTGTACTTCTCTTAATTTCTCCTTCAACAATAGTCATTGATTGTGAAGAGTTTGGGCCACTTAAGATTTTAAATTCACTGAAACTTGGGGGGCGGAAATCCTTGCCTTCAGCGTTACTTATTTCATAAACGATCTGGAAGCTACGGTTTAAACCGACTTGATTATAATCGGTGATTGCCCGAAAAGAAACATCTTGCCCAGACGTAAGAAAGGGGAACAAGCTTATAAGTATGCTTGTGAAGAGGGTGATATTTTGCCGTTTAGAGGTCATTGGTATTACCAATCCTTTTCGTTTTTTTTCGTTTTGCCGGGTTTTTTACGCTGGCCTTTAATTACATCTTTTTCTACATCTTCCAATATACGAAGTAAACGCAAAGCTTCTTCTTTATTCAGTTCTTTTTCAGGTGTTTGATCCTTTTCTCCATTATTTTGATTTTTAATAGGTTGTGTTTCGTCCTGCTTTGATCCTTCCTGGTTTTTATTATTGGGGTTCTGGTCTTGGTTTTGGTTTTGATTGTTCTGCCTGGAGTTGCTATCTTCTTGCCCTGGATCGTCTGAGTTTTGAGGGGGCTGGTTTTGATTGCCGCCAGACGGAGGAGGAGGTTGTTGCAGTTTCAATTGGCGTTGGATTGCTTTATTTAGATTGTATTTTGTTAGTTGATTATTGCCATTGGGGTTTTCTTTAAGGGCATTTTTATAGGCAGCAATACTTTCTTTGAGGTTGCCATTTTTGAAGTGGGCATTGCCCAGATTGTGATAGGCTTGAGCTTTTACTGCCGGATCTTTAGCAAATTCTACGGCTTCGGAGAAGTAACGCATAGCTTCCTGGTTGCGCATTTGGTAATAAAGTGAATTGCCCAGGTTAAAGTTAGCCTGGTCAGTTGGTTCTGCGGCACGCGAACGACGGTAACTGATTTCGGCATCCCTGAATTGCTGGTTTTCAAAATACTGATCCCCTTTAATCATTTCCCTGTGAGCGCGTTGAGCTGATATATTGGTTAAGGAAATGAAGCATATGGTTGCAATAAGGAGATGTTTTATGGAGAAACGCTTGTTTTTCGTATGGATCACTTTATTATAAAAAAGCATTATTTCAAATTTTTCTCGTTCTTTGACAAATTGTGTGGAACTTCAAAATGATAAGCCTTGGATACCCTTGTGGCTGAAAGGCTTATCATTTTGAAGTTCCATTTTCCACAATTTATGTCAAAGAACTATTTTTCTAAAAGGTAAAAAGAAATCAACGAGTAAAAAGATCAAACCAATGCCGATGAAGTATTGGAAATAGCTATTATAAGCCTTAAAGATCTGATCTTCGAACGCCATCTTGTCCATGCGTGAAATATGATTCTTTAAAGCGTTGATGATTTGTTCTTCACCAGAGTTGATGTTGTAGTATGTACCATTTCCCGCTTTAGCAATTTGGGATAAAGCCTCTTCGTTTAGTTTTGTGCGAATTAACTGTCCTTTTTTATCTTCTTTAAATGTTTCTACACCTGTTTGAGGATTGCTGATGGGAATAAACCCTCCTTGGGTGGAGCCAATTCCAATGCCATAAATAAACAGGCCTTTTTCAGAAGCCATTTGTGCTGTTTCGACAGCTGTTTGATCATGATTTTCGCCATCGGTAATAATGAACAAGGCTTTGTGGTGGTTTTGATCATCTTTGTAAACCTGATCGGCTATTTGAATAGCTTCCGCTATTGCGGTTCCCTGAGTTTGGATGAGTTCGGGCTCTGCACTTTTAATAAAAATATTTGCTGCTGCGTAATCGGTGGTCAAGGGAGTTTGGAGGAAAGCTTCTCCTGCAAATAAGATCAGGCCAATGCGTTCTCCTTTAAATGCTTCAACTAATTGATAGGCAAACTGCCGCGCCCTTTCCAGGCGATTTGGGGAGATGTCATCGGCAAGCATACTATTGGAAACGTCTAATGCGATTAAGATATCTGCGCTTTTTCTCTGCACTTTTTTTTGTTGCATTCCCCATTGAGGATTGGTAAGGCCGATAATAATAAAAAGTACCGCTAAGAGCAGCAGGTTGGTTTTCAATGAATTTCGCTTTGGTGAATATCCAATGAAGAGCTTTTGAATGCTTGAATATACACCTAAACGATTAGCTGATTGCCTTCTCTTCCACTTAGAAAAGCGATAGATAAGATAAATGAGCGGGATGATTAGAAGAGCCCAAAGATGTTCAATAAATTCCAGGCGAAACATACAATGATATTCGTGTCTAGTGATGGGGTCCAGAAAGTAGTTCTTTCCTCCTGAAAGGAAACTTTTTTTAGAGCGCTTCTTTTTTCAGGTTTTTTCGAAGAAAAAACCTGAAAAAAGAAGCGCTCTAAAATTAAAATTTCCTTACCAAGGGCAAAGAACTATTTATTGGACTTCATCATCAGATCATGGTTCTAAAAAGTGTATTTTTTAAAATAAATTCAATTACAATTGCGATCAGTGCAAGCCAGGTCAACGGGAAAAAGGCTTCACTATAACGCTTAAAGACAGTAACTTCAATCTCTGATTTCTCTAATTGATCAATTTCATTATAAATATTTATTAGAGCTTGCTTGGAGGTTGCCCGAAAATACTTGCCATTCGTTTTTTCTGCTATTTCCAGAAGCAAAGTTTCGTCAATCTCAACAGGAGCCAAGCCAAATTGGTATTCACCATTACTCCTTCTGGCAACCGGAGTAAGGGCTTCGCCAGAAGAACCCACACCGATAGTATAGACTTTCATGTCAAGCTGTTGTGCCATTTGGGCAGCCGTTCGGGGTTGCACATAACCAGTATTATTAATCCCATCAGTTAGTAAAATGATGACTTTACTTTCCCTTTCACTGTTTTTAAGACGGTTTACAGCAGTAGCCAGGCCCATGCCTATGGCTGTTCCGTCTTCTAATAAACCGCATTTTAAGCCACTCAGGAAGTTGTCTAAGATATTTTGATCGGTGGTCAGTGGGCATTGAGTGTAAGCCTGGCCTGCGAATACGACTAATGCAATTCTATCAAAATTCCGCTTAGAAACAAACTCCATCGCTACTTCTTTACTAACTTCCAGTCTGTCTGGTTTGAAATCTCTGGCCAGCATACTACTTGAAAGATCCATTACAAGGACGATATCGATTCCTTCAGCTTTAACGCTTTCTTCTACAAAAACATTTTGAGGTCTGGCCAGGGCGATTATTATGAGCGTTATGGCTACCGTTTTAAGGATAAGGGATAGCAGGTCGGCAAGACGGCTTCTTAAGGATGTTTTTGCCCTGAGTTCATCTACCCTGCTAAACTTGAGCGTTGGATAATAGTTAGATTTGTTTTTCCAAAACCAGTAAGCGGCAAGAGGAACCAGCGTTAACAAGCCTAAAAAGTAGGGTGCTTGAAAGTTAATATTAGGAAAAAGGTCCGTCATTACTTATTTAATTCAAGTTGCGATTCATAAAAAGGAAGTTAAATCGTCGGTAATTTGTTTCAAAGCTTCGCCTGTCGGCTCCATTTTTTGCAAATTTCTACTTGTTCCCCTCATTCATTGCAACTTGGGTTATTTAATGTTCTGAAAATATTGGTTCCTCAAGTTCTTCTATATTGGAAAAAGATTTTTTTAGGAGAACTGTTTTAGCCGGTATATCGTGTAATGCTCTGTTTTGCGGTATAAGTAGTATAAAAAGAACGCTAAAAGGCCCCAATAAGAGCAAGGAAAATAATTTAGCTACGTGGCGTCCAAAAAATTGCCCAAAGTGGATATTTGATCCATTCAGGTCTACTATTTCTAAATGAAAGAGGCGTTTCCCGGGAGTTTCTTTTAAAGTTAAACTCATTAAGGGTTGAAAAAGCCAAATAAAAACAAAATATCCGAGAACGAATATCCAGCTATCCGTTAGGGCCCATAATTCAAAGTTCCTGCTTTGAAGGAGGAAAAAAGCAGTAGCAAGCAAAATCCAAAAGAGCAAATTGAGCGATGCGTCGATTATAAATGCCATCAATCGATCCGAAAAAGGAGCTGGCCGTCTGTAGGTAAGGGGCTTAAGTTCCAGGTCTGCTTCGGAATCCCGGGCATCTGTTTCCAACGGGCGGCTATTGAGCACAAAGGCTTCAATGGTTTGAAAATCTTTTAATGGAGCGCCTAAGCTTGGTCGGGCTTTGGCATACTTGATCGCATCAGATAACCGAAATAAAGCAGAAATTTCTGTTATGTTCAAGGCTGGTATAGAGGCTGTGCGCAAGCTTCGCAGTATTTCTCTGGAAGTCATTTCCAGGGCATTTATTTGAAATTGTTTTTCAAGGTATTCCCTGAAAATATGCGTCAGGTAAGCATAAAAGAACTTAAACTGTCCTTTTTTAAGGCTTTCTCCTTCCTTTAGTCGTTTTAGGCGGGCTAAAGCAATTTGATGAGGAGGGATTTCAGGTTCGGGCATTTCTTCAGGGACTGGCAGGGCTTGCTTTCGAATGATGTAGATCAATAATGCTGTTACTAGAATAATGATTACTAGATAAATCAAAAGATACTCAATGAAGTCTCTTAAAAAAACGGGTTCTCTGATGATGGAATGAATTGTAGCCAGTTCGAAAGAGTCTTGCTCTATCCACTTTTTATCAAGTACAGGTTCTAGAACAACCACTTTGCCTTTAGGTACTCTGGAAGATTCCGGAGCACTCAGAGAGGCTTTTTGCAAAGAAATTTTTCCATTTTCATCTAGTGAGATTATTGCCGGGCTGAGTGAATAGATTCCGGGTTGAAGAGGAATGAATTTCAGCCGGGCAGACAGGATTTTTTCATTATCCGAATTGGAAGAAGTTTTCCATCGGGGAGTTTCTTTGTAGCTGTTGGCATTTAAAATAGCTAATAGTTCAGACTTTTGTTCTTTAGAAAAGTCCGAACTAAGCTCGGGCAGGGATAAGGTGTCGGGCCAATTCGAGGAGGGCAGATATTCTATCATCAAGGAACTAGGAGTACGATAAAAAAGGGAATCCTGAGAGGATTGACCGGGCAAAGCTTGAAAGTAAGGATGGAGGTATTCGATTTCTACTACTTTGGTGTTTGAAGGAATTTTTACAACGAAATCAATGCTTAATTGATCTCCAATCGTTGCAGTGTCGCGACTAAAATATTGGTGAAACTCTGCTTGTGCATCACTTAAATGAGTAATAAATAGCAAGCAAAAGGTAAAAAGTAGTGCAATGGCAGTACCCCCGGGAGTTTTTTCTGATATTATGCGTACACTTTTCATAAACTTAGCCGACCATTCTTTTGCTTCTGGTAAGAAAAAACTGATGCAGTGCATCGATATAGCTATGATCTGTAGATAGCGAGATAAAATCTGCACCACTTTTGCGGAAAAACCTTTTTATGATGTTTGAATTTTGATTGAACTGTTCTTTGAAATGTTCCCTCACAAGAAGGGAAGAAGTATCGATCAGTTCAATTTTCCCGGATTCTGCATCTTGAACCCGGATTAAGCCGGTGTTGGCTAATCCTAGTTCGGAGGGATCATAAAGTTGGACACCTATCAGGTCGTGCCGTTTAGCAGAAATTTGCAGTGGTTTTTCGAAGCCCTGGTCAAAGAAATCGGATAAAATAAAGGCGATGCTTCTCTTTTTTAAGATGTTATTAAAGTACTCAAGTGCTTTCTTTATTGCGGTACCCTTGGAAGAAGGTTGAATATCCAGGAATTCTCTAATAATTTTAAGAATATGTTTTCTTCCTTTTTTTGGAGGGATGAATTTTTCTATTTTATCTGAAAAGAAGATAACTCCCACCTTGTCGTCATTATTGATAGCAGAAAAAGCAAGAACGGCAGCTAACTCTGTGATATATTCATTTTTCATCTGCTCGCGGGTTCCATAGAAAGCTGAGCCGCTAATGTCTACCAAAAGCATAACGGTGAGTTCTCGTTCCTCTTCAAAAATTTTGATATGTGGCTCTCCTGTTCGGGCAGTAACATTCCAATCGATGTTTCTGACGTCATCTCCGAACTGATAGGAGCGTACTTCGCTAAAAGACATGCCCCTTCCTTTGAATGCACTATGGTATTCACCGGAGAAAAGATGCTTGCTGAGATCTTTGGTTTTTATTTCGATTCGCCGTACTTTTTTTAGCAGCTCTGCAGTTTCCATTTATAGGAATTTTCTTTTTAAAGTAGATTTAACGTGAGGCAGGATCTCTGCAATAGGGATGAGGATTTCCTTTTGACCATAAGTTGTATTGAAATTAGTAGAAAGCCAAATACCATCTCGGGCAATGGTAAAGTGTTCGAAGTTCTCCTTTTTTAGCCATCGGTAATAAGGTGCGGGTAAACTAAATTGCCATTTTTCCATTCGCAGGTTTATTTCAGATTTGAAAACTCGGTCTGCATTGAATCCGTACCGGAAAAAGTCCGTAATACTTATAGATTTATTGCCATCGAGATTATAGTTAAATGTCCAGACTTCAACAGGTGCTTCCCAGGAATTGGTGAAGAATACTTGCCCGCTAATTAAAAAGTCACTCAGCATTTTAACTTGCAGCCAGCCATAGAACTGATGTTTCGAACGTTTTTGAGGGTTCAGTGATTCCGGGGATTCGGAAAGTGTTTTTAGTTTTTTTTGCCCTTTAGCGAGCCAACTCACTAAGGCGTTTTGTAGCCAGCTATCAAAGTCTTCATCATTGATAACAGGAACCGTAATGCCATAAGAATGCGCATAGTCTGCGTATTCGAGGCAACGCGTACCAAATGCTTCCTGCTGATTAAAAGAGCCTTTTATTTTTTGGCCGCTATTAGTAATATAAACTGCTTTTAGGTTGGATTCTTCCCTTCCAGTAAACTTTATTTGAAGCGTACCCTGTTGCAGGTCGTATTGATCGATCATTTGAAACTCAGCGCCATCGGGAATGAGCTTCGAGAAAGACAGCTCATAGCTTTGTTGTTTATGATAGAAAAAAAGTCGGCCGGAATAAAGCTGTGGGCCTCTTTTCTGAAGAATGAGTTCGCTGTTTTGTTTTAATAATTTACCTGAAAATAATTTAAGCCAATTGTATTCATCGTAAATGAGTTGGAAATTTTTGCGACCGGGGTTTTCTTTGGCCCAAAAATCAAAGCTCATGCTTTTATCGTGATTGTACCATTTCCCAAGGAAGAGGTCATCTTCTTCAGAGGCAACTATGTAACCTGCATAATCCCCCCGGTCATCTACTTCATAAAGGCTTAGTTCATTGTTTACCTTTGTGCCTTTAAGCTCAAATGAGAGGCCACTTTTGATATAGGTTATTTTGCCTTCACAATTATCGCTTGGGCACTCAATACTTATTTCGACGGCATGTAATTGATTGATAGCGCCGGAGAGAACGAATGATTCTGCAGATACTATATGAATACTCTGCAGAAAAACAACAAGAACTGTAATTAAAAGAGGTATGTTTTTCCTGTGCATAATTAAGTCTTCCAATTAAAGGATTAAGGTACTTCCACGCTTTGTATGATTTTTCGAACAATATCCTCCGGGCTTATATTTTCCGCTTCTGCTTCATAGGAAAGGCCGATTCGGTGACGGAGGACATCAAAGCAAATATCTCGAATATCTTCAGGGATGACAAAGCCCCTTCTTTGGATGAAAGCATGTGCCTTTGCAGCTAAAGCCAGGTTGATGCTCGCCCTGGGGGAGCCACCGTAGTTTATAAGGAGTTTGAGGTCATTGAGGCCGTAATCTTCCGGATTTCTGGTAGCAAAGACGATGTCCAAAATATATTTTTCTATTCGCTCATCCAGATATACTTTTGCAACTGTTTGCCGGGCCTTTAGTATATCCTGTGGTTGAATGACGGGTTCGGAGGGTTTCCAGTCGTTACTGGGGCGAAGGTTTCTTCGAATGATTTCGCGCTCATCTTCGAATGTGGGGTAAGAAATTTTGACTTTAAGCATAAAGCGATCTACCTGAGCTTCCGGAAGGGGGTAGGTGCCTTCTTGCTCGATTGGGTTTTGGGTGGCCATTACAAGGAAGGGTTCTTCGAGTTTGAAGGTGTCATTTCCAATGGTTACCTGTCGTTCTTGCATGGCCTCAAGTAAAGCACTTTGCACTTTGGCAGGGGCACGGTTAATTTCATCAGCCAGGATGAGGTTTGCAAATATAGGGCCTTTGCGAACAAAAAAGCCATTATCGGCCGGGTTGTAGATCATTGTACCCAGAATGTCCGCGGGGAGCAGGTCCGGAGTAAATTGGATGCGGCTAAAAGAAGCGTCAATCGCTTTTGAAAGCGTTTTTATGGCCAGTGTTTTGGCAAGGCCGGGGAGGCCTTCTAATAGGACATGGCCATTAGAAAGCAAGCCAAGCAAGAGGCGTTCGATCATAGTTTCCTGCCCCACAATGACTTCAGCTGTGGCAGCGTTAAGGTTTTCGAGAAATGCGCTTTCTTCAAAAATTTGCTGATTTAGCGCTTCGATATCAACTGATGCTTGCATGCGATGTTGTTGTAATTAATGCAGATTTCCCAAATGTACGGAATCTATTGTCGAAATTACTAACGGACATCTTACTTAAATAATTATTTTTAGTCGTTTTTTGACAAATTGAGTGGGGTTTAAAAAGGATCGTTCTTTGACAAATTGTGTGGAACTTCAAAATGATAAGCCTTGAATGCCCTTGTGGCTGAAAGGCTTATCATTTTGAAGTTCCATTTTTTCACAATTTATGTCAAAGAACTAAAAGGGTAAAACCTGAATGCCCTGATGGCTAAAAAGGGATTATCCTTTTTAAACTCCATTTTTCACAATTTCAGTCAAAAGACTTTTAATATCAACGGTATGCGATATGTTTTTGGGTTCATTCCAGGGGTACTTTTTTATTTGGCCTTTTACACGACTGTATCGGCACAAAGGCTTCCTGATAACACTTATGTGCCAGATTCTGCTACTATTATAGCAATGAAGGAAGTAAAGAAATTTAGAGAGGGGGCTTTGATTCTTAGGCTAGCCAGTAAAAAGAACAAAGCAGATGCTTATGAGAAAATATTGGCCAATCCTAATCTCAAGCCTTCCGGGAAAAAGAAATTAGAGTTAGAATATCAAGGACTAATAGAAGAAAGAGATCAATTTAACAAAGATCTGGTGGAGTGCTTCTATGATAACTTTACCTTTGCAAAACTATATATTACTTACGATACAAGTACGCATCTCATTCTGGATAGTAAAAAAAGGGGGCTAGGGGTATTTTTGGATCGAGATCTTAATATTGATCCAAAGATCATTCTCACAGAGAGCGAAGTATTTTTTACGAGAATTGGCCGAACAGATATTGAGGATACTTCAGGGATCATAGCTGTTATCATCCAGGATAAAAACTTCGAGGATCTTTCACCTCCCTTTCCTTACAATATTCGGCTTTATTCGCTTTTAAATCAGATGTTAACGGTCTTTTCAAATAATGAAAAGGTTTTTGAAAAATCATTAGAAAAGCGAATTGCCAAATGGGAGGGAAGGCTTTTTTCTTTCCTTGGGTTTGCTAATAAATATGATAATGCTGAGGATTAACTCGGCTCAAATCTTTTTTTAATAAAAGGATAGCTAAAAACGGCTAATAGAATGAGTAGTCCGCCCCAATAAAAGCCAGGTTGCAGCTCCTCGTTCTCATTAAGTAATAGCCAAGCTAAAATGATCCCGTAAACGGGCTCAAGATTAATGGTTAGGTTAGAAGCAAAGGCGCTAATGTGATGCAATGCTCTGAGCGCGAGTACATAGGCCAAAGTAGTACATACGAAAGCGAGTATTGCCAGGTATAACCAATCAGTTAAGGTTGGCCAAAAAGTTTCATCGGAGCCCGAAGTGAAAAAGAACGGAAGCAATAAGGTGATAAATAACCAACCGCTTCCCAGTTCAAGTAGTGTGATGTTCAAAGGGTCCGATCTTTGGATCATGGCTTTATTAAATGTCGCAAAAATGGCTGCTAATAAGGCTGAGAGCAAGCCGACCCATACCCCTGCCATCATAGAA
This sequence comes from uncultured Saprospiraceae bacterium, assembly GCA_964537285.1. Lineage (GTDB taxonomy): Bacteria > Bacteroidota > Bacteroidia > Chitinophagales > Saprospiraceae > CAZHZT01. The sequence continues at coordinate 58,352 of CAZHZT010000003.1, read as the reverse complement.
ACTTCTACATTGCCAACGACAAGTATCATTCCGGGAATGATCATCAGGCCAAGTATAAGCTCATATCTTTTGATGCGGCTTCTGAATACAAGTGGCTCCAGAATGGCGGTGAAAAAGGAGGTGGTAGCCATGCAAATTACGCCTATTGAAGCATTAGCCAATTTTACAGATCCAAAAAAGCAGATCCAGTGCAAAGCTACAATAACGCCTATGCCCATAAAAGTTAGGATGGTTTTTCTGGGCATGGATTGCCAGGTTCGGGCAATATAAATGATCAGAATCAGGCTCAGGCTGGTCAATAGCATTCGCCACCATACCATAACCATTGCAGAAAGCTGAATAAGGTCCCCCAGAATTGCCGTGATCCCGAATAAAAGAACGGCAATATGTAGCTCGATGTATGCTTTAGTTACTGGCTTCAAAAAGTGTCTTTGATTTTTGTTGAACAAAACAATATACGCTTGGTTTAGATACGAGTTCGGATTGTCAAACATGAGTCACTCCGAACTCGCATCTATTTAACTAAAAGTTGTGCAAATATACTTTTATCTCTGAATCTGTAAACCTATTTATTTAAAACTAAAAACTTACAAGAGCATGTCTTTACAAATTGGCGATACCGCTCCGGATTTTACACTTTATGCATCCGATAAATCTCAGGTTTCATTGGCGAACTACAAGGGGCAGAATGTCGTTCTGTTGTTTTTTCCAATGGCATTTACTTCTGTTTGTACCGAGGAATTGTGCACTATGCGCGATAATATCTCAACTTATGAAGGTTTAAATGCTCAGGTTTTAGCTGTTTCTGTAGATTCTCCGTTCACTTTGGAGAAATTCAAATCCGAGCAAAACCTTAACTTCCCCGTACTCTCTGATTTTAATAAAGAAATTTCCAACGCATATGATACTATTTATGAAGATTTTGTGCTTGGAATGAAAGGCGTTTCCAAAAGATCTGCATTTGTTATTGATAAAGATGGAATTATTCGCTACGCAGAGGTGTTAGACAATGCGGGTGAAATGCCTGACTTTGAGGCCGTAAAGAATGCTTTAAGCGGTTTGAATTAAAACAATGCAAGCTTGTGGCCCAGGCCACAAGCTTGCATTGTTTTAATTCAAACCGCTTAAAGCATTCTTTACAATCATTGGAAATGCGCTCAAAAAATATTACTTTTGAAGTCAATTTGATGAGAGGGAAAAATTACACCATGGGATATAAAAACCAATTTTACGAAGAGACAGAAGAGTTATTACTCGAAGAAGAACTAATAGACATTGGCGCAGGTGAAATTGCTGAGCTCATCGTTTACAATGATGACCATAATACCTTTGATTGGGTGATTAAGTGCTTCATGGAAGTTTTGAAACACACGCACGAACAAGCAGAACAACTGTCCTTGATCATTCATTTTAAAGGAAAAGCAACAGTCAAAACGGCTCCCAAAAACGTACTTCGCCCAAAGAAAGATGCGTTGGTTGATCGCGGCCTGTCTGCAGTAATTGAAGATATTAAGAAATAATTTGTGAATTAACTTTTGCAGGACAGAGGAAAGCCTTGTTTGTCCTGATGACTATATGAAGATTCCCTGGCTGCCGGAGAACGAGTTGATATTCCCTCCCCTGGAATGGGCCGGACCCGACGGATTGCTTGCAGCGGGCGGCGACCTGTCGCCTGAGCGTATATTAACTGCCTACAGTCTTGGTATTTTTCCTTGGTATAATGAATATAACCCAATCCTTTGGTGGTCTCCTGATCCACGATTTGTGCTTTTTCCTGAGGAGTTGAAAGTGAGCAAAAGCATGCGTCCCTATTTCAATCAAAAGAAGTTTACCGTTACTTATGATCAGCAGTTCGAAACAGTCATGCGCCATTGCAAACATCAGCTACGCAAAGGGCAACAAGGGACCTGGATTACAGAGGAAATGGTAGATGGGTATGTTAAAGTTCATGAAATGGGGTACGCTCACTCTGTAGAGGTTTGGCAAGGGGAGCAATTAGCGGGAGGCTTATATGGTATCGCTTTAGGCAAGTGCTTTTTTGGAGAATCTATGTTTGCGAATGTGAGTAATGCCTCGAAGTTCGGGTTTATCAGCCTGGTCAGGAAATTAAGAGAACAGGGTTTTGAACTGATTGATTGCCAACAAGAAACCGGGCATTTGGGTAGCCTTGGAGCGAAACTCATTTCAAGGTCAGAGTTTGTTGCATTTTTAAAAAAAAATGAACAGGAACCCACCCTGATAGGGAATTGGCAAGAAATATTGAATAAAGAATAACTTTTTTATGTTGCGCATTTTTACAATTGTTTCCGGGCTATTACTTTTTGTTTTATGCTTTTCTTTTTTTACAGATCCATATCCTGATAACTATTTTCAATCTCCTATTGAGGGGGCTATCCGGCTGTCGGGAACCTTTGGTGAATTGAGAAGTAATCACTTCCACTTCGGAATCGATATCAAGTCTCGTGACGGGCGCTCCGGACAGCCAATATATGCTTGTGCGGAAGGATATATTTCGCGTATTAAAGTACAAGCTGCCGGCTATGGAAATGTAATATATATTGATCATCCGAAGGGGTATACTACAGTTTATGCTCATTTATCATCCTTTGAACCCGAAGTGGCTGATTATGTAAAAGGAAGGCAATACGAGAACAAGTCTTTTGAAATCGATATAGTGCCCGATAAAGATATGTTTCCGGTAGAGAAAGGTCAGGAAATTGGTAAAATGGGGACTTCCGGTTATTCCTTCGGTCCGCATTTGCATTTTGAAATTAGAGAAACCCGTAGCGAAAAGCCGATTAACCCATTGCTTTTTGGCTTTGATGTTTTAGATAAGGCGGCCCCCACTATGAATGAGCTTAAAATATATGCCCTGAACTATAAATTTGAAGCATTTGATACCAAACAGTTTGGCTTGACTAAAGCCGGAAGAAACTACAAGCTAGATCGGGATACGGTTTATATCAATTCTTCCAGAGCAGGAATAGGGATTAAGACTTATGATTTCATGACAGGAGTGTCCAATATGAATGGTGTATTTGAGATTTTCCTTTTACAAGATGACTCGCTTACTTACCAATATCAAATGGAAAAGTTTGGTTTTGATGAATATCGCTACATTAATGCCCATATTGACTATGAAGAAAAATGTACAAAAGGAGGGAATTTTAACCGATGTTATGTTCTGCCCGGAAATAAATTATCTGCTTACAAGCAGCTTTCAGATAATGGGGTGGTTGCTGTAGGGAAGAAAAAAGCGACCAAGGTCGAAGTAAGATCCGGAGATATTAAAGGCAATAGCTCAAAATTGGTGTTTTGGATCAAACAAAAAGACGTGGAAGTACCGACTATCAGCAACTCATACAATTATATTCTTCCTTACCAAGAAGCGAACGCAATAGAGACTAATTCGCTGAAGTTGTTTTTCCCTGAAGGCAGCTTTTACGAAGATCTTTATTTAAGCTATCGAACTTCAGATGATAAATCCGAGGATGTTTTTTCAAAAGTTCATCATATCCACAACTATAAAGTACCTGTTCATCTTTACTACGATATCGCTATTGCTCCGGAGCGGCTTCCCGAAGAGAAACGTGCTAAGGCATTTATCGCTTACTGCGATAACAAAAACAATATGATCAATTGTGGCGGTGAATGGGAAGACGATGGTAAATTACATGCAAAAGTAAGAGACTTGGGAGATTATAGCATCATGATCGATGATACTCCTCCAACGATCAAAGCTTCGCGCTTCAGTGCCAACATGCGCGGGTACAGCAAAATGTCCTTTATCATTGATGATAACTTGCTCGTAGCCAGGAATGTGGCCGGACTACAATACAAAGCAACTGTGGATGGGAAGTGGATCTTAATGGAATACGATTACAAGAATAAACTTTTGTTCCACCGTTTTGATGGGCGGGTGGAGCCTGGAAAACATCAGTTCAGACTTGAAGTAACAGATGCTTTGGGAAATACAAGTGTTTTTGAAAAAGCGTTTTCCATTTAAACCTTGTATGTTCAGGCTTGTTTCCTAGCTAAAAAAATTATGGCATTTATTCAGGAAGGGGAAAAAGCCCCCGCATTTAAAGGCCTCAACCAAAATGGCGAAGAGGTTTCACTAGAGGATTTCAAAGGTAGAAAGCTGATTTTATTTTTTTACCCTAAAGATGGTACCCCAGGTTGCACGGCCGAGGCTTGTAACTTAAGGGATAACTATGAAGTTTTAACGGAAAAAGGCTTCGCATTACTGGGGGTAAGCCCGGATTCGCAGCGCAAGCACACGAATTTTATTAATAAACATGGCTTCCGGTTTGACTTGATTGCGGATACTGAGCAAGAGATACTAAAAATGTTCGGTGCTTGGGGGGAGAAGCAAATGTTTGGTAAAAAGTACGATGGCGTCTTGCGTTCTACTTTTGTGATTAATGAAGAAGGAGTGATTGAAAAAGTTTTTGCTAAAGTAAAAACCAAGAATCACACAGAGCAGATTTTGGAGGCGGTTGGATAATATTTACAGAGAGGTATACTAAAAAACGGTTGTGGGCAGGCCCACAACCGTTTTTTAGTATACCTCTCTATGAAAAAAATCACTCTAAAAGGGTAAATCATCGTCGGGCATATTCGTCGGCTCATCTGAAGCTGAAGGGAAAGGCACATCATCATTTCCGGCAGGAGGAGCAGCATTGTTCGCTTGATCTTGTCCAGCCTTTTCAATACGCCAGGCATTCAGGTTTGTAAAAAACTTTCCGTTCCATTCGCGTCCGCGCAGGTCGAAATGAACTTTAATGTTATCTCCTTCATTATATTCATCCAATAAGGCGCAACGATCCTGAACAAGTTGGAATTTGATCAGTTGTGGATAATTCCCATCGGCAATTTCGATAACAAATTCTCTTGCCTGGAAGGTTTGGGTTTTGCTTTCAGTGTCAAACTTTTTGTGTAAACGGCCCTCAGTTTCAAAAGACATAATATTTTTGTGCTTTAATTTTTTGGTTCTTTAAAAGAAATTGAGATGAAATGGAATTTCTTTTAAAGAACGAATTTTATTAATAAAATTTATTAATCTTCAGCAATTCTCGTTTTGGAAATCCAAAACCAAATTTACGCCGCTTCGCGGCGATATTTTCTTTTGAGGGAGCCCGAAAGGGCTATTTTGCGAAGCAAAATAGCCCTTTCGGGCTCCCTCTCAAAGGAACTTCGCGCCGTAGGCGCGTTTATTTTTCAAAGCGAGAATCGCTGATTGATCTTCCTATACAGATTTTAAAGTTCAAAGTTAAGAATTAATCACGGCTTATATATACATTTAATGTTTTACTTACTGTAGGGAGGAGAAAATTTATTAGCAGCTGTAGAACAAGCCTAATATTTACAATTTGTCAAAAAACGATATTTACTACGAAACGCAAAACTCATGTCGATTAAAAAACTAGCAGGACAAACAGCAATCTACGGCATTAGCTCTATTGTAGGGCGGGCATTATATTTCTTGCTAACACCTATTTATACCAATATTTTTCCTACCGAAGAATATGGTATTGTTACGGGTTTATTTGCTTTCATGGGGTTTATCATGGTCGTGTTTACTTATCGAATGGAACTGGCTTATTTCAGGTTTGGTGCGGAAGAGAAAAAACACAGTTTTAATACCGCCTTTTCTTCCATTATTATATCGACACTGATTCTGGGGAGTTTGTTTTTACTCTTTTCCTCGCCGCTTGCCAATGTTTTAGGGTATCCGAACCATCAGGATCTTTTGGCAATGAGTGCTGCTATTATTGCTCTGGATGCATTGAATGAAATTCCTTTTGCGCGTTTGAGGTTAGAGGAAAGGCCTTTGCGGTTTGCGTTGATCCGGCTGACAGGGATTGGCATAAACTTGGGCTTAAACCTTTTTTTTATTGTATTATGCCCCTTCTTTTTCAAACAGGAAGGCTGGGAATTTTTGAAAAGTGTGATTGCTCCTTTTTACGATGAAAACTATGGAATCGGCTACATATTTATTTCCAATTTAGTAGCGAGTGGGGTTACCTTTCTCCTGCTGCTGCCCGGCCTTAAGGGGTTCCGTTTTCACATCAATTGGGACTTATGGAAGCGGATGCTTGCCTATGCTTTGCCAATGATCGCTGTAGGCTTCTCGTTTGTTATAAATGAAATGCTAGACAGGCAGCTGTTGCCGCTGTTAGGCAGTGGAAGTTTGGAAGAAAACCAAAGTGAGCTAGGGGTTTATGGGGCCAATTACAAATTGGCTATGATTCTGGCGCTTTTCACACAAGCATTTCGTTACGGAGCTGAGCCGTTCTTTTTCAAGCAAAAAAACGATGCTAATGCAACAAAGGTATATGCATTGATCGCAAAGTATTTCACCATAATCGGCGTAATTGGCTTTTTGGGTATAATGCTATTTTTGGATTATTTTAAATATTTTATTGGCCCGGAATATTGGGGAGGGCTTCATGTGGTTCCTATTCTTTTGATGGCCAATTTATTTTTAGGGCTTTATTACAATTTATCTGTTTGGTATAAAATTAAGGACAAGACCCGCTTAGGAGCTTATATTTCCATAGGCGGAGCGATCATCACCATTGGTTTAAATATTTTATGGATACCTCGTTTAGGGTATACAGGTTCCGCATGGGCTACATTAATCTGCTATGGCGCTATGACCATAGCGTCTTATTGGTGGGGAAGGCGATATTATCCGATTCCCTATCCGGTTCTTCGTATCTTCCTTTATCTGGTATTAGCTTTAGGGCTTTGGGGGGTAAGCTTGTTGCTAAGGACAGAGATTTTGTGGCAAGATACTTTGATTAATGTTGTATTGATGGGAGTAAGTTTTGTTGTGGTATACATGTTGGAGGGAAAAGAACTAAGAAGGCTTGTTTTTTAAAATAAATTGTTTTAAATTTGGCTTATTTAGCGACTTTAGCTTTTTGACCTAAGTTGTTAAAAATTGGAACTTCAAAACGATAATCCTTTCATTCGCAAGAGCTTTCAAAGGTTATCATTTTGAAGTTCCGCACAATTTGTCAAAGAATGGCGACTTTAAACTAATTAGATGGAAGAACAAAAGGTGTCCCTGAAGGGGATGTATGAGGATTATTTTTTGGATTACGCTTCTTATGTGATTCTAGAGCGGGCAGTCCCCGGAGTTGATGATGGCCTGAAACCAGTACAAAGGCGTATTCTTCATGCCATGAAGGATATGGATGACGGTCGTTACCACAAGGTTGCCAATATAATTGGACAAACGATGCAGTTTCACCCGCACGGAGATGCTGCCATTGGAGATGCTCTGGTTAATTTGGGGCAAAAAGATCTTCTAATTGACTGCCAGGGGAATTGGGGAGATATGCGTACGGGAGATGGCGCAGCGGCATCGCGTTATATTGAAGCACGCCTGAGCAAGTTTGCTCTGGAGGTTGCCTTTAATGCACAAACGACTGACTGGCAGCTGTCTTATGACGGGCGCAAGAAAGAGCCGGTTCATCTGCCTATGAAATTCCCGCTGTTACTTGCTCAGGGAGTAGAAGGTATTGCAGTAGGATTGTCCACAAAAATATTACCCCATAATTTCAATGAATTAATTGATGCATCCATAAAGATATTGCAAGGAAAGAACTTCAAGCTTTTTCCTGATTTTCAAACGGGCGGCCTTGTTGATGTATCGGATTACAACGGCGGTGAAAGAGGAGGTAAAGTAAAGGTACGGGCAAAGATCGATCAAAACGACAAAAAAACTTTAATCATCAGGGATTTGCCCTACAGCGTTACAACTGTTCAATTGATGGATAGCATTGTCAAGGCTAATGAGAAGGGCAAAATCAAGATCAAAAAGGTTACGGATAATACCGCTCAGGATGTCGAGATTCTGGTGGAATTAGCTCCCGGGGTTTCTCCGGATGTTACAATTGATGCGCTTTACGCATTTACGAACTGCGAAGTCTCTATTTCTCCAAATGCTTGTGTAATTATTGATCATAAGCCACATTTCCTTAATGTAGAAGAAATTTTGCGTATTTCCACAGAGAATACAAAGAGCTTGCTTCAAAGAGAACTGGAAATTAAGAGAGGAGAGTTATTAGAAAAATGGCATTTTGCCAGCTTGGAAAAAATATTCATCGAAAACCGGATATATCGCGAAATTGAAGAGGCAGAATCTTTTGAGCAAGTTTTGGAAATCATTGCACTAGAGCTAAAGAAATACGTTGCCAGCCCCGGAGAGGACGTTCGCAAAGGGGATAAACGGCTGCGTTTGAACAGGGAATTGGCAGAAGACGATATCGTGAAACTGACGGAGATTCGAATTAAGCGAATCTCTAAATACAATACTTTTAAAGCAGATGAATTGATCAGGCAATTAGAGGAAAGTCTGTTACAGGTAAATTATGATTTGGAACACTTGACTGATTTTGCTATTGCCTATTTTAAAATGCTTAAGCAGCAATTCGGGAAAGAGCGTAAACGACGCACAGAGATTACACAATTCGATGAAATCCAAGCGGCAGAAGTAGTAGCAAATAATACCAAGCTCTATGTTAATCGGAAAGAAGGTTTTATTGGCTCAGGATTGAAAAAAGATGAGTTCGTTTGTGATTGCTCCGATATTGATGATGTGATCATTTTTCGGCGCGATGGGAAATTCATGGTCGTTCGAATTACTGATAAGGCCTTTGTCGGCAAAGATATTATCCACGTGGATGTTTGGAAGCGTAATGATGACCGGACAACCTATAATTTGGTGTATCTGGATGCAGGTACCGGTCGTTCCATGATAAAACGGTTTCACATTCAGTCTATTACAAGAGATAAAGAGTACGATCTTACAAAAGGAGCGCCAAGATCAAAAGTACTTTATTTTACGGTGCACCCCAACGGCGAGGCTGAAGTAATTACCGTTCAGTTATCCCAAAGCTCGCGGGCGAAGATCAAAAAGTTCGATTTTGATTTTGGAGAAATAGGTATCAAAGGCCGGAACTCTCAGGGAAATATTCTGACCCGGTATCCTGTGCGTAAAATAATACAGAAAGAAGTCGGTCAGTCAACACTTGGAGCCTTAAAAATTTGGATGGATGAAGTCAGTGGCCGCCTGAATACCGATGAACGTGGCCTATATTTAGGAGAGTATGATACAGGTGATCAGATTCTGGCTGTTTACAAAGAAGGTTCTTACGAAGTATGCGATTTTGATCTGAGTAAACGCTTTGATCCTAAAGAGTTAGTACTCATTGAAAGGTTTAACCCTGATTGTATTATCACCGCTGTACATTATGACAGTAATAAAAAATGGACGCTGGTAAAGCGTTTTCAAATTGAAACCTCCAAAAATGATCAGCGCTATTCTTTTATTTCCGAGCATAAGCAATCAAGTTTGCTCTTTGCTACGACGGAGGAAGAGCCGATCATTCTATATAGTTACAAGGAAAAAACAGAGAAATTTGAAAAAACTGAAAACTTGGCCGAATTTATTGATGTCAAGGGATGGAAAGCTCTGGGCAATCGCCTGGAAGACCGAAAGGTCAGTACCGTCGAATTGATCGAGCCGGAAGAACCTCCTGAAGAGGACAAGCCCTTATCTGTTGGAGATACCGTTGATTTTAAAATCGATGATAATGGGCAAGGGGAAATGTTTTAGTTTTTAAGTTCTTTGCCTTGGTGAGAAAATTTTGATTCTAGATGATTTCATTTGGTAAACGTTTTAAGAACACAAGCCAGGCCGTTAGGCCTGCCTGATCTTTTCTTCAAATCCTCCTGAGGAAAAGATTATTCAATCTAATTTCTTACGCTTATCAAGTAGCCTCAATATCGTCAACTTAAGCTCATTATAGCCCGGCACTTCAGTGCCGGGGGAAATAATTGTCAGGCTGGGCTTTAGCCCTTTTGCTATTAATGGGCTAAAGCCCAGGTAAATCTTAACATTACACCTGGCGCTAAAGCGCCAGGCAAAGAAAAAGCTTAAGCTAACGACATTGAGCAGTAGCCCAAAACACAAGAGCTATAGCTTATGATGTGCTTCCGCTACGCGGAAGTTGAGCTCTAAATCCTTATAACCCTGGGAGGACCCAGGGCTACGATCAGGCAGGTCTAACGGCTTGCTTTAGGGGCTTTCTAAATTAACTTCGAGCAAAAGAAATCATCTAGAGCCAAGTAAAAATATTTCTTCCATTAGCGAAGAACTACTTTCAGGGCAGCCCCCCACCAGTTTTAAAATAGCTCTTATTTGTTCTGTTCTTTAAGCCATTCCAGGACTTCCTTTGTTTTTTTTCCGGCTATTTCAGATGGCAAATCAATTGTTTTCCTATTCTTCATGTCAATAGCCACTGCATCTCTGGTGTTGGCATCTCTGACAATAATTTGTGGATTATTTAACGCGCTCTTCGTTACTTGCAAATTAAGCATCCTCGGTTCCTTGAATAAAGGGTTGATTTTCAAACCTTCTTTGCGTGCATAATAGGGCATTAAAGCCTGGACTTTATCGCCTTCAGATGGCAACATGAATAAAGATGCAAAATCGGTTTCTGATATTTTGTATTCCGCAAAAGGCATGATGGGCGTTGGGCTTTTCTTGTCGTCAAGGTCGAAAGCAAAACAGCCGTAATCGGAAGAGTAGCCAATTAGAAAGTTTTCCCAAAGCTCCAATTTACGAATTCTGCCGGATTGCGCATCTTCTCCTGATCGTTCACTTTTGAATACCGGTGTCATCGCAGGGAGTAACTGCTTGTTTTCTATATCGTAACAATAAATACGTTCTACTCCCCGGATAGCAATCAGTTGACTAATATTGTTATAGTTGATATGCGCTATATAATAAGGGAAGTCAGGGCTTACATTTACAGGAAGCACTTCTTGTTCAAGCAAGGCGCAATTGTCAGTAGCATCCAGTACTTTAAGAACGCGGTGGCTTTCGCCATAATCTTCGTCATAGGTAGTGGAGTCGGCCACAATGGCAAAAAGAAGCCTTTCTTTAGGAAGCCAAACTTCATTTCCATTCAGGACCTCCCCCTTCCAGTCACAATTGAGTTTTTGGATCGGGAGGTCTTGAGTATTGGAGGTCGTTTCTAAAGCAGTAGTTGTTTGTGACGTATCGTTTTGACTAGCGGCTTCTTTTCCCTGATTGACAGGGGGCGTTGGTTGGCCGCAGGCAGAAATTAAAAAAAGTAGAACAGGCAATAGCTGAAGATGTCTCATGTTTTTTGTTTTGGAACCAGGAAATACGAGAGGTAATAAATTGACCCCTGAGTCAATCCTCTCAATGATGGCGCAAAAATAGGATTTTATTGAAACTTGTTCTGAGCGAGGGAAGTAGAATATACATTTTTCCTGAGGTGTAGGAAAGAGGAAACGAATAATAATAGACTTGTTTTGTCTGTTTATAAGAAGTTTTTTCTATTTTTCCAGAAAAGTTAAAACTCTAATCTACACCAATAGATATAACAATGGACGAAATTCGGGACTTAATCATGAGAGGCAAACTTTCTCAAGCATTAGATAAGATCATACAATGGGGGGCTCAAAATGATTCGGATATACAAAACCAGGCGATACTTCTACTTTCAAGGCTTAAGAATTTAGAAAGAGAGGAACGCATGGGAACAATTTCATTTAGTAATGCAAGCATTCAACGAAATCAAATTACACATTCTATATTAAGTATTTTAGGTGATATGGTGGAATTGCCAGCATCTAGCGTTCCAATCCCCCCAAGCCCAAGCCCAAAAAATGGGAGTGGCAAAAAAATGTTTATCTCCTACGCGCGTGAGGATAAAGACTTTGTAGAAAACCTGGAAACTCATCTTCACCCTCTTAAAACAATGGGGCTGGTAGATACGTGGATAGATTCAAATTTAAAGCCCGGGGAAGAATCTAATAGGTTAATAGAGGAGAATTTACGCAGTTCCGACATCATTCTTTATATGGTAAGCCCGAATTTCCTTTCTTCAGAATATATCTCTAATAATGAACGTCCGTGGGCAGAAGAAACACGTCAGAGAACCGGGGCTATTATTGTGCCTGTGATAACGCGTCCGTGCTTTTGGGAGGGACAAGATTTCGCTAAATTTAACGCTATCCCAAGGCATCCGGATACGAACCAGCTAACTCCGATTGCCAAATGGGAAGATAAGGATATGGCAAATTTGACCGTTGTAAAAGGACTGGAATCCATTATTCGAGAAAGACAAAAATAGGCAAAAGCCTGAGTACTTATCTTAATTAACAGCTATGACGGCAGTTGATGACTTTATACTTGATCAACCTGATCCTCAAAAAGAAATATTGCAATACCTTCATCTATTGCTTACTGAAGAGCTTGGGTTAATTCCTAAGATACGCTATAAGATTCCTTTCTACTATTACAAGAGTTGGATATGCTATCTAAACCCACTCAAAGAAGGCGGTATTGAATTGGCCTTTACCCGCGGGAATGAGCTTTCCAATGAACAAGGTTTGCTGAATTTTAAAGGTCGTAAACAGGTTTGCGGATTAGATATCAGGAGTGTTAATGCTATTCCACATGAGGCCCTGTATGAAATTTTACAAGAAGCTTTGATCCTGGATGAAAATAAGCCTTATGCTTCAAAGCGAAGCAAGTAAGCCTGTTTTTTTAACTTTTCTCTACAACTCCCGGCCGTTTCACCTCTCTCTAACGGTAAGGCTTCAAGCAACAAAATAAATAATTATGAAATGGGCTCTATTGAACAAGCCCAATTACCCAAAGATATAAAGGCATTCCCAGTGTTATATTAAATGGAAAAGTAATAGCCAGAGCCATAGGCACATATAAACTAGGGTTCGCCCTCGGCGCGGCTATTCGCATTGCTGCAGGAACTGCAATGTAGGAAGCACTAGCTGCTAGTATCGATAGCAAAAAACGATCACCGGTACTTTCCATAAAAGATGCACTGATTACAGCAATCAAGCAACCATTGATAATGGGAATTACAATAGAAAAAAGAAAGGCAAACCAGCCCTTTTTTAAAAGAGCAACTATTTTTTGCCCACTGGTAATGCCCATATCTAAAAGAAAAACCGCAAGAAAGCCTTGAAAAATATCGGTGGTAAAAGGCTTGATACCTTCCGCTTGTTGCTCGCTTGCTACAAAACCTATAAATAAACTCCCCAGAATCAACAAAACACTGCCATTAGTCACGGCATGTTGAAATACTTTTTTCATAGGTATTTTCTCACTCTCCTCTTTGTCAAATAATGAGATCAAACCTACACCAACAATAATTGAAGGGGCTTCCATTAAAGCCATAACGGCTACCATGTGCCCTCCAAAGGTTATATTCTCCATGTCCAGGAAAGAAATAGCGGTAACAAAAGTTACCGCACTCACCGATCCGTAAGAAGCTGCAATCGCTCCGGAGTTAACAACATTGAACTTCCTTCGCAAAATAAAATACGAATAGAAAGGAACTATCAGGGCCATCAGAACGCCACATACTAATGACCAAAAAATTTCCATGCTGAAAACACTATGCGACAATTCCTGCCCACCTTTAAATCCAATGGAAAACAATAAATACAAAGAAATAAACTTGGATGAATTCGCGGGAATAGCCAAATCACTTTTGAGTTGAACCGCTAATATGCCCAGAAAGAAAAATAGAAGGGAGGGGTTACTTAGGTTATCTAGTAAAAAATGTAAATCCATACCTGAAGGAGGTGTCTATGAATATGCCCAAGAAGATGCTGGTCGCTTTTGGCAGGAAAGTTTCGATTGTGTAGAGTGGCACTTTTTAATTTTCTTAGCAAAATTAAGAAGCAACACCCTATCCTTGTCCTGCTAATAAAAGTGTACAAGCCAAAGCAACTTAAGCCTTAGGGTAATACTCAAAGAACGAATATTATAAGAATGAAAAAACAGAAAATGAGGGGCAAAGATTACACCTGATCCTTGGCCCAGAAAAACAATAATGCATTTACAATGAGAGCGCAAATGATTAGTTCGTTAATGAAAAGGCCTCCACTTTGAAAGCTAAAATAGGCCCAAACAGAAAACAGCAATATCGATGCAAATAAATAACGGTAAGGCTTACTGACGGAAATGGTTTCGTTCCCAGCAGATTCCTGACTTTGAATTTCGATTGCTTCATGGCTTTGCGCCTGGTCACTAATTTTCTTTAACATAGCTTTTTATTTTTTATCGTTCTTTGACAAATTGTGGAAAATGGAACTTTTCTTATAGCTCCACAAAGGTGAGGTTTTTATTTTATAAGTTTTTATTTATATTTATAATGAAAAACATAAAAATAATTTATGAATTATACTTTGCATCAACTTCAGGTTTTCCTTAAGATCACTGAAAAACAAAGCATTACAGAAGCCTCTAAGGAGCTTTCTTTGACCCAACCTGCCGTTTCTATACAGTTAAAAAATTTTCAGGATCAGTTTTCTATTCCTTTGACAGAAATAATTGGAAGAAAACTACATGTCACCGATTTTGGAAAGGAAATAGCCCTGGCAGCAGAGAAAATTTTACAAGAAGTAGAAGCCATCAACTACAAAACGATGCGTTACCAAAATAAGCTGGCTGGTAGGCTGAAGATTTCGGTAGCGTCAACAGGGAAGTATGTTATGCCTTATTTCCTATCAGATTTTATGCGGAAGCATAGGGGGATAGATCTTGTGATGGATGTTACCAATAAAACCTACGTGGTTCAAAGCCTGGAACGCAATGAAGTCGATTTCTCGCTGGTTTCTGTTATTCCTGACCAACTCAAAACCAACCGGGTACAACTTTTAAAAAATAAACTATATCTCATTGGCAGTCCTAAACTGGAAAAAAAGAAGCCTATCAGAAAGATTTTTGCAGAGTACCCCCTCTTGTACAGAGAGGAAGGCTCTGCCACAAGGAATGCGATGGAAGAATTCATTGCCGAAAATGACCTGCCAACATATAAGAAGATGCGACTTACTTCTAATGAAGCATTAAAACAAGCGGTAATAGCTGGATTAGGGTACTCCATTATGCCGCTTATAGGCATCAAAAATGCACTTAAAAACGGGGAACTGGAAGTCATCCCTATGAAAGGGCTGCCTATTATTACCCATTGGAACCTGATCTGGCTGAAAGCCAAAAAGCTTTCTCCGGTTGCATTGGCTTATCTGGATTTCATCCGGGCAGAAAAGGAACGTATTATCAAAGAAACTTTTAACTGGTACGAGCAGTATTAGTGCTTCAGGAACTTAATTTTCACTATTTTTACTCTATGGAAGCTGCAACAATAAAAATACTTAAACAAGAATTGTCGACTCGTGCTCCAAAGGAGCTCCTTGAAGTTTGCCTGAAGATGGCTAAATTTAAAAAGGAGAACAAGGAGTTGCTGACATATCTTTTGTTTGAAGCGAATGATGAAGAAGCTTACATTCAAAAGATAAAGCAAGAGGTGGATGAACAGTTTGAGGCTATAAACAAGAAGACTTACTACCTCGTGAAAAAAAGCATCCGAAAAATCTTACGGGAGATTAAAAAATTCATTCGTTATTCTAAAAAAAAGGAAACAGAAACAGAGTTATTGCTTCACTTTTGCCAAAAACTTAGCCAACTGTCTCCTGGCATTAATAAACATCGGATCTTGCGAAATATTTTTGAACAGCAATTGCGCATGGCCCGAAAGGCTATGGAGAAACTTCACGAAGACCTGCAGTTCGATTATAAAGAGATATTTGAAGAACTGGAGGGCTTGTAAAATGGGCTGCCACATTTTTAATGTGAAAACGGGTGCATTTCATTTTGTTGCTGCCGGCAAGAGAAAAGATTTTTTTAGAGATAGGCACGCTACCGCGTGCCTATCTCTAAAAAAAACACCTTTTCAATAACGGCAACAAAATGAAATGCACCCTGAAAAAAAACTTGCATGCAAAAGGAAATTTTTCTAATTTTACCTTGTTAAATAACCACAAAAAACCTAAAACAAATGAAAATCAAGCGTTTTCTTGGCATTTCTTTATTTGCTTTTTCCCTTTTTTTATTCGTTGGCTGCATGAATATGAAGGTCGTAGCTAAATACGACACGGATATTCCAACTCCTCAAAAAGTGACCAAATGGGTTTGGTTTTGGGGCCTCGTTGAACCTAAAGATATTCAAACGGATTCTAGCTGCGAGAGTATCTGCATCGTCACTGCAAAAAATAACATAGGGCACATCCTTGTTTCCGCTATCTCCCTTGGAATTGCAGTTCCTGTTACCGTCGAATATCAATGTTGCCCTTTTGAACCTGAATCCGGATCAATTGACTAACACAAGCACACTATATTCTGTGAAAAAATAACCCTTAATCCTTAACCCTTAACTTTAAATGTTATGTCTTACCCAAATGGAATAAGAGCATGGGAGATTGAAAAATTTACCAATCTTCATGAAAATTTCACCCAACATCTGGATAAAAACCAGTCCTATGATCCTTACATAAATGATGAATCCTGGTTAGAACTGGATCAATTTGAGCAATATAAAAGGTGTACCGAAAACCTTCAGTGGATAATACGAGAATCAATGTCCAAACAGATGAACGTTCGGGCGATGGGGAGTGGCTGGTCGTTTAGTAAAGTGGCCGTCTGTGATGATACGATAATTAATACGAAGCGGCTACGTCATAAGTTTAACCTGGGAGAAAGTAATTTTCTTCCTGAGTTTCTTGCCCGCGGAAGCAAAGCAGAAAATTACCGCTTCCTGCAATGTGGGAATACCGTCATTTCAATAAATGAATTTCTTGAAAAGAAAAGCAACCCACCTAAATGCATTAAGGCATCAGGAGGGAGTAATGGGCAGACTATTGTGGGCGCTTTTTCTACGGGAACTCACGGCGGAGCTCTTTTTTATGGAGCTATTTCGGAAACCATTCGGGGCTTACACATCATTACAGGATCAGACCGGCATGTTTATATAGAGAGGGCTTCCAATCAAATTACATCCGGTTTTTTTCATGAAAAGTTAGGGGCGGAAGTCATCATTGATGATGATTTGTTTAATGCGGCATTGGTAAGCTTCGGTAGTTTCGGAATTATTCATGGTGTATTAATTGAAGTAGAAGATCGCTTTTTATTGGAGCAAAAACGTACGCGGATCCCATTTGATGGTAATTTTGAACAAGCAATTACCAGTGGACAATTCCACTTGATGAATGAACTGTTAAAATATCCGATTGAAGATCAAGCGCATCCGCTTTATCACTTGGAGTTGGCCATTAATCCCCATGATTTTGAGTACAATAATCCTGAAAAGGGTGTTTATTTCAGAACGATTTACAAGGTTCCTTATCGTGAGGAATATAATAAGTTCGAGCCTGAAGAGGGCTACACCTATGGGAAGTCAACTTCAGGCCTGATACAGTCTGTTTTGGATACCATTCAAAAGACAGCAGGTTTTTTAAATCGAGCATTGATACCTACAATAGTGAATACTCTATTCGATGCAGTCTATAACAAGCCTTCTGAAGAAGAAGGAACGATGGGCGAAATGTTTAGGAACACAGAGTTGCGCGGAAATTTGTTTAGTGTGGCATTCGGTTTGGATCGAGCCGATTTGAAAAAAGTAATTGACCTTTGCCTGGAAATTAATAAAAAATGCAAGCTGGCAGGTATCATGGCTTTCCGTTTTGTAAAAGGTACAGAAGCTATGCTTGGATTTACGAAATGGGAGAATAGTTGCGTTCTGGAACTAGATGGCATTGATAGTAAAATCAACTATAAATTTGTGAACAAGCTTGTTGAAAAGCTGGAAGCAGAAACCATTCCTTATTCACTTCACTGGGGCAAGATTAACCGTGTGCTCAACAAACAACGAGTGGAAAACATCTACGGGAAGGAGGTCGTGGAGAATTGGAAAAGACAACGCTCCCGGGTAATGTCAGAGGACGTTCAGGAAGCTTTTAATAATGAATTCATGGAACGATGCGGACTGGACGATTTTATACCTTATGAGTGTGGAGAAGAGATTGCATAGAGACGGGGCTGGCAGAGTAAAAAGCTACGTTACCGTAGCTTTTTATTCTACCCGCTTCCAAAATTTCCCATGCTCCTTTCCATACAGCCAATTCAATACATTATCCTTCCAAATTTTTTCCTTATCTTCTTTGGAAATAATTCCTAATTCAACGGCTTCATCAATAACTTTACCTGGATAACAGCCCGGTACGGTTTCCATTTCACCAAGCGGGTAGGGATCATCAAGGCCACATATAATTTGGCTCACGCCTTGCCGCTCTGCTAAAAGGCGGAAAGAATAGACGTCATGAACCAGAGTGTCGTAAAATACATTTGGTGTTCGCATATTTTCTTTGGGGTGCGTAGTGCCTTCAAAAAAATCAGGCCTTCCTTCAAAGCCCTGGATTCGGCGGCCCAGGTTCACTTGGCCGAATTGATTGCCGTGGGCAAAGCAAGTGCGCAGCTTTGGGTATTTATTGGGATAATCCCTCAGCGCAAAAAGGTGGAAGGCATCCGCTGTTTGTGCACACATCCATACCAAATGAAAACGCCAATAGCGATCTTCCAGTTGAATGATCTTTTGACCATCATACGGATGAATTTCTACGGCAAGGCCATTTTCATTAGCTTTTTCAAAAATAGGTTCGGCGCAATCATCAGTGACAGAGCACCATTTGCCGTTGCGGTCCAGGAAGTGAGTAGGGAGGCATAAAAGAGAAAGGTCTAGTTCGGAAACGCAACGATCGATTTCTGTTAAGGCATCGTCGATCCAGGCAGGCTGAACGACAAAGCCACAGGTGAATTTTTTGGAGTGTGTATGTTGCACTTCAGCATTAAAGTCATTTTGAAAGCGGATGATATCACTGGCGCAAAGGCGGTCAACACCACTGCAGTACAATTGAGATAAGTTCAGTACTACCTCATGGTCGATCTGGTTTTTTTCCATCCAGGCGATCTTTTCATTTAAGAAGAAGCTGTCATCAGTGACGGGGCGTTTCCAATCTCCTTGGCGCATATATTTTCGGTCATCATCAATCCAGAACAATTTTTTTTCCTTCATGAAAGCCGGAATTTGTTCGGGATAGGGTAGTAAGTGGCCGTGGCCATTGATTTTGTACATGGGTATAGAGTATTTAAATTAATTCTTTTAAATTTGTTGTAAGATAAATCACCGTTTCAGAAAAGCCAGTATTTTGGAGTGAACCCGGCATACTGACTTTCTGAAAACAAAAATACTTGTTTTTATGGCTAAGAAAAAAAATGAAAAAGGCGGGCCGGATATTCACAAAGATCTTAAAGGCTTTGATATTAAGATTAATGAATTTGGTGAAATCATTTCCAACTACAATGTTAATAAATTGAATGAGTTTCTAAACGAGAATGTGGAAGATAAAAAATTAAAAGATCGCGAATCGGAAGAGGAGGAATAGGCGGCAAAATGGTTTTTCTTATTTTCTTCACTTTTTTTGGCAAGCTATTTGACATATAGGTTTTCCCAATCTTTATTCTCAAAAACCGTAATATGTCATGTATTCATTTATAAAGTACTTTCAACACCCTGTCAGGCAAGCTTTTTTAAGCAATTTGGAGCCATTCGACGGTTCTTTACCCTTTTTTACCCTCTTTTTTGTTCCCCTACACCTGTTTTCTACGTATTTATAAGTGAGAAGAATAAAGTCTAATGCTTTTTGATCTTTCCTGTAAAATCTACCCTTTGGCTGTATCTGAAGAGTTTTAAAAAGCTAAAATAATTGACATTTTTTAAAAAAGAAAAAAAATCTGGCAAATTTATTGCATATAATAAATTGTCATTACTTGTAAACCTGAGTTAAACAACCAGTTCATGCAGATGGGAGAAAAACGAAATGCTCAACGCAGCATCCTTTGGATCATAATAATCTTTTTTTCAAGCTTCAACTTTATTCAAGGACAGAGTGGTATTACATTTGAATACCTGGGCCCGGACACTATAGATGTGGGTGAATCCTGTCAGGGAATATTGGACTGGGGCTACCCTGACAATCCCGTTTTAGGCTGTACCTTACCTTCTTGCGTTACCATCGATACAACCCTTACAATAAGTGGGGGCTATGAGATTGGAGATACAGTGCCTTTAGGGACAACTGTTTCCATCCGGTTTTTTATTCTGAACAACCAGGCAGGCTTTTTCGATACAACTATTTATATATATTTTGGAGACATTGGTGCTCCTGTATTCGATTCCCTGACCTTGCCTCCTCCAACTTTATCGGTGCCTTGCGCGAGTGCAGTGCCTGCGCCTCCTGCTTTGGGAAGTGTTGTCGCCAATGATTTTTGCTCAGCCATTGGAGATCCGAACTCTCCGTTAACGATTTCTTTTAATGAAAACATTACACTTCCAGATTCGTGTAATGGTGGTAATGTAGAACGAATCTGGACAGCAACGGATGCTTTTGGCAATGCATCTACTTTTACTCAAAACATTACTATAGAGCCGGATATAGGCTCTCCCTATTTTGTCGTATTCCCTCAGGATGCTTCAGAAGTGTGCGATAGTGCCGATTTTAGTGCCTGGGTGGCCGAACAAATGAGCATTATTCAGGCAGAAGATGATGAATGTGGTGTGCTGGCTTATTCAAATGATGCGCCTCCGAGCTTTGATGCAAACTGTGATTCTACAATCGTTACCTTTACAGCTGTTGATCGATGTGGAAATATAGCCTTTACGACAGCAACTTACAGCACATACGATGATACACCTCCAAGTATTAACACACCCGCTCAAACAGTAGTAACTTTTTACTGCCCTACGGATCCGGTCTTTTTAGATTCGGTCATTCAGCAATGGGCAGATGCAGAAATGACAGCAGTGGATAATTGCGGGACATATACATGGGAGGTTAATAATCCGGGCTTTGATCCTGCTTGTAGCCCCGGGACCGGGACGGCAGATGTTGTTTATTATGCTATTGATAATTGTGGAAATGCAGATAGCATCGTTATCCAGTTTGAAGTAGTGGATACGCTTGCTCCTTCGGTGGCCGTATCACCACAGGATACAACAATTAATTGTGATACCAGCACTTTTGAGCCTGCTATTGCTACCTGGCTAGTCAACTTTGGAGGAATTGCTTTGACAGATAATTGTTCCCCTTCAGCGGATATTACTATCGAACCAGCATTGAATGGACAAACAGTTACGGCGGCAGAAATTGCAGATACCTTGATCCGCTTGATTGGAAGTGGCTGTGAACCTTCCCTGGAGTTCGATCTGGTGTTTACGGACCTATGCGGTAATTCAGGTTCCACCCAAGCAACTATTTTTCTTGATGATAATCAAAACCCTACTTGGGTTACGCCTCCTAATGATTTGGTGGTTTTCTGTGAATTTACGAATATCCAGGATGTATTGATTCAGGATTGGGCAATGCAGGGTGGTGGCGGAGCAGCCATTGATAATTGCGGAGATGTTACCTACACCGCTAGTACCGGAACTTTTATTCCTGCTTGCGGAGCATCAGGTGAATATCCGGCAACGATAACAGCGGTTGATGAATGTGGAAATGAAACAGATATTGATGCAAAAGTACTGATTGTTGATACCAATGCCCCACAAATTATTGTTCCCGGCAGAGATACTACTGTTGAATGTGATGCGAATAACCAGGCACAGCTTAACTATTGGATCGATCAAAGAGCTTTTACAGAAATACAAGATGCTTGTGATACGGCATTTTGGTTTGGATTAACCTATAGTACGAGTACCGGAGAGAGTAGTGATACCATCACATTTGGAAACTATGCCAATTACCCAACCGTGCCAATAGGCACCTGTTTTTGGACGGTAAGTGTGAAGTTTTTATTTATTGATGATTGCGGGAATGCTTCTTCACAACAATCCGCTTTTTTTATTACGGATAATACAGCTCCTGTAATTACTCCCCCTTCAGATACCTTCTTTACTATTTCTTGTGATCTGGATCCGATGGTTACAGATTCTATTATCAAACAATGGGCAGATAATGAGATTATTGCTTCTGATAATTGCGGGGAGTTTTTCTGGACAGAAAATTATAGTGGACTAAGTACTACTTGTAGCCCTGCTACCGGAACTACTCAGGTTACCTATTATGTGTCGGATAATTGTGGTAATACGGATAGCATTACGCTAGCGTTTGAAGTAATTGACACAGTAGCTCCTCTGGTGGTTACGCCTCCTCCAACAGTCGAAATACAATGCGATGCAACCTCTATTCCTTCGGATGTCGATAATTGGTTTGCTAATTATGGTGGCTTGGTTCTGTTAGACAATTGCACACCTTTGGATGATGTAGCAATCAATGTTTTTCTAGCAGGCGAAGTCGCTGGAAGTGCTGAAGTCGCTGATTCCTTGATCCGGTTGATTGGTGGAAGTTGTGGGCCTTCCCTGGAGGTAACCCTGGAATTTACAGACTTATGCGGCAATACGAGTTCAATAAATGCCACTATTGCCCTGGTTGATAATCAACCTCCTTTATGGGCTACCCTTCCAAGTAATTTAGTCATACCTTGCGAGCAATCCATCATTCAAAGCGGCTTAATCCTTAACTGGTTAAACCAAATTGGAGGCGGTGGAGTTGCACAAGATAACTGCGGCAGTGTATCCTATTCCAATAATTTTGTAGCATTAACGCCTCTTTGTGGAAGCACCGCTGAAGTACTTGTGACCTTTACTGCCACAGATGAGTGCGGTAATGAATCAGATACTTCTGCAATGATTCAGGTAGTAGATGATGATGCTCCTGAGCTGACAGTCGAAGCCACGGATACTGTAGTAGATTGTGGCGTGAACAACCAATCTCAGCTTAATGAGTGGATTGACGCCAAAGGTTTTGCTCAAATCAGTGATGTTTGTGATACTGCTTTTTGGGTAGCTTTCAATTTTACAACAACTTATGGAGATAGTGGAGATACTATTTTATTTGGTGACCTTGCGAATTACCCTGAAGTTCCTTTAGGAGCATGTAATTGGACACTGGATGCTCAGTTTTTCTTCTCGGATGATTGTGGAAATTGGGACTCTGCAACAGCTGACTTTTCCATTACGGATAATATACCTCCTCAAATTGTACCTCCGCTAGATACATTAGTATTGCTTTCGTGTTCTAGCAGCTTGAGTGCTTTGGACTCGGTGATCACGAATTGGGCAGAGGATAATCTGATTGCTTCAGATAATTGTGGTGCGTTTAGTTGGTCAAATGATTTTACAAACCTTAATGCTACTTGTGGTCCGTTAACGGGAGAAGCAAATGTGACCTACTTTGCACTAGATGATTGTGGGAATGCTGATAGTATTTCTATTCAATTCGAAGTAGTAGATACCATTGCCCCGCAAATAAATATTTTGCCACAAGATACCAGTATTGCTTGTGATGAAAATACAATTCCAGCGGCTGTGACGGATTGGCTCAATCGATTTGGCGGACTGGAGTGGAGTGATAATTGTACGCCTGTTGCGGATGTTAACATTACTTTTTCTATCGATGGAATGCTTTTAAATCAAAACGAAGTCATTGATTCGGTTTTAAATCTTATTGGAAGTAGTTGTGCTCCATCCATTGAAGTTACTTTTATTGTGAGCGACCCTTGTGGAAATGAAACCATGGCTGCAGCTTCCATCCTTCTTTTTGATGATGAAATGCCTGTTTGGGAAGTTTTTCCGAGTGGGTTGATTATTCCATGTGTACAAGCTGCCGATCAGGATAGTATAGTCCAGGATTGGCTGGATTTATTTGGCGGTGGAGCTGCTCAGGATAACTGTGGCGCAGTTACTTATACCAATGACTATTCGGGCTTGACACCTCTTTGCGGAAATACTGCCGAAGCAACAGTAGTTTTTACCGCTACCGATGAGTGCGGAAATACGACAGATATCAGTGCAGATATTCGCATTGTGGATAATGATCCTCCGTTCGTTACAAGCGCAGCAGTAGATACTTTAGTGGATTGTGGTAATAATAATCAGTCACAATTAGACGCATGGCTTAATGATTATGCTATGGCTGAGATAGCAGATCAATGTGATGGGGCTTTTTGGATGATGTTTAGTTACACAACATCTTACGGAGAATCAGGAGATAGCATTTTCTTCGGAGATGCAGCCAACTATCCTGTCGTGCCTATTGGCGCATGTGACTGGACAATCAATGTAGAGCTTTTCTTTACAGACGATTGTGGAAATACTGCTTCAACAACCGCCGCATTTTCCATTACAGATAATATTCCTCCTCAGATTACACCTCCCACGGATACTCTGGTCACCTTTTCTTGCTTGCCAGAGCCTGCATCCGTTGATTCTTTAATTGATCAGTGGGCTAGTGACAACATTACTGCTTTTGATAATTGTGGGGCATTTAATTGGACAAATGATTTTACAGGTCTGAACGCTACATGCAGTCCGGCAACAGGTGATGCTTTTGTAACTTATTACGCAATGGATGATTGTGGGAATACAGATAGTGTTTCTATACTTTTTGAATTTATTGATACGGTAGCGCCTGTTCTAATTCAGGCACCCCAGGATACTAGTATAGCATGTGATATCAATACAATTGAAGATGCGGTTTTAGATTGGCTAAGTGATTTTGCCAATATTGAATTAGATGATAATTGTACCGCTACAGATGAAATTTCAATAGAGTTAGTCTTAAATGGTATGCAAACCAGTGATGTAGCTGTAGCAGATTCACTCATACAGCTTATAAATACGACCTGTGGGCCATCTCTTGAGGTAGTTTTTAGATATAGTGATCTTTGTGGAAATGTGGATTCTGCTAGCGCGACGGTTTTCCTTGTTGATGATCAAGATCCTGTTTGGACTAAGTTGCCATCAGACTTAATCATTCCTTGTGAACAAGCCGCATTTCAAGACAGTATTGTTCAGGATTGGCTTAATCTTCGTGGTGGTGGAATGGCTGACGATAATTGCGGAAATATCGCTTTTACAAATAATTATAATGGCTTAACTCCTTTGTGTGGGGTTACTGCTTTTGCGGAAGTAGCTTTTACAGCTACGGATCAATGTAGTAATGAGGCTATTGTTACGGCCGAAGTACGTATTATTGATGAAATCGCTCCACAATTGGTTAACTCAGCTCAGGATACCCTAATTGAATGTGGAAATAACAATCAGCAGGCCTTAAATAACTGGATAGATCAAAGAGCTTCTGCCGTTTTTACAGATAATTGCGATGCAGTTCTTTCTGTTGCTTTTAATTATACCGCAAATGACGGCCAGAGTGCAGATACTGTAATACTGGGAGGTACCGGAAACTATCCCCTGGCTCCATTAGCATCATGTGACTGGAGTGTGGAGGTAGAATTTATTTTCTCTGATGATTGTGGAAATGCAAGTTCCTCTACGGCATCTTTTTCAATTGCAGATGTTACATCCCCGGAAATTGCGCCTACTAATGATACCTTAATTATTTTTTCTTGTTCTGAGGATCCGGTAGTTATTGATTCTATCATCCAAAACTGGGCAGTAAATGAGCTTTCCGCAACGGATAATTGTAATGCTTTTAACTGGACCAATGATTATGTGGGCTTGAATCCTACTTGTAGCCCTGCTACCGGAGAAATAGATGTAACCTATTTCGCAACAGATGATTGTGGTAATGTAGATAGCGTAGAAATTCGCTTTGAGGTTATAGATACGGAAGCTCCTGTAATTCTGCAAGCTCCAAAAGACACAGCTATAAATTGCGATACACTAATTTTGGAAGCGGCTGTAAGTCAATGGATTGATCAACAGGTGATCGTAGTAGAAGATAATTGTACCGATTCACCGGATATTTTATATGAATTGCGCTTAAATGGGATATCTGTAAGTGCCACTGAAATAGCCGACTCCATTCTGAGTTTAGTGGGAACAGGTTGTGCGGCTACCATTGACGTAGAGTTTTATTTTGAAGATCTGTGTGGAAATAACGCTTCTACTTTGGCAAGCTTTAGTTTAATAGATAATGAACCTCCTTCGTGGGTAGCAGAACCCCAGGATTTAGATATTCCTTGTGAATTGGCTTCCGAAGCAGATAGTATTATAAATGTCTGGCTCAACGATCATGGCAATGGTATTGCCGAAGACAATTGCAGTAACATAAGTTTTTCGGATAATTATAGTGGATTGACACCTGCTTGTGGAAATACGGCAATGGCTGCAGTGCAATTTGCCGCTACCGATGATTGTGGAAATGAAGCTGTTCAAACAGCAGTGGTTAGAATTGTTGATGAAACACCTCCTTTTGTGGTGGTACCTGCTGCGGATACGATAATTGATTGCGGAACAGACAATCAGATTAACCTGGAGAATTGGCTAATTGGACAGGCAGGAGCGGCTATAAGCGATGCATGCGATACTGCCCAATGGCTGTTTTTTAATTATTCCGCCTCGGATGGCACAAGTGGAGATAGCGTCTTATTTTCAGATTTATCTGGCTTCCCTGTTGTACCTTTTGAAGCCTGTAATTGGACGCTTACCGCGCAGTTTGTCTTTACGGACGATTGTGGGAACACCGCATTTGAAGAAGCTATTTTCTCGGTTGGAGATAAAGAGCCTCCTCAGATCAGCCCGGATACCGATACTTCCATTACTTTCTTTTGTCCGATTGACTCGATAAGTCTCGATTCTGCAATCAATAATTGGGCGGAAGCAGAGGTAATGGTGACCGATAACTGCGGAAATGTAACATGGTCGAATGATTTTACGGGTCTTAATCAAAGTTGTAGTCCAGCCACAGGAAATGCCAGGGTTTTATTTGTAGCTGCTGATGATTGTGACAATACGGATAGTGTATACATCAACTTTCAGGTAGTAGATACTTCGCCCCCAACATTTATTGAATCGCCCAAAGATACGATTGCAGAATGTGATTCCATGATGATTGAAGCTGCAGTATCTCAGTGGATTGACAACTTGGGAGGGGCAGTAATGACCGATAATTGTACGAATCCGGAAGATATAAAGCTTAAAGTTCGATTGAATGGCTTTTCTGTAAATGCTGCCTTTATTACGGATTCACTATTGAATCTGATTGGGCAAGGCTGCGGGCCTTCTATTTCGGTAGAGTTTAATTTCGCCGATTTGTGCGGTAATGCAGTAAGTACGTTTGCTGATTTCAATCTTTCCGATAGTCAACCACCTACATGGTCTGATTTGCCACAGAATTTAGTCATTCCATGTGCGCAGGAAATGCAAGCGGATAGCATGATCAACGATTGGCTGGCGCAAGTGGGAGGTGGTTCTGCCTTTGATAATTGTGGAAATGTAGTTTATTTAGATTCTTTGGGTGAATTTACAGTTGTATGTGGCGGCACTGAAAGTGCTACCGCTTATTTCACGGCGGTGGATGAATGCGGCAATGAAACGGTAGAAACAGCTTTGGTAGAGATCGTTGATGAAGTTGCTCCTTTTATTGTTCAGGCTGCCAATGATACCTTAATTGATTGTGGGATTTCAAGCGAGCAAGCTCTTCAGGAATGGATCGACTCCCAGGCGGGTGCTATTGCCAATGATGTATGTGATACTGCAAAATGGGTTTTCTTCTCTTACTTTACTTCCAATGGACAAAGTGGAGACAGCATAGCCTTTGGTGATTATGCGAATTATCCACCAATTCCAACTCTAGCTTGTATTTGGGGAACAAATGTAACATTCTATGTAGCTGATGATTGTGGAAATACAAGCTCTGATCAGGCTATTTTTAATATAAGAGATACTATTGCCCCTGTTTTTGAAGACATTCCGGATACCTTGTTTTCTACCTGTAGTACAATTCCGGTGGCCGTTCAGCCAATGGTCACGGATAACTGCGACCCTGATCCTGAAGTAACCTTTGAGGAAATTTCATTCCCGGGAGATTGCCAAACTGGGTTTAGCCTCCTGAGAATTTGGACAGCAACCGATGCTTGCGGCGAATCAACTACCGTACAGCAATGGGTATCTGCTAAAGATGATACCTCCCCGGACCTTTTTGGTGTGCCAGGTGATACGGTCACTACTTGTGATAACCTCCCTGCTCTTCCTCAAATTGGAGTAGACATTACGGCCTTCGATATCTGCGATACGAGTATCCTCATTACATTTGAAGAAACCAGTGATCAAGATCCCGATCCTACTCAATGCGGGCATTACTCCTACACTATTCAGCGTACGTGGACTGCGGCCGATGATTGTGATAATACCACCGCTTTGACACAGAATATTACGGTTATTGATACCGTTGCTCCTACATTTACTACCCCGGCTGATATTACGGTTTCTTGTGAATTAGCAGATAATCTGGATTCATTGGGTACGCCTTTTAATATTGCAGATGATTGCGATAGTGCACCAACAAGTACGTTTAATGATGATATTCTGGCAGGTGCCTGTAGTCAAAACTATCAAGTTACCCGTACCTGGGTGGTTTCGGATGCATGTGGTAATGCCTCTACTGGCGTCCAGGTGATTAATGTAAATGATTTGATTACCCCTATTCTGGTTGAAGGAGCTAGCGATCAAACCTTAAGTTGTACTTCTGATACAGAACTTGAGAATGCTTTCCAAACCTGGATTGATGATCATGGGGGAGCAGAAGTAGTAGATAATTGTGGAGTACTTACATGGTTTGCTGCAGTACCTGGCTCTTATGATATAAATGACCCGAACACCTTCCCGGGAATACCTGCAGGAGGATTGGATGCAGCGGATTGCCAAAGCCCCGTGCAAGGTATTTACCGCCAGGAAAATGTAGATTTTGTAGCTTACGATGAATGTTTTAATGCAGTGATGACCTCTGCTCAATTCACGGTTCTGGATAATACACTCCCAGAGATTGAACAATGCCCTGTGGATGTGACGATTAGCACCGCTTTGAACAGTTGTGACACTTTGCTTTCCTTGCCTGTTCCGTTGATTATGGACAATTGCTCTGCTGAATTAATCAATGTAGGGCCTTCAATGAGTGGTTTGGAATTAACGCTTCCGATTTCATCAGCAGTGCCAGGAGATTTCCAGACACCGGTTGATCCTGTTGTGTTTAACTTTGGTCCGGTGCCAGCTCCTCCGGTAATTGCGGTAGATACAGCTACTTTGACCATCTTTTTGGAACAAGTAGATGCGGAAGGACCGACGGAGTATTTTGAAATAATAGGAGAGGACGGAAGTGTACTTGGAATTACAAACCCGAGCTCAGGTCAATGTGGTAATTCTACGACGACGATTCAAATCTTCCCTGATCAAATCAACAGCTGGAGTCAGGACGGAATGATTACAATCGTCCTGGAACCAAATATTCCAACTGCCCAGCCAGGAAGTTTCTCTATAAACGATCTTTGCCCGGCAGGACCTCCTACAGGAGGTGGCGGTCAGGCGACAGGAAGTTTGGCTTACACTGCCAATGAGCCGATCAATTTCCGGATTGATTATTCTGTAAATGGAGAAGCTCCTCAAAGTTTTGATATTAATACCGGAGCAGAGATTCTCTTCCAGGTAGGAAGCCATGATATAGATTACACTATTTATGACTGTGCCGGAAATTCCAACGACTGTAGCTTTTCTATAGAAGTTGTTGATGATCAGGCGCCTGTTATTGCTTGTTTTCCTGATCTTTCCGTAGCCATAAGTAATGATCAGGATTGTGATGAAGGCGTTTCTGTTGCGATTCCTTACCCTGAATCCATTACGGATAATTGTTCTCTGGGGGTAACATTCACTCAGAGCCAGCCGGTCAATCTTCAGGATGCGTTTCTTTCTTTTGCCTATGATCCAAATTATCTGGATTTTATTGCGGAAGATAAGAACTTTACTTTTACAAATGTACCCGAGAGTGCTGCCGGAGCTGGTGTTCAATTGACGATCAATTTGCAAGGAGATGTTGAAAATCCAACGGAATATTTCAATGTAGTTGGTGAAGATAATTATTTGATTGGTACTACGGAAGTTGGGCAGCCAAATGTTGAGGTAATCGTAGGAAGCTGTGATACAGTGGCTATTCCTTCATCTGCTGTGGCAACTTACTTGATTCCAACCAGCTTATTCAATAGCTGGGCTGCTGATGGCAATCTAGAAATTACGCTGGAGTCCAATCAGGATTTTGGTACGCCTCCTCCGGGTATTTTTGGAGACGGAATAAGTCCTTTCTGTACCTTCTTCCCTCCGGATACGACAAGTGGTATTTCAGATGGCTTGAGTACAGCTGAAATGTCTATTTCATTTGAACAGATTAATACGAGTTATTATGCTACCGGAGCAACGACGATACCTCCTTCTACATTCCCGATAAGCGGACAAGCACCTGTACATGTTTTCAATCCAGGGACAAGCGAGGTGTTCTTTAATATCTCCGATCCTTTTGGGAATACAGATACATGTTCATTCTCGGTTACTGTGTTCGATACTTTGTCACCGGTTGCTTTGTGCCAGCCGATTACAGTGGAGGTTAATCCTTCGGGGCTTGATCCCTATGTTTTGATGCCACAGGAAGTGGATGCAGGAAGTTATGATAATTGTGAAATTACAAGCATGAGTATTTCAGAAGATACGATTACTTGTAATCAGGCTGGTTCTTTTATAAATGTGACCTTGTCCGTCGAGGATGCATCTGGCAATCAGGCGAGTTGTGAAACCACCGTTAATATAAAAACTTTACCTCCTGAGCCTTCGTTTGCAGGTGGATTATGTGAAAATGACAGCCTTTTCTTGTTCGCGAACCCTCCTGCGACCAGTGCGCCAAATAATAATTTTTATGCGTATGAATGGACCGGACCTCCGAACAATGCCCTTGTTTCGGATGAAGAAAACCCTGTTTTATCAGGTGTAGATGATACGAATTCTGGAATATACAATGTAACCGTGACGGGTGTGACCGGCTGTTCTTCGGTAGCTCCTTTAGAAATAGAAGTTGGAGGAATGCCGCCTGTGCCTGAATTGTCTGTAGTAGAAAAAGCATGTGTTGGAGATGTAGTTACACTAACTACACAAGCTTACAATGGTGTAGAAACAATATATTATTGGTATGAAGGGGAATTGCCTAATGGGATGCTGGTAGATTCAACGTTCTCGGCCCAAATCGATTTGCCTCCATTTCTGTCAGGAGGAAGTTTTACTTACTATGTTGAAGTAAAAATAGATGGTTGCATGTCTATGCCTTCTTTGGAAGTAGATGTTCAGGTTACCGATATTCCGGTTGCTGAAATGTCTAATGCGCCTGTAATTCAAGAATGCGAGGGAGCTAATATTCAGTTAGGTACAGATATTACAGGACCCAATATTACTTACGAATGGACAGGTCCAAACGGGTATTTCTCAACGCTTCAGAGCCCGCCTGCTTTAGAAGATGTAGATACGATAGATTCAGGCGTTTATTTCTTGACGATATTTGATGATGGATGTGCTTCTATCCCGGATGAGACAGTTGTTTTGGTGAATCCATTGCCTGAAGTTCCGGTCATTTTCGGACCGGAGGAGCTGTGTGAAGGAGAAGATTTGAAGTTGGTTTTAAATGATTCTCTGGCAGATGCATATACATGGTTCAGTCCTTTATTAACAACATTTATTACAGAAGATCCTGAGATTATTATCTCTTCAGTAGATAGTTCTCACAGTGGTTCCTGGTCCGTTTATGCGACGCTTGATGGATGTCAGTCAG
Organism: uncultured Saprospiraceae bacterium; assembly: GCA_964537285.1. Taxonomy (GTDB): domain Bacteria; phylum Bacteroidota; class Bacteroidia; order Chitinophagales; family Saprospiraceae; genus CAZHZT01. The sequence goes on along the minus strand of CAZHZT010000003.1, from coordinate 26,780 downwards.
CGTTGTCCAACTTCTTCAATGTTCAGGTACGAGCAACACCTGATGCAGAAGCCAATTTTGATTTCCCTGCTTGTGAGGGGGCTGATTTCCAGCTCCAGGCAAATTCATATTTGGGCGCGGAATATGATTGGGAAGGACCGGATGGGTTTGAATCTTTGCTTCAAAACCCAATTACCCCTTCTGTAGCAGGAGAATACTCGGTTACCATTACTTCTGGTGCAGGATGTGCCGATAGTGCGACAGTTGAGGTGGAGGTTACCCCTGCGCCCCAAATTACAGCCATCGGAAATACTGGCGTGGGTTGTGTAGATGGAAATAGTGAAATCGAGCTACTGGCAACCTTCTTCCCCCCTGACCCAGGAGATTATTCGTACCATTGGACAGGGCCGGATGACTTTGAATCTTTTGATCCAACGGCAATAATCCCGGAAGGAAGCGCCCAGGATAATGGTAATTATACCTTAGTGGTGACAAGTGGTGTCGGTTGTACTTCGGAAGAAGCCACGACGATTGTAAGTGTTAAAGATACGCCAGAACCTCCCTCATTGTCACCGATTGGGCCTGTCATTGCTTGTGAAGGAGATCCATTGACTTTAGTTACGGATAATTATCCGAATGATGCGGTATACACCTGGAATACACCGATAGGCTCGTCCAATACGGATAGCCCAAATTTTGATATAGATGAAGTTGTTCCAATCAATGGAGGAGAATATAATGTATTTGTTACGGTAGATGGTTGTGTGTCTAAATTATCACCAAGTACTACCGTAATTGTAAACCCTAAACCGGAGGTGCCTAGTGTTCTGGGATTACCTAATCCGGTTTGTGTAGGAGATACCTTACAGCTTGAGACGAAGTTCTTCGTAAATGCTACGTATAATTGGACCGGGCCGGCTGGTTTTAATGGAACAGTGTATAATCCGGTAATTTATCCGGTAGAAAATATACATCAAGGATCTTATTCCGTTCAAGTTACTATAGAAGGTTGTACTTCTGACTTCTCAGAACCAGCGTTTGTTTCCGTTGCTTCCAGGCCAAATGCGCCAATTATTGAAAGCAATAGCCCTGTTTGTATTGATAATGCGGATGCAGAGCTGTTACTTTTTGTGAATCCTGATAATGTAACAGATGATGGCCAGTATACCTGGTTTTACAGTCCAAATCAGAGTATAATAGGTGGCCCTTCAGATGCGGACTCTTTGTTATTGAATGATTTAAGTGCTTACAGTCCGGGCGAGCATCCGTTTTATGCAACTTTGACCAATGATTTTGGGTGCGAATCTGCCACTTCTGAAGAAATTACTGTGATTTTTGATGATATACCTGCTATTGAAGCATTTGCTGGCGATGATCACTTCCTTTGTAATAATGAAAATATAGCGCTTAATGCAGAAATGCCTGCTACTGGGGAAGGGATGTGGAGCCAGGTAGGAGGAATACCAGTATCCATAACGAATCCAGCTTCGCCGACCTCTGTAGTTCAGGGGCTTCAAACCGAAGAGTCCTACTTATTGCAGTGGAGCCTATCTAATGGGGCTTGCGTTAATTACGATGCCGATACGGTTCTTATCGATGTTTATTCTGATAACCAAGAGCCTTTAGCCATTCAGGATATGACTTTATGCGATACGACGAGTATTGTGCTTCAGGCGATCGCCGCTCAGAGTGGAGCCAGTGGAAGCTGGTCTCAGCCAAATAATCAAACAAACGCCGGAATTAAGATTGTAAATCCGGATTCGAATGTTGTTGCGGTTAATGACTTAATTCCCGGAGATAGTTATATCTTTTTCTGGACATTGAGCAATCCGGGTTGTGGGGCGTTTGCTTCCGATTCAGTGATTGTTGATATAGGTTCCAGTGATATTGATATGGCATTGACTACAGCAGATTTTGAGATCTGTGAAGCGGATCAGGTTACCTTGGAGGCAGAGCCTTTAGTGCAAAGCGAAGGTACATGGAGTTCTGATGATCCTGTCATTGAAATCCTGAGCCCCAATTCGAATAGTTCGGTTGCGCTGGGCTTGAACCCGGGCAATAATCTTTTCTTCTGGGAGATTATGAATGAAGGTTGCGGCACCTTTTCCAAAGATACATTAGTTGTTTTCTTTGAACCGGGAGCTGAGCTTCAGGATGATTCAGACACTACGGCATTTGCAACGCCGGTCGAAATTTTCCCGCTTAACAATGATCTGTTGCCAATGGGAGAATACTTTGTCGAGCTTACGATTTCGCCTAATCAAGGTACGATAGAATTTGATGAAGAAGAAGAAATGTTCACCTATACGCCAAGCCTGGACTTTTCTGGTCAGGACCGGTTCGGGTACAAAGTCTGCCCAGTTATTTGCCCTGATTTCTGTAGCGACGCATTGGTCTTTGTAAATGTACAGCAAGAGTCTGAATGTGTGGTACCCTCTATCATTACGCCAAATGGAGATGGCATTAATGATGCATTGATCATTCCATGTTTGCTCAATGACCGATACCCTGAAAACAGGATATCTATATTCAATCAATGGGGAGATGAGGTTTACAATGCTTCTCCGTACAGGAATGACTGGGAAGGCACTTTCCAGGGGCAGCAACTGCCGGTAGGGACTTATTTCTTCGTGATGGAATTCAACGGAGATAAAGAGCCTCAGTCAGGTTTTATAGTAATTGAAAGATAAATGTATAGCTAGTAGCTCGTGGCCGGTAGGCCATAGGTTACACAACCTAAGTTGCGATTAAAGGAGGAAAGGTCAACAGGGAGCGAACAACATTTTACAAATAAAGGGCTTCGGCTCTTTTGCTGAATCGATAGTTTTTAGAAGGCTGCCAGGCTTTTAGCCTGGAAGTTTTTTGATGTTGTCCGGAACTGTTTTCCCCTTTTATTGCCACTTGCACTAAATAGCTGAATTGAAAGATAAAGAACCAAAAATAAATTAAGTTTTGATGAAAAATATTTTATTCCTTCTATTATTGATCTGCCCGTTTGGATGGGCATATAGCCAGCAACAGGCACAGTTTACCCAATTTATGCATCTTCGTCCGATGTTGAACGCAGCTGCTGTAGGTAGTCAGGATGGAGCCGTAATCACGGCATTGCATCGCAGCCAGTGGCTTGGTTTGGAAGGGGCTCCGGAAACTTCGGCATTATCTTTCAATATGCCTCTTTTGTACAACCGGATTGGTGTAGGCGCTAATCTGAGGTTTCATCGGATTGGTATCACAGAGCAGTGGACTTTCGACGGTATGTACGCATACCGGGTTCCCGTAGGTCGCGGAACAGTAAGTGTGGGTATCCAGGCTTCTTTGCGTTACTATGGAATTAATTTTAACGATGAAAGGCTTGTAGCTACTCAGGGAATTTCCACCGACGATGCAATTCCTATAGGGCGTCAAAGCCGTTATTTACCTAACTTTGGGGCTGGGTTTTATTATAAAGATCCTCACTTTTATTTTGGATTATCTGCACCGAGGGTAATCAAGAGCGATCTTGAATTCAGTGAAGTTGGCTTAAATGAGAACAATGAGGTGCGTCATGGCTATTTGATGGCGGGGTTTGACATTCCGCTAAAAGAAGAGTTGGCGCTTCGCCCAAATCTCTTAGTAAAGTTTGCAGAAAGGTCTCCATTTGATATCGAGGCAAACCTTTCAGCAATTTATTTAGGGAAGTACGGCATTGGTGTCGGTTATCGTTTAGGAAATGGCAGCAACATCAACATTAATGAATCCGTTAATGTAATGGCGAGTGTGCAGTTAAGCGATAATATGCTTGTTGGTTTGGCTTATGATTTGACCTTGTCGGCCTTGAAAGATTATAACGATGGTAGTGCGGAGATATTGGTGCAATATCACTTTGCTAAAGCGGAAGGGAAAGAGTTTATAAGTCCTCGCTTTTTTTAAACTCCACACAATTTGTCAAAGAACGCTAATTGATAACTTAAGGCGATATTGAGTAAGAGCAATAATAAAGACAAAAAATTACACTCGCAAACGTTAAGTGCTCCTGCTTTATCAGCCCTGTATTATAAACTTTACACTGATAAACGATGAAACATATAATTGCACTTTTAGTAATTCTTTTTACACTGACAACTCTTTCTGCTCAGGAAGATTCGCTGGCATTTTGGTTGAAAAGCCTTGGAAACAGAGCCACTTTCTTTAATGCTCAGGCCATTAATACTCCCTATCTGGAATTTTCTCCTACTTTTTATCTGAATGGAGTTGTGTACGTAAGTTCCCGCAATCAAGGTGGATGGAAAGATAAAAATACGGGAGAAGCTTTTTACCAATTGTATTATTCGGAGGCTTTGTCAAGCGGAGCGCTGACGAAGCCCTATTCCTTCTCTCCTCAAATCAACTCCCATTTGCACGAGGGGCCCGCTGCTTTTAGTCCGGAAGGTGATGTTATGTATTTTACCAGAAATAATATTCAACAAGGGGTAAGCAAAGCAGATGAGGCTGGTATTGTTAGGCTTAAAATATATCAAGCCCGAAAAGGAGCGCTCGAGTGGGAAAAAATCACGGAACTTCCTTTCAACAGCAGTGCCTACTCCTGCGCACATCCGACTTTATCCTCAGATGGTTCCCGTTTATATTTTGCTTCTGATATGCCCGGAGGCTTTGGAGGGATGGATATTTTTTATTCAAAAAAAATAGACGGTAATTGGACTACTCCGGTCAATATGGGGCCAGAAGTAAACACTCCCAAGAATGAAATTTTTCCTTTTATTTTTAATGATAAAATCTTGTTCTTTTCTTCCGATGGCCATCAGGGAATGGGAGGGCTTGATATTCGGGCCTGGGATATTTCGGGTTCCTGGAAAGAAACCATCCCTCTGGATCCTCCGTTTAATAGTGAAGCAGATGATCTGGGTTTGATATTTAACGCCTTGGGAAACAAGGGATATTTTAGTTCTGCCCGGAATGGGGGCGCAGGCCAGGATGATATTTATTATTTTGAATTGAACGATAAGTATGAAACACCTGAGGCTTTACGTTCCAAGCCTTTAGTGCTTGAAATATTCGATGTAACTACTCAAAAGCCTTTGGATGAGGCACGCTGTTACATCTTCGAAGAAAATGTGGAGGGGTACCTTGGAGTGAGCGGCCAACTTTATGTATCCCGGCTAATGCCCGTTGATGAAAGTACGGGAGAGCTTGTATTTAAGCTTTTGCGAAAGGATGAAAAAGAACTCGGCAATCCGGATTTTTATTCCAATTCCAATGGTAAAGTTCGATGGACGTTTGAGCCGCAAACCAAGTATCTTTTATACATTTCTAAAGAAGGTTACCAAAGTAAAGAACTGTTCTTTTCTTCACGAACAGCCATCCTAGAAGATTCTGTGATGCTAATTGATATGGAGCCCATTTCCTGTACAAATCTTGAGCTATCGGTCGTCAATTTAGAAAATCGTAATCCTTTGGACGATGCCGTTGTGCGCATAGATTGCAATTGCGATATACCTGAAAAAGTTATGGTTACAAACCAGGAAGGAAATGCTTTTGATTGCCTGAATAGTCAATGTGATTACGAGATAAAGGTTAGCAAAGAAGGGTTTAAGTCTTTCAGCAAACGTATAGATGCTAATCGTATATCAGACAGCGATTTGATAAATGAGCGCATTGCACTGGCTCCGTTGAGTTCCATTTTAAGGAATACCTCAGAGCTTAAAGAAGGGGCCGTAATCGTTCTGGAAAATATATACTACGATTTTAACAAATCCTCTATTCGCCTGGGAGCTGCGCGTGAATTGCAGGAGCTAGCGGGCATTATGATGAGATATCCCTCCATGGATATCGAACTGGTCTCTCATACCGATGCCAGAGGAGATGCTAAATATAACCTATCGTTGTCTCAGCGTCGCTCAGCATCTGCCAAGCAGTATCTTGTTTCGCAAGGTATTGATCCAAAGCGTATTAAAACGGTAGGTAGAGGGGAAAAAGATATTAGAAATCATTGCCTTGACGGGGTTCGGTGTTCTGACGAAGAGCATGAGTATAATCGAAGAACAGAGGTTAGGGTACTGCGAATTGATGAGGAAGTGGACTTTAGGTATAAAGACTAAAAAAATTAATATGTATAATCTACTTATTTTCACTTTTTTTATCGTTTTTTCAGGGCAACCTCAACCTAATCTACTTCCTATGCATAATGGAAATGAGGAAATAACAAATGATTCACTTATTGCTTATCTCACAGGGCACTTTGAACCCTCAGAACATCCTGAGTTTTTGGTTATTCCGTCTCATTTGGCTTCGCGTTCCAATTTATATCTAAGGAAAGAAGCCTTGGATGCTTATCTGAAAATGTACGAAGCCGCAAGGGCTGAGGGGATCTATTTTAAAATTCTTTCTGCTACGCGTAATTTTGACTATCAAAAGGGTATCTGGGAGGCAAAATGGACAGGGAAGCGCTTGCTTTCTAATGGAGAAAATGCGCGTACTACCTATTCCAAAGCGGAAGATCGCGCCTTAAAAATTCTGGAGTACAGTTCCATGCCGGGCACCTCCCGTCATCATTGGGGTACTGATATAGATTTAAATGCCTTCAACAATGCTTATTTTGAGCGGGGCAAAGGTAAGCGAGAGTTGGAATGGCTGGAGAAAAACGGTCCTCGCTTTGGTTTTTACCGGCCCTACACGACTAAAGGGAATACTCGCCCAACAGGTTATGAAGAGGAAAGGTGGCATTGGTCGTATTATCCGATAGCTGCTAAGCTGACGGAGGCGGCTAGTGAACTTTTGAAAGATGAAGATATTGCTGGCTTTCAAGGTGCGGAAGCGGCTGCAAAGATAGAGGTGGTGAAGCGTTATGTGTTGGGAGTGGCGACTCCGCCGGTTAATTAGGGTTGCGATATAAGGGGAAACGGCTAATGGTTAATGAGGTTTTGAAAACAATTTCCTCAAATTTCCATTTCAATAAGAAAACAAATAAACTATGGCTGCAACACCCTCAAACATGCTCCCTCTAGGAACGGAAGCTCCTGACTTTACACTTCCGGACACGCTTACAGGTAATGCTGTAAGCTTGAATGAAATCGCTTCAGACAAGGCAACGGTTGTGATGTTCATTTGTAACCACTGCCCTTATGTTATCCACATCATTGATGAAACGGTGGCTTTTGCCAAAAAATACCAGGAAAAAGGCGTAGGCTTTATAGCCATTAGCTCAAATGACATTGAGAATTACCCTATGGATGCTCCGGATAAAATGAAAGTCTTTGCGGAAGAAAAAGGCTTTACCTTTCCTTATCTATACGACGAGTCTCAGGATGTAGCGAAAGCTTATGATGCTGCCTGTACACCTGACATCTACTTGTTTGATAAGGATAAAAAACTAGTATATAGAGGCCAGTTTGACGGCTCTCGCCCACAATCGGGCAAGCCTGTGACTGGAGAAGATTTGGGAGCAGCTATCGATGCGCTTCTAATTGGAGAGGAAGTAAGTTCCAACCAAATACCCAGTATCGGTTGTAATATAAAATGGAAAAAGTAAAATTGATTAAACAGGAGTCATCCCGAACTTTCGGGATGACTCCTGTTTTGTAATAATCTTTACGTGACTCTGTTAATCAAGGTTTTACCTACTTTTTTCTTGATAAAAAAGTAGCAAAAAATCAAGGAATGACTCCTGTTTAACGCTACTCTTCTACAGGAGTAGCTTTAGGAACAAAAACCAACCCTTTATCATCAGTATCTACAACGATCGTATCTCCAGGCACAAATTTGCCAGACAGCAATTGTTTTGATAATTGGTTGACAACTTCTTTTTGAAGTACTCGCTTCATTGGGCGCGCACCAAATTGAGGATCGTAGCCCAGGCCAGCCAGGAGTTCCTTTGCGGAATCCGTTAATTCAAGATTTATTTCCTGCTTTGCCAGTAGCTTTCGAACGCCTTTTAAGAGAAGCTCGAGAATTTGCTTGATTTCCTCGCGGGATAGCGGCAAAAACATTATTCGCTCGTCAATCCGGTTGAGGAATTCTGGTGCCATGTGTTCTTTAAGGGCTTCAAAGACCTCGATTTTAGTAGTGGCCACAATTTCGGTGCGGTGTTTATCTCCAAGCGCATCCAGGTCTTCAAAGTTTTCAAGAATCGTTTCCGACCCAATATTAGACGTCATGATAATCAAGGCATTCTTGAAGTCAGCGGTACGTCCTTTATTGTCTGTAAGCCTTCCATCATCAAGTACTTGTAGCAGGATGTTGTAAACGTCAGGGTGTGCTTTTTCGATCTCATCCAGAAGAATGATGGAATAAGGGCGGCGTCTTACGGCCTCTGTCAGCTGCCCGCCTTCATCGTAACCAACGTAGCCCGGAGGCGCACCTACGAGTCGAGAGACGGAATGACGTTCCTGATACTCACTCATGTCGATACGAGTCAATGCACGCTCATCGTCGAAAAGTAATTCGGCTAGTGTTTTAGCAAGCTCTGTTTTACCGACACCTGTTGGGCCAAGGAAAATAAAGGAGCCAATTGGTCTGTTCTCATCCTGAAGGCCTGCTCGGGAACGGCGAACCGCATCCGCAGTAGCTTCAACCGCTTCATGTTGACCAATCAGGCGTTTTCCAATTTCTTCTTCTAAGCTTAGTAAGCGATCCTTTTCGCTTTGCATCATGCGTGCTACTGGTACGCCTGTCCAGCGGCTGATCACTTCGGCAATATCATTGGCCGTAACTTCTTCGTTTGTGTAGCGGGAATCTTCCGGAAGGCTGTTGAGTTTTTCCTCTGCAGCCATGAGCATAGCTTCCTGTTCTTTGATTTTACCATAACGGATTTTCGCAACTTCCTCGTAATTGCTTTCCCGCTCTGCCCGATCAGCCTGGATTTCCAGTTCTTCAATGTTTTTCTTGATATTCTGAACGGCATCTACGATTTCCTTCTCGTTTTTCCACCCCGCTTTGATATTGTCCAGCTTTTCCTTTGCATTAGCCAGTTGATTGTTGATCACTTTAAGTTTGCGCTGATCATCTTCCCGTTTGATGGCTTCGCGCTCGATCTCTAATTGCCTGACTTTGCGTTCCCATTCGTCGATTTCTTCAGGTACAGAATCCAGTTCTAATCTTAATTTGGCTGCTGCTTCATCGATAAGGTCGATCGCTTTATCCGGAAGTTGCCTGTCTGTAATGTATCTATGCGATAGCTCTGCCGCGGAGATGAGCGCCTCATCCAAAATCTCGATTTTGTGATATACTTCGTATCGTTCTTGTAAGCCACGAAGGATAGAAATGGTATCTTCTACACTAGGCTCTTCAATCAAAATGGTTTGGAAACGACGAACCAATGCCTTGTCTCTTTCAAAATATTTTTGATACTCATCCAGTGTAGTTGCGCCAATTGTTCTTAATTCTCCACGAGCGAGTGCTGGCTTGAGGATGTTCGCAGCATCCATGGCGCCTTGCCCGCCTCCTGCACCAATAAGGGTGTGAATTTCATCCACGAAAAGAATGATTTCACCGTTGGAGGACGAAACTTCTTTGATTACTCCTTTAAGGCGTTCCTCAAATTCTCCTTTATATTTTGCACCTGCAATAAGGGCGGCGATATCTAGCGTATAAATAATTTTAGACTTCAAGTTTTCAGGTACATCCCCTTTTACGATTCTCCAGGCGATGCCTTCAACGATAGCCGTTTTACCAACCCCGGCTTCGCCGATCAGGATTGGGTTGTTCTTTTTCCGGCGAGAGAGAATATGGAGTACGCGGCGAATTTCTTCATCCCGCCCGATAATCGGATCCAGTTTGCCAGATTCCGCACGTTCATTGAGGTTAATGGCAAACTTTTTCAGGGCATTATACTGGTTTTCGGCGCCTTGGTCAGTTACTTTCTTTCCTTTTCGCAATTCTTTGATGGCTTCTTGCAGGCCTTTGGCCGTGACGCCATGGTCTTTCAATATTCTACCACCTTTATCTTTCCCTTTAGTTATACCAAGTAGAAGCAATTCTAAAGAGATATAAGAATCTCCATATTCTTTATGTAGCTTTTTGGCTTCTGCTATGGCCTTGTTTGCATCACCGGTAAGGTATTTTTTATCGCTTCCCTCTACCTTTGGATATTCATCGATAGCTTTATCGAGTGCGTTTTGGAGAGCATGAAGGCTCACGTCCATTTTCCCGAGCAAGAAGCTGGTCACATTTTCGTCTGCCTCTATAATCCCCTTAATGAGATGGGGCGTATCTACAGTTTGCTGGCTTCTATCATCAGCCAACTCCTGGGCCGTTGATATCGCTTCTTGTGCCTTTATTGTGAAATTTTCTAAGGTCATATTTTTGATTTATGGTCGTTTAGCTTATTAACTTTAGTTCTTTGACAAATTGTGTGGAACTTTTTATACATTAATATCAATTTCTCGGCCAATAGGGAAATTTAGGGCTGGGGTGTGCCATTTTGGCGGATTAAAGAGGGCTTTATGTCAATTAGTCGTGAGCTCGGATTGCAAATCCTCGCGAGCGGGTTGTAAATCCTTGCGAGCGTTTACATCCTTTTTTCCATTTTTATGCGTTCCTGAAGGTTTCTTATGCTTTCAAGAGCATCCTGATAGGAAACCACCAGGGCATTAGCAGCACTTTGAAAGAGATAGATTGCGTTTTGGAACTCATTATTTTTTAGTAGTTTTTTTAAATCGGTTTTAACTTCCTGAAAATTATTAAAATAATCTGAAAAATACGTTTTCTGATGCAGGACGGGCGAGAGCTGAAAATCCTGGCAATGTTTGACGGTTTCCGTTGCAATGTCAATAAAAGGGTAATCATGTTGATATAACTGGACTATTTCTTTGACGAGTTCCTTATCAGGAAATACGACAAAGCTGCCTGTGCTCTGTAGAATTCGGTAGGTATTATCATTGGGCAAGAAGACAGTACGGCCCAGTAGAAGGCCGATAGAGTTTCCTGATTTTGGGAGTTCTTCTTTAGAAACTTTTTCATGGCTGAGTAAATTGGCAGCCCCCTTTATCTTTTTTTGATAAGAAATGATGTCTTTTGCTATTTGAAGAGAATCGACTGCCAGGTCATATTGAAGCTGAGTTAGATATTCTTTGTAATGCTTTTTATTATTACGGGCTTCTTTCCATTCGTTAAGGGAAAAAGAAATGGTGACACCAATGGTAATTATTACAATTTCAATAATGATAGAGCCCAGGCTTTTGATTTTCATAAAGTATATGTTTAAAGTTAAAGTTCTTTGACATAAATTGTGGAAAATGGAGCTTCAAAATGATAACCCTTTCAATCACAAGGGCATTCAAGGGTTATCATTTCGAAGTTCCACACAATTTGTCAAAGAAGGAAAGTAGATTTTGTCAAGTGCTTTTGAATTGGCTGCCGATGGCAATTCCTAAGATACTAGCTAATAAGCCATAAATCAGACTAGGAATTTCCGTAGGAAAAAACTCAAAATAGAGCCAAGCCGCCATTCCAAAACTCATTGCTAGTAAAGCTCCCATGTTATTCGCTTTTTTCCAGTAAAGACCTGCCGTTAAAGGTACGAAAAGAGACACCAGACTCAAAGCAGAGGATGTGCCTACCAACTCATAAATATCAGAGCTCATCATTGCCAGGATCGCAGAGATTACGGCAACAATAACCACTGAGAAGCGCATTATACTTAATAAATCTCTTCCATCCGTATTTTTTAGACGAGGCTTGATGATATTCTCGGCCAAAACCGTAGCAGGAGCTAAAATAGCTCCGCTTGTGGTACTTAATATAGCTGAAAGAAGAGCTCCAAAAAGCATGATTTGAAGTGCAAAGCTGCCATTTTTCAAAATGATTTCCGGAATCAGCATTTGCGCGTCTGTCTGCCCCGGGTCGGGATAGAGGATTTTGCCTGACAAGCCAATTAATAATGGTAAAAAACCAACGGTGAGGTACATTATTGCGCTTAAAACAGAAGCATTCACAGCCGTTTGCTCATTTTTGGCGGCTTGTACCCGTTGAAAAATATCTTGTTGAGGAATGGACCCCAGGCCAATGGTAATCCAGGCTGCGAAATAATGAATGATGCTGTGAACGTTTCCTTCCGGGAAAAACCGGAAAAAACCCTCCGGGCGGCTGGCGATCACTTTTTGCAGGCCACCCGCTTGTGGAATTAATTGTATAGCAAGCACAATGAGTCCTACAATGATGACGATGGTCTGCACGAAATCAGTAATCGAAACTGCCCACATGCCTCCCGAGTACGTATAAATTAAAACGACAATAGTACAAATTAATATTCCTGCTCCGATGGGAACGCCCGTAAGGGCTTGCAGTAAAATGCCAAGAGCAACCAATTGTGCAGCGATCCAGCCGAAGTAAGAGGGAACCATAAATATGGCAGAAACCAGCTCCGCTTTTGGGCTGAAACGATCGCGAAAATAATCATTAAAAGTTAAAAGGTTCAATCGGTACAAGGGACGAGCATAAAAAAGCCCTACTAAGAGCAAACACAGTGCTGCACCGAAAGGGTCTTCGATCACACCTAACAATCCGTTGTCTACAAATTCCGATGAAGCGCCCAGGATGGTTTCTGATCCAAACCAGGTAGCAAATAAAGCCGATGCTGCCAGTAGTAGTGGAAGCCTCCTGCCCGCCACTGCAAAATCCTTGGCAGTTTTTACCTGGCGGGAAGCCCATAGGCCGATAATTATAGTAATCAGGAGGTATAATATGATGAATCCCAGTAACACGGAAATGGTTTTTTAATTTTTTTGGCCCGTAGGCCGTAGCCGGTAGCCAACAGGCGGTAGTGATTAGCCCGTAGGCCGTAGCCACCGCCTACCGCCTACGGGCTACGGCCTACGGGCCACCAGCTACGGCCTGCTATTTAATAAATTGCATAGGTTGATCTACTGTGAGCCTGCCCACAGGGTATAGCATATGCGTTATTTCGTAATAAGGAGAACGCTTGTACACAAAATCCAGCTGAGCGCGTGCATTTTTAGCAAAACGTGCATCTTCCTTCTTTTTTGCCTCTAAAGCTTCCTTGACTTCAGGGTGCGACTTAAGAAATTCTACGGCATAATCTTCAAATACATAGCTGGAAAAATATTCCTTTTGCATTAGAATGCCATCAAAGAAATTCCATGCGAAGTAGGAATCAGGAGCCTGAGGCTCAAGACATTCGAGAATGTATTTATTGGCCGCTTGATTCATGTAAACAACATAATCTCCTTCGCGAAACGTCCAATCATGGAACTCTTTTTCTACTATTACTTTTGAGTGGAGATAATGGCCTTCATAGGGGGAGCTGGTTGTTTCGTAATCCTTGATTCGGTACATCTCAACCGTAAATTTTTGATCCTTGGAAAGCTGGTGCATTTCCACATTATTCCAGCGGAGGCGCTCGATGACTTGGCGATAAGCCTGTGGGATAATATAGGCAACGGGCTTGTCTACCCTTAATGTCGGTTTGTAGCTGTTGAGGTATGGGACGGGCTTTTCAAAAGGAACTTCTCTGTCGTAATAAAGACGATCCTCGCCAGTGATTTCGCTGGGTTTGTAGCGCGGAGTATATCCTTTAAAGGTAATCATTTCCGCTTTTTCATAAGCGGGTTCCCATTGGATGGAGAAATTTTTCTTTGTTTTAATACCTTCAATCGCCTCAGCGCGTGCTCTTAGCAAGGCAGCTTTGTCTTCTGCAACGATGCGGGTTATGTTTTCGATGCAAGCATATGTTCCACGTACTCTGTTTTTAAAAGGTTTAAGCATATGCGCTTCGGTCATAAAGCTAAAGGTATTAAAAAGAGCGGCATAACCTGAAGAGTAGCGTGGAGAGTCGAAAAAACCCATAATACCATCCTCCGGAGTTTTGCGCACATTCACGTAAGGAGTCATGTCCCAACCATCTGCTTCCATGCCGGAATACAGCCTGGGAAGCATTTTAAAGGTAAAATAAGTAGCCAAAGGGCCTTCTAGTTTATTGTGTTGTGTGGCTACCAATGACATCGAATATTGATAATCTGCTCCGTTTGAGGTGTGGGTATCCAGGAATACATCGGGCATCCAGTGCTGAAAGATTTGATTAAATGTTTGGGCATTTCGGGAGTCGCATTTGATAAAGTCCCGGTTAAGGTCCAGGTTTTGGGCATTACCCCGGAAGCCGTGGGCTTCAGGCCCAAGCTGATTGGCTCGGGAGGTGCCGCTTCTATTCAGGCCCCCTCCAATATTGTAAAAAGGAATCACCACGAGTACCACATCTTCCAGCCATTTACTTTTGGCGTTGTCTTCCAGAAGATCTCTAAATAACATCATGCACGCATCTACACCACAAGGCTCGCCCGGGTGTATAGCATTATTGATCAAAATGATTGCTTTGCCTTTTTCTTTAATAGAAGCCGGTTCAAAATCACTATCGTTAGAAAGGACGGCAATATGAAGAGGGTGGCCACTATCCGTGTCACCGAACTCGAAAAAGCCCACTCTTGAATCCTTGGAAGCCAGGTTTTGATAATATTCAATGGTTTCGGAGTAAGTAGCCGAATAATTATCGTTTTTTTCAAAAGGGGTAACGAAAGCACTGAAGTCCTGCAATCTGGAAGCTGGATTTTGTGCTGTTGTTAAATAGAAGGTTGTCAGGCATATAAACACCTGCAGGTAGATCTTTTTTGGCATAACTCAATTTTATTTGATAATTTTCTATTTAGACTTGTTCTGCAGCTGCTTAATGGGCTTAAATTGCCAAATTTTATTTTATACTACGTTGAAAATACTCGACGTAGCTATGGCTCCCGAAGGCGTTCGGGACAAGTCATGCCTGCGTTTTTCGCCTTGTCTAAAATAAAATTTGGGCAATTACGCTCCATCAGCAGCTACCGAACAAGTCTTTTGAAAAGACACGCGTTTATTGATTTTTTCTTCGAAAAAATCAATAAACGCGTGTCCCTCAAAACAAAACTCCCTTACCGAGGGAAATGAACTATTTTTTTAACAACTTTGACGCTTAAAAGTAGATAAATTTAGGAGTATATAAAATGCAAGCACGTTAAAATTATGGAAAGTAGGTAGGGAGGAAATTAATGGAGGCCAAAATTACCCAATAATTTTAAAAAGGAAACTTTTTCCTATCTTTATGGCATATTTTTCCCAAATACTCGGTCTTAGGCAGCAAAACGAGCTTAAAAATTAACGTTCTTTGGCAAATTGTGTGGAGTTTAAAAAGGATAAAATCTGAATGCCCTGGTGGCTTAAGGGATTATCCTTTTTAAACTCCATTTTATCACAATTTATGTCAAAGAACCAAAATTAATTTATAACGAACAAAACAGATATTCCATGAAAAAACATCTTGATGGTCGAGGTCTGCTGGCTTCGATGCTGCCAGGAATAATGATCCTATTCCTTTTATTGTTCACCAGCTTTCCACTCCACAGCCAACAAGCAATCAGCAGTGGAGGTGGTTTCTTCCAAGGCGGTGGTGCCTCCCTGAGTTTTACCATAGGGGAATCCGTAATTGCCACCTTTAGCCAAGGGAATGCTCAACTTACGCAAGGCTTCAATCAGCCCTTGCCACCTCCAGAGATTCAATTGTTGGTTGGAGCCAATGATTTGGCTTGTGGAGGCGACTTTTTCTTTGTAGGTGTCGATCCTGGGCAAAGCAGCGATCGCCAGCTAGTAATCGAGAACGAAGGAGCCGGGAGCCTCAATATTATGTCCTTCACCTTTGGAGGCGATGCGGTTTTCAATATTGAAAATGGGCCAACGCCGCCTTTCTCCATTCCTCCGGGCCAGCAGGAAGTGCTCACCCTGAGATTTTCGCCTACAGCCGAACAAGCTTACAGTGGTACACTGACCATTTCAAACGATGATACGGATGAATCCATGTGCGTTGTCAATTTGAGGGGAAGTGCTGTCATTCCAACGATGGGCCAATGGGCTTTTTTCTTGTTTGGGCTGAGTGTATTTACCTTGATGGTGGTAGGAATATACAGTGTAAAGTTGAAAGTAAAAAGTGTAAAGTAGTTGCGGCTTCGCCGCTTTTTTAACTTTATAAACTTTACAAACTTTTAACTTTCTAACTGATTCACCATGAAAAAGAACTTACTAACATTATTGATCATAACATTAGCAGGCCTGTCGCTCCAAGCCCAAGCGCCCCAATCCTTCCAATACCAAACCATCATCCGGGATGCACAAGGGGAGGTGGTGGCGAACCAAAGCGTAAGCCTTCGGATGACGATTATCCAGGGGGCCGGTACGGAAGTGTATCAGGAGACGCATGACCTAAGCACGAATGCCTTCGGCTTGGTGAACCTGAAGATAGGAACGGGAATGGTTCAAAGCGGGACATTCAATACCATCCCCTGGAGTACAGGAGAATATCACCTACAAGTAGAGTTGGATTTGAGTGGCACAGGAAATAGCTACACGTTAATGGGGACGACGCAATTGCTAAGCGTGCCTTATGCTTATTTTGCGGATACTTCCAATGTGGCTTCTCTCGCTGATACTTCCAATTATTCCGACACTTCCAATGTAGCCTTTAACGGGATTGAGGACCTTTCTTTCTCTGATGGAGCATTGACACTGACTACTGTTGATGGAGCTACTCAGACGGTAACGATACTTACTTTGAAACAAAGGCTCTTACTTGGAGAAACCCCTTGTGATCTACTGTCAGATCCTAATGTCTCAGAAGCAGACTTATATGGCTTAACCTACGAAGGGAGACTAATTTTTTATATAGATAATAGCGGGCCGGATTGCACCGGCCTGGTGGCTGCTCCTGCAGATTCTGATTTAAGTGGTGATTTCACCCATCCATGGGGCTGTTCTGGTACAGATATTACGGGAGCCCTGAATGTAACCTCGGATCCTCCCTCTGGAGATGGTGCAAAAATTGGAGATGGCGCCACGAATACTACCGCTATTTTGACGGACGGATCTGGCTGTATCACAGCAACAGATGCGGCTTCTGTAGCGAGTCTTCCTCAGGGGAGTTATAACAACTGGTTTTTGCCATCAGCTGAAGAACTGAATTTGATGTGGGAAAACTTGGCAGATTCTGATGGTGATGGATCTAACACAGGCCCGTCTGACCCTAATAATTTAGGTGGATTTGAACAGGATTTTTACTGGAGTTCTACGGAGTTCGATAACTTCAATGCGTGGTTCCAGAACTTCGACGATGGAGGCCAGAGCATCGTCAATAAGAACCTCAGCCTCCGTGTGCGTGCGGTCCGGGCTTTTTGAGAGAGTAGAAAGTTGAAAGTGAGAAAGTAAAAAGTATTGACAGAAAAAAGCCTTTGCAAACTCAGGTTGCAAAGGCTTTTTACTGTCAATACTTTTTACTTTCTACTTTACCAACTTTCCACTTTACAAACTTTCCACTCTTTTTCCTCAAAAGCTCGTATCTTTACGTTTATGAAATATCCAATCGGCATACAAGATTTTCGCAAAATTCGCGAGGAGGGCTTTGTTTATATAGATAAAACAAAGCAAATTTTTAACCTATTGAAAAACGGAGATTACTTTTTCCTTTCCCGCCCACGCCGCTTTGGTAAATCCCTGCTGCTTTCCACGATAAAAGAACTGTACAGTGGTCAAAAGGCCCTCTTTAAAGGCTTGTGGATTGAAGATCAATGGACCTGGGAGGAGCAGCATCCAGTGATTCATCTTAAGTTTGCCACCTTTTCCTACAAGGATAACCCGCTGAAAGAAGCCATTGCCTTTGGCTTGAAAAGGGAAGCAGAGCACCTGGGGATCGAGCTGAACGAGAGCAAATTCCTGAACCCCCTGGAGGATCTTATTCAAAAAACGTATAAAAAGTATGGTCAAAAAGTAGTGCTGCTTGTAGATGAATATGATAAGCCAATCATTGATTATCTGGATGATATCGAACAAGCCGACGCCAATAGAGAAACACTGAAAAATTTCTATTCGGTCATTAAAGACAGCGATCCCTATCTCGAATTGGTCTTTATTACCGGGGTTTCGGCTTTTTCAAAAGTGAGCATCTTTTCGGAATTGAACAATCTCGAAAACCTAACGCTCAGCCGCTTTGCCTATACTTTACTAGGCATTACGGAAAAAGAGATCGAGTATTTTTTCCCGGAACAATTAAAAGCAATAGATCGGGAAAAGATGCGAAGCTGGTATAATGGCTATTCCTGGGGAGGTGAGGAGCGATTATACAACCCCTTTTCCCTCTTGCGCTTTTTTAAAGAGGGTTATCAATACAAAAACTTTTGGTTCGAAACAGGCACGCCTACCTTTTTGATCAAGGAATTAAAGAAACACCATTTTTACGACATCGAGCACTTGGAAGTCTCAGAAAATCAGTTGAACAGCTTCATTATTTCAGCCTTAAACCCCACCAGTCTGCTGTTCCAAACCGGTTACCTCACCATCGACCATTACGATAAGGATTTGTTTTTGTATACCCTTCGGTATCCCAATCAGGAGGTGCGCTTTTCGATGCAGCAATATCTGTTGCAAGCCTATCAAGACAACCTTGCTGTAGACCCGTTGAGTCCTGTAGTCAGGGTATTGAAAGCGCTGAGGAAGAATGACATGGAAACGGTCATTGCTACGATAAATAGCCTTTTCGCTTCCATTCCCTACGATCTCTGGCAAAAGGAAAACGAGCACTTTTACCATGCGCTCGTCCACCTGATCTTTTCTATGCTGGGTACCTACATTCGATCAGAAGTGCATACGGCTCATGGCCGTTGTGACGCACTGGTAGAGAATCAACATTACATTTACGCATTTGAGTTCAAGCTGGACGGAAGCGCGGACGCGGCGCTGCAGCAAATTCGCGAAAAAGGCTACCTGGCGCCTTATCAGGATTCAGAGAAGAAAAAAGTGGCGGTAGGCATTAACTTCTCGACGGAGAAGAAGGCGGTTCAAGAGTATAAAGTGGAAAGTTAGAAAGTTGAAAGTTGGAAAGTATTTGCGGCTTCGCCGCTTTTTAAACTTTTTACTTTACAAACTTTTAACTGGTAAACTTTCAATTACATCTAGTGGAGCGGGAGGGAGTTGCTGGGGTTTAACGGACACCTTTTTGAGTATGTCTTATTTTTCTTTTACCATTCTATTAAACGATTCTTAGTCCCTCAATAAAGCCAAAATGTTTATCTCTGGTGTAGAGTGGAACATCATTAATTTTGCAGATCGCCGCAATCCAGATGTCATTTTCTGGAATTGGCCTGCCTTTCTTTTTTAATCCTAGTCGAATGGATGCATATTCCTCTGCTGCTAGTGAGTTGGTATTTAAAGTTATACAACTTTTAATAAAAGCGCTATAATTTTTAATATTTTGAGTGCTCTTTTGAGAATTCAAAGCTCCATATAATAACTCCCCACAAACAGTAATTGGCAGGCAAATCTCTTCGAAGGATTCAATAAGACGGATTGTATTACTATCATTATTCAAGAGATCAATAGCAATATTGGTATCTAAGGCAATTTTCATAACTTACCAATCTCCTTCAATTTGGTTAAATTCTTCTTCTATTGATTTTTTTATCTCTTCTGCTTCTTCCTTATCAATGGAACCTGCAAAACTTAAAACCTGCGCCTTATTAGACTTAATTGGAGCGGAAGGTCGTTTGGTTAAAATTTGAAGGAATTCAAATATTTGATTTAGCAAGGAAGGATCTTCAATACTGTTCAAGTCAATCAATATTTTTTCTCGTACGGTCATAAAAGAGCATTGGTTTTAATAAACAGCATAACACTAAAACTAATAAAATAATTCCACCACCTCTTTATTTTAGCACAAAAAATCCCTCCATCCTTGCGGGGGGGCGCAAATTTTTCCTATCTTTACCATATCCTTCCCAAACACCGTAAAGAGAGTATAAAGTTGAAAGTTTGTAAAGTTAAAAGTTGAAAAGCGGCAAAGCCGCAACTTCTTTTAACTTTCAACTTTACAAACTTTTTACTTTCTAACTTTCAACCCCCTCACCCCTCCCTACTTATCCTCCGAAACAGGTTGATAGCGCATGCCTTCTACATTTTTATTCAATTTTGCCTTGACGCTTACTTCTTTATCATTGGTATTCGCCAGAATTACTTTTTCCTCGCTACTGATGTATAGTGAAGTTTCTCCTTTGGCCGCCAGGCCAAAGCCCTGTGTCCTTTCACCTGATTTTTTATTAACGGCTTTTACCTGGATGGTTTCGTTACTCAGGTTCTTGAGTTGAACCTTAAAGTTATCGTCTTCCCGTTCTCCAAGAACGAATTCTTCCTGTGGCGGAATGCCAATAGTTGCGAAATTTGTAGAGCAGCTGCTTAAGCCAAAAATAAGAATACAAGCAAATGCCATTGCTTTCAAAGGAACTGTCTTTTTAAAAGGTTTGATGATCCAGTAGTCAAGGCCTATTTTGCCAGAGCCAAGCACCATGGAATAAATTCCCAACCAAAGGAAGCCCATTGCCGGCAACATTCCCCAGGTGCCTTCTCCCCACTTCTGGAAAAAGATGGCGGTGAGCATGGTGCAAGAGATTAGGAAGCCTGTAAGCCGGGTTTGGAAGCCGAGTGCTAACAATAGTCCTCCGATGGCTTCGCTGGCAGCGCCCATCCAGGCAAAAAAAGTTGGCGCAAGGCTGAAAGGAATGCCGAATTTTGCTACATCTTCCGGAAACCAGCTGGCTACTTCAAAAAGGGAAAGGCCTTTTTCCGGATCGGTCCAGGGCATCCCGAATTTGCTGCTCCCAAAATCGATGGAAAGTAATAAGCCGGCAAGGATGCGCGGAATGGCGATCATGATCTCAGAAATCCAATTAGGCAAGCTTACAGGAGTCATTAGTCTAATGAACGTCTTTTTTAACATGGTGTAATTTTTTTGGTTAATGATGTTCCAAAAGTGGGGAAATTACTGAAATGAAGCGCCTCAAAATGCATTTTGAGACTGATAACGATAAACCATAAACGGGGGACGGGAAACGGTGAACGGTGAACGGGAAACGGGGATTTAGCTGCTGATCGTTGATCGTTTTTCGCTTAGGTAGGTTGAGGGGCTGACACCTTTCAATGATTTAAAAACGCGGTTAAAAGAGGCTTTTGAGTTGAAGCCGGATTCCATGGCGAGGCTCAAAAGCGTGTATTGGTCGTGTTTGCCTTGTTCAATATATTGAACGAATTCTTTTACTCTATAGCGATTGAGGATGCCCCGGAAGGTTTCGCCTTGTTGACTTAGTGTGCTGGATACCGTATTTTTGGGAATTCCCAGCATTTTGGAGAAAGACTCCAGATTAAGTTCCGGATCAAGATGTACTTTTTTAACTTCGAATAATTCCTCAATTTTTGACTTTAAGGATGATTTGGGTGGGGAGGTTGCCTTAGGAATGATTAACGCTTGATGCTGATGTATAAATGCATTGTATCCAATGATCAGGCTAATGCCTGCATAGGTAAGTTTTAGAGGGAAGGCCATCCAAGGGGTATTGAAAAGGTTGTATTCATAAAACCCGTAAAGGATCCAGTCGGTTATTTCGTAAATTTCACTTAGCAAAAAAAGAAAACCCAAGGAGAGGGTGAACCGCTTGAGCCATTTATATACGGGCTTTTTCCAAAGGGCTTCAGGCACTTCTTTGGTTAGAAGTCGATAGGAAGCATATAGATAAGCAACTCCAAGAATCAACAATAGCCCTTCTTCAATGAATTGAATGTAGGGGCCTACCCAATTTCTCCACATATAACTTTTAAATTCCATGGAACGGAAGCCAATAGAAAGGTAAAAAAGGAATTGCATCAAAGGAAGTACGGCATGAATTAGGTGCTTTTTTTGAAGGCGAAAGCTTGGTTGTACTCGTGAGCGAATGAAAAAGTAAAACAGGGGCCCAAGGCTAAGACTGAAGTTAAGGGGCAAAAAATATAGAAACTGATACTGAGAAGAAATGCCCGTCATGGATAAGAGGGCGTTTCCCAATGTCAACGCATTCAAAATAAGTAGCAGGCCAAGTAGAATGTTGGTTTGCCCGACGCCTGTTTTGCGGAATAAAACCTGAATACCCACTACCAGACAGAGTGTAACGCCAAAACCGGAGAAAAATATGGCTAGAAGATCAGGGATTTCAATGCTCATTGAAAATCTTATACTTAATTCAGTAAAAAATCAGAGATTCTCGCTTTGGAAAATAAAGGCGCCTACATTGCGAAATTTCTTTACAGGGGGCCGAAAGGGCTATTTTGCTTTGCAAAATGGCCCTTTCGGCCCCCTGTAATGTAAGTTTTACCTTGGATTTCCAAGGCGAGAATTGCTGATAAAATAGCTTTAAAGGAATTGCTGCCATAGCCATTATTTTAAAATAAACCCTAATTTATAAAGGCCGGCAAAATATATTTTTCCAGGATAAGTTCCGGCTGCCAGAAGCGGCCATTGCGAAAATTACCAGAAGTAATGGCTACGACTAATTCCAATTCAGGGACGACCATAATGTATTGCCCTCCGGAACCCCTTGCTTCTATGGATGCAATGGTTCGACCTTTAAATTCATAATCTTTATGCCACCAAAGATAACCATAAGGGTTTTTATCGTTGGTATTTTCAAGAATCAAATGTCTTTCGAAGGATTTGTTAATCCATTCCTTTGAAATTAGCTTTTCTCCGTTTATCACCCCATTGTTGAGGTATAATTGTCCAAACTTTAACATGTCCTTAGGCATAAGATACATTCCACCGCCAAAATAGGGGACTCCGGAAATATCGTTTTGGATGATATAATTATCGACTCCAAGTTTGGCAAAAAGTTGCTGATCCATGTAGATTGCTAAAGGAATGTCAAGCTTTTGATTTAAAGCGACACCTAGCAAATATGGTTTAGCAGAGCCGTAAAGGGCATGTTTCCCGGGCTCATTAATCATATTGGCGTTTAAAACCGTATTCAACCAATCCGGGCTGTTTTGGTAATTTCCTTCAGAAGCAGCAGAATTTCTATCAACTCCAAAATCAACGGCATCGAGGCCGGAGCTCATAGTTAGCAGATCTTTAATGCGGATTTTAGCTTTTCGGCCGTCTTCCATCATCTTTGGGGCGTATTCTTCGGGGAGAAACTCATGTAGAAAGCTTTCATCGCTCGGAATAATTCCCTGATCAATGGCAATACCGATCATAGCTGAAGCAATGCTTTTGGAAGCGGAACGCTGGTCATGAGGGATCCATTCCTGATAAGCAGAGAAGTACTTTTCATAAACATTCTCACCTTTGTGTGAAATAACTACCGCATGTGTTTGGGTTAGTGTTTGGCTTACAATGCTATCCGTTAGTTGCTTAAGATACTCTGGGTGAGGAACATCAGGTAAAGTGGGCTTCCTCACAGCTTTTTGCCTCTCTCTTTCAGGAAGGTTGTAGCCAGGGCGCAAGCCAATATCATCATGTCCAAAGCTCCATTCTTCTGTTGATCGTTGGAAAGGGATTTCTGCAATGGTTTTATCGGCAACCAGTAATTTAAGGGTGATTTTTTCTTTTTCCGGGATTCCTTCGAAGTTCAGGCCCGTTTTAAAGTCTGAAAAGTAAAGTTTGTTGCCTTCTTTTTGAAAGTTCCCACACCAGGTACCCGTGAAGCGATTGTCCTGAAAAAACGGGTAAGCGCTGTAGTTTTCTCCTTCAGCATCCTCTATGCTCAGGTAGATGCGACTAAGCATTTCCCTGACCATGAGCATATTCCATTGGTTAGAGCCTCCCTTTTTAATGCTGATGTTATATTGCAGAATACCTGATTGGATAAAGCCTCTGAATTCGGATTTGTCTTCGTTAAAATAACCTACAATCGTTTGCCTTTCGCGAAGTGAACCGCTGAACATTTCTCCATTTTGCTCCAGAGGTGTACTGATTGTGTGTTGGCCATTTTTCATTATAAACATGTATCCTGAGCGCTCTTTGTTTAGCTCTAGTTCAAAATGAAAAGCGTTGGAGTTGGGGAGTAAGCCTTCCCATTGGCCGGCGTAATCGGCCATATTAATTTGTGCAGCTAAGGCTGTACAGAATAATTGTATAAAAAAGACGAAAGAATATTTTTTCATAGTGATCAGTTAAACTTTAAGAAAAAGGGATTTCGGGAGAGAATACGTTAACTATAACCTATTTCTGTTTCATGGAGTCATTATCGCGCATTAAGGCTTGCTTCGGCCATTATTATCTGCTTTCCCTGCAAACATGCACAACGGAAATTCATTGGCAAAAGATAAGAGATCAATCCATTCAATTTTTAGAGCAAGAGGGCCATTCCCGGGATGGTTTTGCAGAACGAGAGCGCCTGCTCCGTCAGAAAGCAACCATTGTAATTGCAATTCCTATCATTACGCCGATCGCTCGGTAGGGGCCTTCCGGTGCGATGAAAAGAAAGATTATGGAATATAGGATAAGCAAGCCCAGGTTAATAAGGACGATAGAGTAAGTTGGTTTCATAGTTCCTTGATTGAATGTCAAATAAACGCATTCCCATAGCAGGCTGGGATACCGACAACTAACAGCAAACCTATGGAGATGAAATAGGCTTCACTTTGTTCATTTTTCTTTAGAATCAAAAATGTAATAGCCAGTATGATGTTGATGGCTATCTGAAAGGCAATGCCTATAAAGAAAAAGGCCAGCTTTCCCAATGGATGATTGCCATTTGGGTGCAATCGCATCAATGCTGAGTAGGCAATCATAATCAGAAAATTGAACAGCAATACTTTTTCAAATAACTTCATATCATTACTCTTTCTCTAATGTTTTCCAGCTTTTCTCTAAATTCTTCTCTATAAAACAAATTCATCGTTTCAAAAGGAATGACTTTTCCATCTTTTGAAACAATGTGCACACATGATTTTTTGATGGCCCTGACATCAAAATCATAGGCATCCATGAAGTTCATGATGATAATTCGGAATAAATTTTCGTATGCCAGGCCGGGGGCGGCGATATCGGGGAGGCAACAGAGGAGTTGTTTGAATTCTTCTTCGATGGCATCTACTGAACTTGCCGTACTGAATACCTTCAGTACGTGCTCGTGTAGTTTCTCATCTTGTTCGTAAACAATGGTATTTTTTGAATTATTCAACAAAACTTCCGGATCGATAAGATGAGTAAGTGGATAAGTACAATCTCCTAATTTGAGGGCATAAGCCATTGCCAAGGCATCTGGATTACAGGGGACGGGTACCAGGTCATTAGGTTGAAAAACGGGAGATTGCTCCAGGATCTTTCTTCTTACTTCCGTTAAAGTTAACCGATCTTTTGAAGGGTCGAAGTTTTCTAACCGGCCACTAACCGTTGTTGGTTGGAAGGTAACCCCTCTGACACAAGGTTGCTTGAGGGCGTATTCGATGATGTCTCCGATTTCGTGATCATTCAGTCCTTTTTGTAATGTGACGACTAAAGTTGTTGAGAGATTAAATTCATTTAAGTGATCAATGGCTTTTTGGCGGGAGGCCGTTAAATCGAGGCCTCGGAGTTGTTTCAAAACATCAGCCTGAAAAGAGTCAAATTGCAGATAAATTTCAAAGTCGGGCATATAAGATGCCAGGCGCTTGGTAAACTCCCGGTCCTTAGCAATCCGGATTCCATTGGTATTGACCATGAGGTGTTTGATGGGCTTGGCTTTGGCAATATCAAGGATCTTGAAAAAATCAGGATGGATAGTGGGTTCTCCCCCACTAATCTGAACTACATCCGGCTCCCCTTCGCTCTCTACTATGATATCCATCATGCGCTCAATTTCTTCCACAGTCCGGTGTCTTCCATGAGTAGGGGAGGAACTGGCGTAGCAAGTTGGACAAGAGAGGTTGCAGCGATCGGTTACTTCGATAAGGGTTAGGCAGGAGTGTTGTTCGTGATCAGGGCAGATGCCACAATCGTAAGGGCAGCCATGGATGGTTTCGGTATGCGGGCGATTGGGGTATTCAGAGGCTTTATTGTAGTTTCTGATTTGTTTGTAGTATTCAATATCATCTGCTATCAGCACTTTTTGGTGGCCGTGCTGCTTGCAAAATTTGCTTAGAAAGACCTTGTCGTCCTGAAAAATGATCTTTGCGCTGATGGGGAGGTGGCATTCATTGCAAAGACTGATGGTATGATCGTAGTAAATATAGTTTTTTTCCTGTGCCATTTTGTCTTTTTAGTTCTTTGACATAAATTGTGAAAAAATGGAACTTCAAAATGATAATCCTTTCAGCCACAAGAGCATTCAAGGCATATCATTTTGAAGTTCCACACAATTTGTCAAAGAACGGTCTTTTTTAAGTTAGAAATTATAGCATTGTTCCTGGCCATTGAGCTTCTTGTCAAAGAACGAAGAAGCTCAATGGCCAGGAACAATGCTATAATTTTTAACTTAAATTTTCTAATTTTCTTCTACAGATGCTTCTATTTTTTTCATTGCAACAGCATTTATGCAATATCGCAGCCCGCTAGGAGCAGGACCATCCGGGAAAATATGCCCCAGGTGCGCATCGCAGGTATTACAAACGGCTTCTATTCGACGCATACCATGGGAGCTATCCTGGTTATAAGCAACGGCATTCTCTTTAATAGGTTGTGTGAAAGAAGGCCAGCCCGTGCCACTTTCGAACTTCTCGCTTGCGTCAAAAAGCAGGGTGTCACAGCATACACAAGCATAGAGACCTGGCTCAAACAAGCTACAGACTTCCGAGCTAAAGGCTCTTTCTGTACCTTTAAGGCGTGTTACTCTGTATTCCTCCACAGATAATTGAGTTTTCCACTCAGCATCCGTTTTTACGACTTTGCGATCAGGAGTAGGGTTCCCTTGGTTCGCAAATCTTATGATATCATTCCACTTAAGCATGATTTGTTAATTTTGTTATGTTAAAAATGTAGTTCTTTGACATAAATTGTGGAAAATGGAACTTCAAAATGATAACCCTTTCAA
>CAZHZT010000002.1:1617-90952 GCA_964537285.1 uncultured Saprospiraceae bacterium | reverse complement strand
AATTAGGCCTGCCTTTTGTTCTTAAAATATTTACCAAATGAAATCATCTAGAACCAGAATTTAAAAGCCCTAAAGAAAATCTTACTGGCATAGCATCTGCTAATGGAATGCCCAAGGGCATTCCATTAGCAGATGCTATGCCAGTAAAAACCTTGTTAAGCGTTCCACCTCCTTTTCCTGTGTTTTTAAATAACACATTCCAATTTCCTTCAATGATTTCAACTGCTCCTCATCCACATTATCAATAGTACCATCTAACAGAGGAAGGATAGGGTTAAAGCGGAAATAAGGCTCATCCGGCTCCTGTCCAAAAAGCTGCTTCAATTGTTGATTGACCAGTTCTGTTCCCGCAGTCATCAGGTTTTTCATCATAAACCGAATCATATCGGCTTTAGTGGATTGTTTCTGAGGAGACCTGCCTGTACCGATAGAAACAATGACCATATCTTCGGAACCCGGTTGATCGAATTGACTTGAAGTATTTCCAATTTTAGAGAAGTCCGTTTGATGCGCCATCGCATAGGTACACATGGCCGGGTTACTCGCAAAAATACTACCATCAATGAGGGGATTGCCGTGGGCATGGCCATCAACGGTTATTGCTTTAAACAGACCGGGTGCTGCAGAGGTGGCTCTGGCTACTTGCCAAACCTTAGCTTGTGTGTGCTTCCAGCTTTGGAAATAAAAAGGGCGCTCCGTTTCCATATCAAAAGCTGTGATGAAGGCTGGTTTTAAAAACTGCCCCATTGTATTTTCACTTCCTACGGTGGCTTTCAGGCCTTCTGCTAAAGTTGTTGAGCAGTATTTTTGCCTTCTGGCAGAAGCTTTATCTGGATTAGGCGTAGCAAAGCTTTTGCATCCACCATTTAAGTAGATATCTAAAATTTCCTTGGCCGTATACTTGGGTCGATTCGGATTTTTTTTCACATGGTGTTAAGTATAAAGAAATAAGTATCCCCCCCGCACTGGTACCCGCAAAAAAATCGAAATAATCGACAATGCGTGCATCGGGATTGCCGCTTTCATTTTGGATTTTTTCCTCTAGAGCAGCTAATACCATAGCAGGTAAAACAGCCCGGATGCCTCCGCCATCAATGGAAAGGATGCGAAGCTTTCGATGAGTTTCTGTTTGTTTTACAGATCTTACTATGTTGATCTTTCTTATAATAGAAGATATACTGGAAGAAGTAATAAGTGTTTTTTCTTGCTTTTGAAATGCCATTGCAGTCATGATCGTGTTGTTTTGGTTGATGTATACTGCAAAATGGGGTATTTTGATAGCAATTAAAACACTGAGAAGGTAAGTGGCATTGATTAGGAGGTAGTGGTTAAAATTTAGGCCGCAAGTGGTCAGTAAGAGCATAATTTTTATCGGAAAGGCAGGCTTTAATAGAAAAAACTGCCTTTCCGATAAAAACAAGTCTCTTATTTGTGGTTCTTTGACATAAATTGTAATAAAATGGAGTTGAAAAATGATAATCCCTTTAGCCCAAAGGGCGTTCAATGCTTATCATTTTGAAGTTCCACACAATTTGTCAAAGAACGTTATTTGTTAAGTAATTCGGCAAACGGATCTTTTTCCAAGCCTAATTCGCCAAATTTATACCCACCTTTTATATTAGGTATTTCTAAGTTAATCATCTTACTCTTATGAAGTCCGGCAACCAAGGCCCCTCCGGGAAGTTCAACCCAGTTTTCCCAGGTAAATTCTGCTCCTCCTACAGGAATAATAGACACCCACATTTTCCAGCTTACAGGCAACCCTTTTTCATCCAATAGCCATAAATAGGAGTCTCCAGGAGTAACGCCACCCGTTTCGTAGGTGATAAGCAAGCCTTCCCGGCCATCGTCTAGTTCAACAAACTTTCTAACGGTACCAGGATCATAGCATTTAATGGGAGCATTAAACCAAAAAGAATCATTACACCAATGCCCCCAGGCTTTTTCAATGATTTGATCTTTTTCTGTTCCACTGAGCATCTGGTTATTTTGCCATACTATTCCGCTCTTTTTATTTAGATTCATCAATACCCTGGTATTTTCCCACTCGATTTGAGCGTAGTTTCGGCTTTTATCCCACACGTAATCCTGTCTGCCAGCAAAAGACCACTGTAACCAATTTAAACTATCCCAGGCAGGCTTGTTTATAGCCTCCAACATTTTCTTCGCTAAAGCTTCCGCTTTAGGGCCTTCTTTTCCTTCTGGCAGGGGTTCATTTACAATTAAAAAGGCCCCGCCGAGTAAAAATACCGTAACCAATACTAATCCGAGTAACCAATTGCGGATGTTTTTCCTTTTCATGGCTCTATTCATTTGTTAATTTTCTTGCAGTAACCAATTTTCTTCAGCATTGTTTGCGCCAAAAGTGTATATTCATTATAAGGGAGCTAAAAAGAACGAATCTATTGGTACCCCTTAGCCTGAAGCGTAAATAATTCAGCATACTTCCCATCTTGAAGTAACAATTCTTCGTGGGTACCAAATTCCTTCAATTGACCTTTTTCAAGAAACAAAATACGGTCAGCCATGCGAACTGTCGAAAAACGGTGGGATATCAATACCGCCGATTTACCGGAAATAAGCTCGGAGAACCTTAGAAAAACCTGATGTTCAGCCCTGGCATCCAAAGCCGAAGTTGGTTCATCAAGAATCAATAATTGCGCATCGCGCATGTAGGCTCGGGCCAAGGCAACTTTTTGCCATTGACCTCCGGAGAGTTCCACGCCATTATTAAAACGTTTACCGAGTACCTGATCATAGGTTAGAGGTAATTCTTGGATAACTTCATCAGCAAGGCTTTTTACTGCGGCTGATTCAATTTTGGGCTTGTCTTCCCGATAATTAATATTTCCAACAGCAATATTTTCGGATGCTTTGAGTTGAAAGCGAATATAATCCTGAAAAATAATTCCTATATTTTTTCTTAGATCCTGAAGATCGTACTCTCTAAGGTCTACTCCATCCAGAAGTATGCGTCCTTCTGTAGGATCATAGAGCCGGGCAAGCAATTTCACCAGCGTAGTTTTTCCTGCCCCATTTTCACCTACCAGAGCAAGTTTTTCACCTGCCTTAAGCTCAAAGCTTAGGTTTTTAATGGCCCACTTATCACTATTGAGGTACTTAAAGCCAACATTTTCAAAAACAAATCCCTTTTTTATGGGCTCTGGCACCTTTAATCCATTTTGGTTGGATCGTATTTGAGGCTGAATTTTAAAGAAATCAAATAGATCCTCCAGATACAAAGCACCTTCCGCAATTCGGGAAAAACGATTCATAATCCCTTGAAGCATGCCTCTCATACGCTGAAAAGACCCCGCCAGGAAGGTAAGTGTTCCTACGGTTATGGCTCCGGAAATAGTTTGGAGTATAATAAAAACATAGGCTACATAATAAGCTACTGTTCCTATTGCAGATAAAAAACTCCCCCAAAACGCCCTACTGATAGCAATTTTACGGTTTTCCTCATAATATTTATCTGCTAATGCCGCAAAACGCGTAGCCAGAAAATCCGAAAGATTGAAAACCTTCACTTCTTTGGCGGTTTGATCGCTCGCTCCTACGTACCGAATGTAATCAAGCTCCCTGCGCTCAGGCGTCCAGCTGCGGGTAAGTGAAAAGGTGCGTTGATTAAAGTGGGTTTCTCCCAGAAAAGAAGGAACAACAGCAACAAAAAGGATTAAGATCAGCCAGGGGTTAAACAACACTAATCCAGCCCCCAGAAAAATAATACTGACGGCATCCTGTAATTGAGAAAAAACTTGCGACATGAGCACCGTGCGACCGGTTGTCTGCCGCCTGGCTCTCTCCAGTTTATCATAAAACTGTGCATCCTCAAACTGATAAAGGTCCAAGGTGGCAGCGTGCCGAATGAGCCGCTCGGAAGTTCGATTGGCAAATAAATCCCCCAGCAGGCTATCCATTAAAGTGATTCCTCTGCTCAATAGATCTGAAAGAACGGCCAAGGCTAATTCAATAATCAATAATATCCAAATATACTGCGTTTGTTCGCCTCCGTTATAAAGCCGGATCACTTCATCAATGATCTCTTTGCCTACATAAAGCATCAATAGAGGCATCGCAGCTTTGAGCAAGCGCAGCACCAGGTTGCCTATAGCCAGCCACTTATTCGTCGCCCAAATGATTTTAAAAAAGGGTTTCAAGTTCTTTAAAGCGGCAAACTGCTCCTTTAAGGAACCTTTTTTATCCGGCTCAGCCATATATTTTATTTTAGTTCTTTGACATAAATTGTGGAAAATAGAACTTCAAACTGATAACCCTTTCAACCACAAGGGCATTCAAGGGTTATCAGTTTGAAGTTCCACACAATTTGTCAAATAACGTTT
This sequence comes from uncultured Saprospiraceae bacterium, assembly GCA_964537285.1. Taxonomy (GTDB): domain Bacteria; phylum Bacteroidota; class Bacteroidia; order Chitinophagales; family Saprospiraceae; genus CAZHZT01. Next base: position 86,609 of record CAZHZT010000002.1, on the reverse strand, counting down.
TATTTTAGTTCTTTGAAAAAAGAGTTGAGGTTTTCCAAAATTAATTCATTTACCCTCCGTTCGGAAGTTTTATTAGTAGAGCTGCACGTTTATTTTTTCTTTATCACCAGCGAAGTAATTTCCGGCAAAATGCCCACTCTGCCAGGATAGCCTAAAAACCCAAGCCCTCTATTCACGTACAGATATTGTTTTTCTTCTTTGTATAAACCAGCCCATTGCTTATACATCAATTGACTAGGACTCCACCGGATAAACCCGGGGATTTCAATACCAAACTGAAACCCGTGCGTATGTCCACTCAAGGTTAATTCAATTTCTTTAAACTCTTTGATGATACCAGCTTCCCAATAAGTTGGATCGTGAGATAGCAGAATGCGCAATGCCGATGAAGAAGTGCCATTGGAAGCCTTGGCCAAGTCCCCATATTTTGGAAACTGAGGCAAAGCAGACATATTTTCAATCCCGATAACAGCTACTTCTTCTCCATTTATACTCAAGAAACGATGTTCGTTTTTCAAAAGTTCCCAGCCCATTTCTGCATGGATTGCCTCGAAACGTTCTTTGTTAGCTGCACGAGCTTCATCACTATTCCATCGATGGTAATCACCGTAATCATGATTGCCTCGCACAGAAAAAACACCATACTTTGCTTTTATCTCTCTAAACAATTCAATGTAGGGCTCCATCTCCTCTGCTTTGCTATTCACCAGATCGCCGGTAAAAAAGACCAAATCGGCTTCTTCAGCGTTAATCATCTCAATAGCCCGCTTTATAGGCTCCTTGTAAAAAAAGCTCCCCGCATGAATATCTGAAATTTGTACAATTTTTAGTCCGTCTAAAGCAGCTGGGAGCCCCTCTATTTCAACGACATCTCTGTAGTTTTTGTAGCGATAAGGATTTCTCAGTACTCCGTAAGAAAGGGTAAAAAAGGGTACGCTCCCCATAAAAAGGGCCAGATTATTTAGGAAACTTTTCCGGGAAGGATCAAAAGAAGTGGATCCTGATATTTTGTGATATAAGGCCAAAACTCCACGCCTGACGTCATCTATTAGCAGAAAAAAGCAAGCAAATAACTTCGAAATGTAGTAAATGAACACAAATGCTCTGGCAAGCGTGTAGCCTACCTTACTCCATTTTTCCAGTGGCCAGTTAAACGCTGCCAACACAAATAAAATGCAAAGCGCATTTAGCACCCAAAATCCGATATGCAAGGAACTTCTCCATGGAACGGTCCAGCTTTGCGTAGCAAAGCGAATGCTTTGAAAAGCATACCAATCAATGGATAGCATGAGTAGAATAAGTATAAAAAAACGCATTTTGTTGTCTGTTATTAAAAAATTACTCTACTTGTAGCTCTAAGCTAGGTTCTTTTTTCCATAGGAAAAAGGAAAGCACAAACACAATACAAAAAATAGCCGCCGAAATATAAAAAACATTGGGTCCAATCTGCCCAAATAAGGTACCTCCTAATATCAGACCAAATATACTCGCGGCGCTTCCCATGCTGTTGGCATACCCCATAATGGTTCCTTTTACATTATTTTTGCCCTTCGTAGCAAGGATAGCCAGAAAACTTGGCCACATCAAAGCATTACCCACAGAAAGGAAAACATTCGCAGTATATACCCAAACCGACTCTCCCGTTGGAAGCAGTAAAAAATTAGCAACCATCATTGTGCTCCCCAAAGTAACTAAACGCGCACTGTCTACTTTATTGGATAAATAAGTCAGGCCCGGCCCCTGAACCAACACCATTATACCACTTGACACGGTCAAAAACACGCCCAATTGAGCTGCACTCCAATTCATATACCCTGAAGCAAATACCGGAAAACTGGCGTAAAAAAAACTGAAGCCCAGAAAAACAATAAAATACATCAAATACATGAAGGGAATCTGAGGGTAACGAAGAATTGCTCTTAAACCCGTATCCGGGCAATTATCCATTTTATAACACTCCCGGTTTTCCATCGAAAATAACTTACGGACATTCAGGTCTCTCAAATTAGGAGGAACCAATTCCTGCTTCGATTCCGGAAGGTAAAAATAGATCACTGCTATGGCCGTCAACGAAACGCCAGCCGCTACAAGCACAGGCAGCAACTCTCCAAGTATACTTGCCCCTAAAAGCCCTGATATGGCAGGGCCGATAACAAACCCTAAGCTGCCGGAAGAGGCCATTTTACCAAAATTGGCCTTTCGGTTAGCTACTGTTGATACGTCTGACAAATAGGCATTCGCTACGGAAATATTCCCTCCCGTCAACCCATCAAAAGCCCTGGCTATAAAGAGACATATCAAAGGCAAGGTAATAAGGAAGGAACCGAGAACCGTTGAATCTACTGCTATCAGTTCCATTTTCGGTAGGTATAAAGCCAAAATAAAGAGCATCCATGCAACAAAAGTTCCAACCTGACTGACAATCAGCACACTGCGCCGACCAATCACATCAGACCATTTGCCAAGCAGAGGAGCACCTATCAGCTGAAATGCCGGATACATTGATCCCAGTAGCCCGTAGATAAACTCATTCCCCCCGAACTTTTTCACCAAAAACACTAGAATCGGAATCACAATACAGTACCCCAGCATGCCTATAAAATTCACCATAAGCACCGGGAATATCGGGACGGGTTTAACCTTTTCTATTGCCATCAATTAACGTTGTTCGTGAATCTTCTCCCAAATAATCCTTAAGCCATCTAGCGTTAGTGTTGTATCTACCTGAATGAACTCTTCTTTCAAAGGGCTTAATATAGAAGACAGGCCTCCGGTAGCCAATGCTACGAAATGAGTTCCCAATTCTGCTCTTATTTGCTGAAGCATGTGCTTGACCAGCCCCTCATACCCTATTAACACTCCACTTTGGATAGCATGTGCAGTACTTAAACCAACAGAAGATTCAGGTAAAATTAAAGGAACCTCCGGCAATTGGGCTGTTTTTTGAAACAATACATTAACCGCTGTTTTTAAGCCCGGAGCAATAGCTACGCCAAGAATTTTTCGTTTTGAATAGGAAATCATTGTAAAGGTCAAAGCCGTACCGAAATCTACTACAATACAATCTTTTTCCAAATGCTCCAATGCTGCCACTGCATTAGCGACCAAATCTCCACCGATCTCTTGTGGTTGCTGCACTTCAAGATCCAATTGATCAAAAATATCCGGCCCTAAAAAAAGAGGTTCGGCCTGAAAAACGTGGCGTGCAATCGACTTGAAAGTCTCGTTTAAGGGAGGCACCACACTACTGATCACAATCTTGCGCACTTCCTGCACCTTAATATCAACTTCTAACAGATATTCTACCAGACGCATATCATAAAAAGCCTGGGCTTCGTCCAACAAGGTGGGCATCCGCCAGATATGTTTCCAGGTTTCATCCTGATATACTCCCACCACTACATTTGAATTCCCTATATCTATTGCCAGAAGCATTTACCTTGCTTTTGAAATTAATTAAGTCCGTAATTATACGCATTTTTCTTTCCCAATCTATCAACAATCGTCCAAAATTGATGATCATCAGTAGTGATCCCAAGAAAAAAGTTCCAATGCCTTTCGGAAGCCTCCCTGTTGTCAGGGGTTTGGAAATCCCGTTTGTCTTCAGGGATTTCTTCCCAGACAGGAAGCAGCATAAGATATCCCTCGTTCATGCGTTTCTTCAACTCCGGGCGAATAATTTGATCAAAAACGGTATAGTCAGCATACTGATCCGGATAAACTTCAAGAACATCCATCATGACCGCCCGGGGGCTGTTTCGATCACTTTCATCATTTAGAATGGTATGAATAGCTGTATCAAGCGCATCCGGAAAAGGCACTTTATTTTTAAAACGCTTGTTCATTGCTTCCAACACCTTTCGATCTACCCTAATGCCCATGTTCGAAAGCCCATATCCCAAGGGTAATTTGTCAAAGAACGAAAAAAATTAATTTCCTGGCAGCGTTTTTCTATTCCTTATCGTTAATAAAAAAACTCCGATGCGGAACGCACCGGAGTGACTAAATCAGATGATGAAAAAAACTTTATACTGCAAAACTTTCGCCACAACCACAGGTTCGAGCGGCATTAGGATTATTGAAATAAAATCCTTTGCCGCTTAAGCCACCTGAAAACTCCAGCGTGGAGTCAAAAAGATAGAGTACACTCTTCAAATCGGTCACCACTTTCACTCCATTATCTTCAAAAACCTGATCTTCAGGCTTTTCGCTATTATCGAATTCGATATTATAAGTCAATCCAGAACATCCTCCGCTAGTAATACTCACTCTTAGGAAATGCCTGGCATCCAGCTGCTCTTTTTCGCGCAATTCTGTAATCTTTTCTTTAGCACTATCGGCAACGTAAAGCATAGTTTTCTAATTTTCGTAGTTTGTAATAAACAAATTTTATATCTAATAACAAAAAAAACACTAAAATTTCTCCCGTTTTTAACGAAAATTGTCAAAAAATTGTTTGAACAACTTCTCGTTTCTCGTTAACTGCAACTATGGATTTAATTAATCCGCGATCATGGCTCACTGAAGCGAGCTATGATCGCGGATTAATTAAATCCATAGTTGTAAGGTGGATTTTCTTCACTTACCCTTCTCGGAATGACCGCAAAGTAAACATGATCAGATAATTGAGGTAAAATAAGCTGAAATACATAATTTTCTTCTATAGATGCTCCGTCGGGTGGAGGGTTCAGATTTCCGGTAGCATCTTCATCCAGATCGTAGATATTGCGCGGAAGCAAGCTCAGTTGCCCGGACCGCATCTTATCTTTTATGTGCAAGCGAATAGCAGCTTTATATTCTTCCTCCCGATCAAAATGCTCCAGCAAAATACCATTTTGCGCACTTGAAGCTATTTGAAAAAGCGACTCTGGCGTTTGATCATCGTATAGATAGGTGTTGATCGTTTGGCGAAATACTCCTCCAAGATTGCGCCAAACGGGATCAAGACTGTGTTGAGCAGACAATTCATCCAAAGGAATATCCCATTGTAAGCCTTCCAGCCCAAATTCTTCAATAAAAATGTGATGCTGCAGAACATCAGGCGTCAATTCCTCGGTAATAAAACCATCGCTCCATGCTTCCATTCTGGGTTCATCATCATCCCGATTCATAATCAATTGATAGTGAACATTTGATTTCCCGGGAAAATTTAGACCAAAATACCAGAAGTCTTCAATATCTCCACTAAAATACGGCGATAAAGGAAAAGCCAAAGAGCCGTTCTCTACTTGCTTTTCATAATCAAAAGGAATAAGATATAGTACCCCATTTCGCAAGTAGTCCATCATGAAAAAATCGAAACTAATATCCGGATCTTCAGCATCAATCCAGACTTCCTGCGACAAATAATCATAAAAGCTTACACTACTCTCATTATTAGTGAGGCCAAGGGTAATGATGTTATATATGACGTCCTCAATAGCTACTGCATTATTGAGCTCTTTCTGGCGCTCCAACTCCGCCTCATCGATATGCCACTGCAACCCGGGTGTTTCGAGATATTTTTCTATCATCAGCTTGATCCGGTCTTCGAGCGGCAAAGAAGTAGACATAAAAATTTTGGCATATGAACCATAGCGCCCGTTACGCTCTTTAAAAGCGAAAATCCGGTAATTCGGAAGCTGAGGCAGTTCCAACCCAAAGATCCAATAATCAGACACTTTTAGATTATCCCTCGGGATCTCGTATAAGAATTCTCCTTTATTAAAATGCTCCTTGTAATTGATTGGTAAGAGGTATAATTTCCCCTGGTTAATCACTTCCAGAGCAGCTTCGAAAGAATCCTTTTCTTCATTAAGGCTAAACAACTCATAAGGCGAAATAAACCCCCGGTAATTGTTTATCTGTGCAAGAAGTTCTAATCCATCCGCGAGAGCTTCTTCAAAAAAAAACTTCCCTCCCAGCGCCTCCTGCCGATCTATTTCATCCATATCTATGTCCAGCTCCAGTTTATCGAGGCCAAATTCTTTTCGAACAACTTTGTGAACACTTTTCTCTAAACCCGAGAACAAAAAATCTTGCTCATCCAACCAGCTCAGCGCTTTCTCAGTGAGATTAAAATTATCCTTAATATAGGAAAGCGTTTGCTGTTCTACTTTGGTCACATTTTTACTATCAAGAGCCATATCAAACAGCTCCTTGATATCCTTTTCAGAGATTCGCCCGTCTCCTTTTCCCTGCACCAGGCGGTTTGCATTGTCGAGCAGTTCCCGATCATACCGTACCCCATTGATAATTTTGTAGTAAGACATATCTCAATGATTGAGTTTACTAATGTTATATGGAATGATAGGCTTGCCTAAAGCGGTATTGGCCTGCCAATACCGCTTTAGGCAAGCCTATCCCATCTACTTTCTGTTTAATTTTTAGAACAAGTCTGATAAAGTCAATAAATATACAATAATTTTCACTACGAATCTTGGCTCTTTGACAGAAATTGTGATAAATGGATCTTTAAAATGATAATTCTTTCATTCCAAAGGGGGCATTCAAGGATTATCACTTTGAAGATCCACGTAATTTGTCAAAGAATATCTATCAGAAAGATAAAAACACCAAAGCAAACGCAATGACAGAAACGATAAGGCCATACATAAAAATAGTATAACAAATGCGAAGGTATTTATACTTTTTAGCCAGCACTACTCCGAGAAAATAAAGGTCCCGGGTCATCGAACTGTAGAGGAAATCGGAATCTTTAATCATTTCCATCATGCCCCAATGGAAGTCATCAAGTGGCATATTGTAGAAATTGCCGAAGAAAAGCAGGTTTGATCGTCTTTGCTCAATATCCTCACGGGAAAACTTCCCTTCCGTTACTTTAGGACGTGTTGATAAAGTAGCAAAAACAATGGAAGTCAGGCATACCCCTAAAAGGATCACAGTGGGTATGATCAATTTGGGGTTTGTGTCAAAGCGTTGTACTAATGTAGGCAATGAAATAGAAATAATGATGGCATTGATACTGAGCATGATATTCGCCTTATTATCAGCGATGGAACTCAGATTGATATGCGTACGGTAAGTTGCCCGATACATTGTTTCCACTCCACGCCCAAGATCCAATTGCTTCAGCTCCAGTTTGCTGTTCTTAAGCACTTTGCTAGCCTTGCGTTTCTTCTTAGCCTTTTTCTTTTCCTTAGCTACGATTTCTTCGGGCGTCAGGTTCAGCTGAGGATCAAGCCTTAATTGGCGTTTGCGCAGTTGTTTTAAGTGTTTTTCTTTACCCTTATTATACAACTCATTTGCCATATAAGTATGATACTGATGAGCTTTGAGGAAATCCATTTCCTCAGCAACCCATTGCTGCTCTCCTTTTAAAATATTCTGAGTGGCTGTTAACTCCATTCTGAGGCGGCCACACATATCCCAATAGATCTTTTTTCCTAAATGGCTCAGATCCGCATCGCATAAAATTTGCTCAAGGAGGTTTTTAGGTTGCTGAGGGATGGTTGTTGCCCAAATACAATCTTGGACCACATTGATACCTTCAGCAGGGTAACCTGCTTCTTCCATAAATTCCTCTGCATAGGCTATGCTTCGCTTTTCATGGCCTTCACTGCCTTTATCATAACCAGTGTCATGAAACCATGCAGCGAGCAATAATAGTTCAACCTCTTTTTCCCTTAGGTCAAAGCCATTGGCAATCTCGCTACATGCCTCAACCACATTTCTGGTGTGCTCAAAATTGTGAAAATGGTATTCCTTTTTGAGCCTCTTACTCATGAATGCACGTACGTAGGCCTCTGCCTCCTGTAAAATATTTGAAGTAATTTCTTCCATGGATCAACTAACGAATCTTACTGATCGGCGAGTATACGAAATTGTAAATAGCTTATCAAATTTAAATAGTGGAAAGTGGGAAAGTAGAAAGCTTCAAGTCTATTAAAAATAGTAACTTACACCCCAAACTACAAACCAATAAATGGATCAAAAACCACTGGTTTCGGTCATTTCCGTTAATTACCATCAGGATGAGGCGACCTGCGCCATGCTCCACTCTTTGATGGCGTCCACCTACCCTAAAATTGAAGCAATCATTGTTGATAATGATTGCCCGGAAGATAAATCCAGCTTGTATCAAACTTATTTCCCGGGAGTGAAAGTAGTCAACAGCCCAACCAATCTTGGCTTTGCCGGTGGGAACAACCTTGGCTTACAACATGCCTCTGGCGAACTTTACTTTTTCCTAAACAATGATACAGAAATCGCTCCCTATGCCGTAGAAGCGCTTGTTGAGCGCCTGGGAAATGCAAACATTGGAGCAGCCGGATCAAAAATTCGTTTTTTTGAACCTAAAGAGCGATTGCAGTACGCTGGTTTTACCAAGGTACACTTTCTCACGGGCCGGAATAAAACAGTTGGCCTGGGAGAAACCGACCACGGGCAATACGAAGAAGCACTGCCCATGCCTTATCTATATGGTGCAGCTTTCATGGTAAAAAAGGAAGTCATTGAAAAAATTGGCCCCATGCCTGAAGCGTTTTTTCTGTACTATGAAGAAATTGACTGGTGCGCGCAAATAAATAAGGCAGGCTATCAGCTTTTCTACGAACCTAAGAGTATTGTATACCACAAAGACAGCCTTACGGTTGGCAGTGTTTCTCCTGTAAAAACGTATTACCAGGTTCGGAACAGAGTTCTTTTCATGCGCCGGAACTACTCCAAACCCGCTTTTTTCTTGTTTTCCTTATATTTTATCAGCATAGCCTCTTCCAAAGCCCTTTTCCAATATTATGTTAAAAAACAGACTGATTTATTTGATGCCCACCTACAAGGATTAAAAGATGCTTTTTCTAAGAAAAACTTTTATGGAAAAACTTGGCGAAAAACAAAATAAATTTATAAAAAAGTAGTTATTGTAGGGAAATTTACTTATATTTGAACCGAAAGGTAAATAATCTACATTTTGATTTCAACAGTATTCGAATTCATTTATTCCTGCATTTTAATGCAAGATCGCTCCCCTTTAAACTTTTACCTTTTATCAACCCAATTCACTTTCCCGATTATGCTTCAATGAAAATATTTCCCTTGCTGTAGAGCATTAGCTAGACTTTTGTCTCCAAAAGAGCAAACCTTCACCTCCGATGGAATATATTTTCAAAGGAGGTTTTTTTATTTCGTTCTTTGACAAATTGTGTGGAACTTCAAAATGATAAGCCTTGAATGCTCTTGTGGCTGAAAGGCTTATCATTTTGAAGTTCCATTTTTTCACAATTTATGTCAAAGAACTTTTTATTTTTGTCTAAAAATTATTCAAAATCATTAGGGCATAAAATAAATCTTTACTTTTAAGCATTAATTTTTCTGACCCTCTAAGGAAGCGGGATCCGAACACTATTATCGCCATTAGAAACTAAACCGTCTCATTAGACTTTCATAATAAACTAAAACCATTGGTAATGCGTAACATTTATTGGTTAGCTTCGCTGCTTCTTCTTGCAGCTTGCTCAAGCTCACAAAAAATTTCAAATAACCCGGAGACGGCCCCGGCTTCCTACAACGACGAAACAGTCGAAAAAAGAGTTCTTGATACGCTATACGTAAGCGCTCCTAAAATCATTGATGAAGAGGATGCAGAAGTTTACCAACTTCCTTCCTACAATCCTAGCGCTACACGCTCAATTGATCTATTACATACGAAACTAGACCTTCTCTTTGACTGGGAAAAGGAATGGGTCATTGGTAAAGCACAACTTACCCTGGAACCCTACTTCTACCCCGTAAAAGAAATCACCCTCGATGCCGTCAACTTTGACGTCAAACAAGTTCGACTCTTACCTGACAACCAGGTGCTTGAATATAACTATGATGGCCAAAAATTAGTAATAGACCTCTATAAATCCTTCAATCGCGGCCAGAAAATCGAGCTATTTATCGATTATGTTGCCAAACCGGCCGAAGCAGGACAGGAACAGGGCGGCGCCATCACCAGTGATCAAGGGCTATTCTTTATTAATCCCAGAGGCGAAGATCCCAATAAACCGATGCAAATATGGACGCAGGGCGAAACAGAATATAATTCTCGTTGGTTCCCTACTGTAGATAAGCCTAACGAGCGTTGTACACAGGAAATCTCGCTTACTGTCGAAGATCGTTTCCAGACTTTATCAAATGGCTTACTGACGCAATCCCGGCCTAATCCTGATGGAACCCGCACGGATACCTGGAAAATGGATAAACCTCATGCCCCTTACCTCTTCATGGTTACTGTAGGAGAATTTGCAGTAGTAGAAGATAAATGGGAAGAAAAGCCGCTTATGTATTATGTAGAACCTGAATACGAAGAGGACGCTACAGCAATATTTGCTCATACCCCTGAAATGCTAAGCTTCTTTTCTGAGGTATTGGATTATCCTTACCCCTGGGATAAATACGCCCAGGTAGTTGTTCGTGATTATGTTTCCGGAGCCATGGAAAATACCAGTGCAGTCATTTTCGGGGAGTTTGTTCAGCAAAAAACACGGGAATTGATCGATGATAATAATGATGCCATCGTTGCTCACGAAATGTTCCATCATTGGTTTGGTGACCTGGTTACCTGCGAAAGCTGGGCCAATTTAACCTTGAACGAGGGCTTTGCAAACTATAGCGAATACCTTTGGTTTGAACATAAATATGGTAAAGATCGCGCTGACCAACACCTTCAGAGAGAATTAGAAGGGTATGTTCGTTCAGCATCAAGATTTGCACACGACCTTATTTATTACGATTACGATAATAAAGAATCCACTTTCGATGCGCACAGTTATAACAAGGGCGGACTAGTTCTTCATATGTTGAGAAACTATTTAGGCGATGAAGCTTTCTTTGCTGCTCTTAACAAATACCTGACTGACAACGCCTACTCTGACGTGGAAGCACACGAGCTTCGCATTGCCTTCGAAGAAATTACCGGCCAGGACCTGAACTGGTTCTTCAATCAATGGTATTTTGAAAAAGGCCACCCGGAAATTTCAATTGATTATGTTTATGATGACGAGAAGCAGCAATTAGATGTGATTGTTGAACAGCTTCAGGATCCTGAAAAGTATCCCCCAATTTTCCAGCTTCCATTTGCTATTGATATTTATGGCGCTTCCGGAAAGCCCCGCCGCGAAAAGGTCTTTATGGATCAACGCAGGCAAACGTTTTCTTTTTTCGTCCCTGTAGAGCCGAATCTGGTCAATGTTGACGCTGACAGGGTTCTGCTTTGTGAACGCACTGACAACAAGACAGAAAGCCAATACATTTTCCAATATAAGCATGCACCGCTTTATGTGGATCGCTTCGATGCGCTTCAAGCTTTAGGAGATAGCGAAACACCCGAAGCTCAGGCAGTCATCGAAGCCGCTCTGAATGATCCTTTCTGGGGGATTCGCAGAATGGCCATAGATTTAACCGCAACCGACAAGCCAAGCGCAAAGGAGACTATCAATCAATTAGCTCTAAATGATGAACATAGCATGGTTCGTGCTGACGCATTAAACTACTTAGCCGAAACAGGTGACCTTCGAGCCGTCGAAACGGCAAAGCGAACTATTCAATCCGATCAGGCTTACCGTTGTATTTCTGCAGCCCTCCGCACCTTGAGAAAACTAGACGAGAAAACCGCTCTGGAATACGCCGGAAAACTCGAAAATGAGCAAAATGCTACGATTATCAGTGCACTCAGCGACATTTATGCTTCTTATCCCGATGAAAAATACCTCGACTTTTTTGAAAAACACTGGGATGAAGTTGGAGGATACTCAGCTTTCAGCTTCTTCACCAATTATTGTAAAATCGTAGAGACTTTAGGGAAAGTAAACTTCCAGACGAAAGTTGACAAAGTGGCATCTGTTGGTTTAGATTTGAACCAATCTCCTTTCCGCCGTTTTGCTGCTACCAATGCCCTCAATAAGCTAAGAAGCAGCTTTGAAGATCAATTAGAAGGGGAGGACGCTGAGGATGGAGTAAATGATTTACTCAATGAAAAAATCAGCTTTATCACTGATTATATCGACAATATTAAAGAAAAAGAAACAAGCAAGCAGTTGCAACAATACTATATAAACTTTTAAAATGGATAATAAAAAAGGGGAGTTGGCGCGCCAACTCCCCTTTTTTATTATCCATTTCCCCCCTATTTCAACTTTTCCTGTAAAAAGGCTAAGGCCAGAGCATTAGCTTTTTCAGCAGCTTCTTTATTATACTTTGGATTACTTGGATTAGCAAAAGCATGATCAGCATCGAACTGGTGTACTTCTATATTCTTTCCGGTAGCTTTAGCCAAATTTTCAAATTTATTAACTACATCCGGATTGATCCAACCATCTTTCTCTGCAAAAATTCCCAGGATGTCCGCTTTTAAAGGAGCCAGTTCATCTGCTTTTTCAACAGGCATTCCATAGTACATTACACAGCCAGCACCTTTTTCTCCTGCCATAATAGAGGTACGCAAAGACCATCCTCCACCAAAACACCATCCAATAGTAGCTACTTTACCATTTTTTACAAAAGCACTCATAGCTCCCTGAATAATAGCTTCTGCCCTTTCCGGAGTCACACTTTTCATATATTCTCCGGCTTTCTCGGGGTTGTCGGCCACTTTTCCATCATAAATATCCAAAGCCAGCACACCAACATTCCCGAGAGAACCGAACAAACGTTCAGCTTCTTTTTTGATATGATCGTTTAAACCCCACCATTCATGAATTACAAACAAGAACTTATCTGTTTCTCCTTCGGGCATTAAAGCATAAGCTTTAGCTTCTTTACCATCAGGTGTAGGGAAAGATTTCATTTCGCCTTTATAATTCATCTCTATAGCTTCTGGTTTTTCGTGAGCATCTTTAAAATCCTTTTCGTCAGCAAATTTAGCCATCGGCTCTTGAGATGTATTTTCACCAGTCTTCTCAGTTTTAGAACAGGCCAATACAGTTAGGGCAAAAACGCCAAGTAATAGTAATGTACGGATTTTCATATTTGTAAAGTTTTTGATTTTCTTACTAACAAGGCATCTATTAAAATAGTTAATTAACCGCAGCAATTCGCGGAGAAATTTCTTTGAGAGGGAGACCGCAAGGGCTATTTTGCTTCGCAAAATAGCCCTTGCGGTCTCCCTCTCAAAGAAATTTCGCGCTGTAGGCGCGTTCATTTTTCAAAGCGAGAATCGCTGAAGTAACAGTCAAAACATGAGTCATCCCGAAAACTCGGGATGACTCATGTTTATTTTATCAAAAAATATATTGCTAAATTATGAAAAACCTTATATCTTTGCGGAACTTAAAAAGCAACCGCCACTAATTCGTAGTGGTGAAGTTTGATTTCTAGCTATTTTACTGTATAAAAATTCATTTCAGGAAATAAGTTTCCACTTGAAATGCGGGCATTTAGCCCTTTTGATCTAATTTTTAAAAATTTTAAAGAGTATATGCTAATTATCAATATTCGTGATGGTGAACCCATCGACAAAGCTTTAAAACGCTATAAAAGAAAACATCGCCAAATTCAGCTCACAAAGGAGCTTCGTAAGAGAAAGCATTTTACCAAGCCTTCAGTAAATCGCCGTAATGAAATACTGAACGCCAGATATCGTAGCGAAAACTATTCTGAAGTATAAACTTGGAATTGGCTTATCTCGCTGATTCCATTCCAGAAATTAATATCATAAGTCCACTAATAAAGGCTATTAGAGTAACAACTTAATGGCCTTCTTCTGTTGGAGGAGGGTTCCAAAGAGTAGCTCTTTTCTTGTAAAGAGCTACTTTCTGGACTCTTTCTTGATTAACTTTCTGTGAAAAAAGCCTTGCCGCATCCTGAAAGCCCCTTTCTGACCTTTGCTCACGATGGGTACTCCCAGCACTTCCTCACATGCACTGCAACTTAAATTAGGAACATCGCTCACCCGCTGACAGGGCTTATCTAATAATTCCTTTAACTCAGCTGGAGCCATGATCCGATGAAAATACAGGCGCAAAATCCCCTTTCCAGCTCCATATTTGTGATAGGTTAATACAAATTCTCCACATTTCCCGCAGTGGATATCAAAGACCTTAAATTTTGATCCTTTTTTTGACACAATTTGAAAATTATCGTTCTTTGATAAATTGTATAAAACATCAAAATAATAATCCTTGAATACCTTTATTGCTGAAAATGTTATCATTTTGAAGTTTCATTTTTTCACAATTTTTGTTAAAGAACCAAAATTATTTGAATATTTTTACATTGGAATCAATTAATTCTCTGTAACTCCTATATTACAATTTATAAAATTAAATAACTCGACATGAACACAAATATTACTGCCTTAGAACCCAAACCTATTTGGGAAAACTTTTCTGCCCTTAATGATGTTCCCCGCCCTTCCAAAAAAGAGGAACGCGTTATTGAATTCATCAAAAACTTCGGAGAGAACTTAGGCCTTGAAACTTTTGTAGACCCCACAGGAAATGTGGTAATCAAAAAACCGGCTACCCAAGGTAAAGAAGACCGCCCGACCGTGATCTTACAATCTCACCTGGATATGGTACACCAAAAAAATGCCGATACAGTTTTTGATTTTGACAATCAAGGGATCCGCAGCTTTATTGATGGCGAATGGGTAACCGCTGAAGGCACTACACTTGGAGCCGATAATGGTATTGGCGTTGCGTCAATCATGTCTTTATTACAATCTAAAGATATCCCACATCCGGCTCTTGAAGCATTATTCACTATTGACGAAGAAACAGGGATGACAGGAGCCAAAGGCTTACAGGAAGGCATGCTTGACGGGAAAATCCTCCTTAACCTCGATTCGGAAGAAGATGACGAGCTTACCATTGGGTGTGCTGGTGGTGTCAATACGAACACCTATTATCACTACAAAGTCGAACTTACACCGGCAAATTCAGAAGGCTTTCACATCAAAGTAAGTGGACTTAAAGGTGGCCACTCCGGCATTGACATCCACATAGGCAGAGCAAATGCCAACAAACTAATGAACCGCCTCCTTTATCAAACCACACACGAATTCGGAATGCGCATAGGCCATATCGATGGAGGTAGCCTTAGAAATGCCATCCCGCGCGAGTCGCAAGCTGTAATCACTGTACCTTCTGATAAAAAAGAAGCTTTTCTAACAGAATTCGAGCAAAGAAAAGCGCTAATTGTAGAGGAATTCAAAGATATTGAACCCAATATAAACATTGAAATCACTCCTCATGAAAACCCCGGGAACATTACATGCGCTGAAGATCAAGAGAGAATACTCAATGCAATTTATGCGGTTCCGAACGGCGTTTTCCGAATGACGCCCAGCATCTCTGGGTTGGTTGAAACTTCTAATAACCTGGCCAGGGTTATTGTAAAAGATGGAGACTTCACCACCCAAAGCCTGCAACGCAGCTCCGTGGAGTCAGGAAAAAAAGATGTTGCCAACGCAGTTCGTGCACCTTTTGAATTAATTGGAGCACGCATTGAAAACGATAGCGACTATCCTGGCTGGGCACCGAATTCAAGCTCTAATATTCTGTCCACTATGGTTGAAATCTATGAGGAACTATTCGGTTCCAAGCCCAAAGTGGCGGCTTGTCATGCAGGCCTGGAATGCGGCATTATCGGACAGCACTACCCTGGCCTCGATATGATCTCTTTCGGCCCAACGATCCATCACGCCCATTCTCCTGATGAAAAAGTGAACATTTCTTCTGTTCAGAAGTTTTGGAAGTATTTAGTAACTACTCTTGATAGAGTCTAAGCTGAAATCAGAAGGAGAGTTATTTACAATAGAGTACAACATTCAGGAGTTTTTCCACTTGTGAATGTTGTACTCTATTGTAGTATCCTTCCCTTTAATAAGTAGTCACACGCTCTATCGCGAACCTCTGAAATATGCAAAACCGTGCCGTTTCCTCTCAAGTCCTTACGTTTTTAAAAAAATTAAACGCCAATAATAATCGCGACTGGTTCAACGATCATAAAGAAGAGTACAAAGCAGCGCACGCTGAAATGGTTGCTTTTGCGAACCAATTAATTGAAACGTATGGCCAGTTTGATGAACTAGAAACCATGTCGGGCAAGCAAAGCCTATTCAGGATCTATCGCGACATTCGTTTTTCTAAAGACAAAACACCTTACAAAGCCTGGTTCAGCGGAGGATTGAAAAGGGCTACCAAATGGAAACGGGGCGGCTACTATTTCCAAATACAACCGGGCGCATCTATGGTAGGAGGGGGATTCTGGGGCCCTAATCCGGATGACCTAAAACGTATTCGCCTGGAGCTTGCTACCGATGCTGAGCCGCTGAGAAAAATAATTGCCTCCCCAGACTTTGTTTACACCTTTGGACAATTGGAAGGAGAAAAAGTAAAAACAGCCCCTAAAGGTTATAAAAAAGACCATCCTAATATTGACCTTCTCCGGTACAAGCAATTTCTCGTTACACGTAGGTTTTCCGATGAAGAAGTACTTGCTCCCGATTTTTTGGATAAGATCATCGAAAGCTACAAAAACATGCTCCCGTTCTTCAACTACATGAGTGAAGTCCTAACCACAGACGAAAATGGTGTCCCGCTGGAAGATTAGAGAGAAAACCTAAATAATTGCGTTTTATTAAAAAAGATCAAAATAACTTATGCAGAACCTAAACGGTAAAACCGCCCTTATCACCGGTGGAACAAAAGGAATCGGATACGGCATTGCGGAAAGCATGCTTAAAGAAGGAATGAACGTTGCCATTACTGGCAGAAATGAGCAAAAAGCCAATGAAGCAGCGCAGAAACTAAATCAAATTGGCAGTGGCAAGGCCCTAGGAATAGCTTCTGACGTCCGCGACTACCAAAGCCAACTAGCAGCTGTCAAAACAACACTGGATACTTTCGGGAAAATCGATGTTTTGATTGCCAACGCCGGCCTCGGGCACTTCGCTCCAATCGATCAGCTCACTATAGATCAATGGAACGAAACGATTGACATCAACCTAACTGGTGCATTCTACAGCATAAAAGCTTGCATTGACGCATTAAAAGCTTCTGAAGGTTATCTGATCACCATTGCTAGCCTCGCCGGAACCAACTTCTTCCCAACAGGAGCAGCCTATAACGCAAGCAAGTTCGGACTTGTGGGCTTCACACAAGCAGCTATGCTGGATCTACGCCCTTATGGAATCAAAACGACTACCATTATGCCGGGCTCTGTAGCAACTTACTTCAACAACCATACTCCTAATGAGGCGGATGCCTGGAAAATCCAACCTGAAGATCTCGGCCAGATGGTTATTGACCTGTTAAAAATACATCCGCGTACACTTCCAAGTAAAGTCGAGGTTCGCCCTTCCTTTCCTAATAAAAAATAGACTTGTTTTGTCCTAATTAAATCAGTACTCTGTAACCTAAGTTAATGAGTACTCATGTTCAGGGATTCTCGCTCTGGAAAATAAACGCGCCTACGACGCGAAATTTCTTTTTTGAGGCTGTCTCGGGAGGAGTATTTTCTTTTTTGAGAGGCGTTCTTTTTTTTAAATTTTAGTAAAAATTTTAAAAAAAGAACGCCTCTCAAAAAAGAAATTTCCTGCCAAGCGGCGAAAATCAGGTTCTGGATGACTTCATTTGGTCGAAAGTACTTTCGACCAAATGAAGTCATCCAGAACCTAAACTCAAAATGGTTTCTACGGGATAGTGGTCCGAAAACGCAGCGGAAAGTGTCTCATATCGTTTAAAAGTCACCTCCTTTCCGGCGAAGATATAGTCTATCCTCAAAGCAGGGACTCGCCCTCTGTAAGTAACATCCATACCGCTCCCGGCTTCAATGAAACCATCTCTTAACTCTTGGCTGATTAAATGATAGGAATGCGACCAGGGAGTGTCGTTAAAATCACCACATACAATAAAAGGATACGGACAATTATTAACTGATTTCAATAACTCTTTGATCTGCGCTACCCGAATCTGGGAGGTCCTGTAGTACATAGCCATTACATAACGAAGGGTACTCCACGTTTTCTTTTCAGAAAGAGAGGAAAGCTTACTGTCGCGAATCAGTTTTTCTGTTTTAGAGGTGATCTGATTTGACAACAAATGTAAATTGTAAACCCTTAGCACTTCTCCATTAATCAACACATCAGCATAAATAACCGCATTATAGGAGTTCTCTTTGGAATAGATCTTTTTTTCCTGAAATGGATATTTGGAAAAAATACCGACAGACATGCGGCTCGGAAGATATTCATAGTCGTAACCCAGGTTTCTCAACATTTTGGCAAAGTCTGTTCCTTCCTTTTTATATCTAGGAAACTCCTGAAAACAAAGAACATCAGACCCATTTTTTTTCAAAAAAACAAGCAGTTTCTCCATTCTCGACGGGTCTTCTTCTTTACCATATCGAACACCTAATAAGCTTTGAAGATTATAAGTAAGTACTTTGAGATTGGAAGGCTCGGTATTCCCCGGCAGTTGAAGCCTAACCAAGCGCCCGCTCTGAGGCAAAACAGCCAGAACTGTAAATAGGGGCAGTAAGGCTCTCCAGGACTTTCGAAAAGTACGATAAATAAAAACCAATACATTTGCCCAAAGCAACCAAGGGAAAAACAGCCCAGCAACTGAAGCAGGCCAGAAAGAACCCGGAGCAAACCGGCCAGAATAAGCACTGACGATAGTCAGAAGGGTCAAAACAATCCCCAGCCATATCATCAAGCTGTTAAAAAAGGCGTATCGCTTTTTCTTCCTTCCCACCTGGAAAAGCTATTTTATTGTTTCTTACTGGCTCTTTGCAGAAACTCCTTCTCTTCGGCGGTCAGGCTTTTATAGCCTGTTTCTTTAATTTTATCCAGAATTGCATCCAGGCGTTCCTGATAAGAAGCAGGATCTTCTCCGGAAACGCTATCGTCTTTTCTCTTGTTGACGCGAATATTTTTGTAAACAACGGTTTGCTTTCTTGTTTTTGCACCTACCGGAGTAGGTTTAAAGAAGTTCACAATATTTGCCAATAGTTTATTTACGGGCTCAGATAAATCGTTCCCATTACGCAATTGAATGATAAAAAAAGCGCCAAATACCGCTCCGCCCAAATGAGCAATATGCCCTCCTGCATTGTGATCCGGGATAGCAAACAAATCGATAAGAACCAGCACCATTACCACGAACTTCAACTTTACATCCCCAATAAATAACAAGCGAATAATATAATCAGGCGCTAACACTCCTGAGGCCACGACAATTCCCATTACAGCCGCCGAAGCACCGTAGGCAGGAAGCACTCCCAGGCCTGGCCCAAAGAAAAGGTTGCCAAAAATAAAATAGGCCAATGCTCCGGCAAAACCTCCTAAAAGATAGACCGGAAGTATTCGATGATCTCCCAGGAAATCCCCGAGTATCCGCCCAAACCAATATAAAAACAACATATTGAACAACAAATGCCCCAGGAAAGAAAGATGGATAAACATATGCGTAATGAGTACCCAAGGATGGGTCAACAAATAGTACCAATCCGAAGACATTGAAAACGCTCTAATCGCTTCATTAGCTACATCTCCTCCAAAACCTAAAGCCACCAAACGTACAATGTTGATAAAAACAAACCCTATAAAATTTATGATAATGAGCCGGGTTACCATGTTTCCCGACCGAAACTCTCTTTTTAAATCCTCCCAAATTGAACTCAGCATAACATATTTTTAAGATTCTTTCATCAATGCTCAAAAGTACAAACCACTAACCCCCCGATCAAGTTGATGATTATTAATAAAATAATAAATTTAAATTCTGGTGATTTGTTCGTTCTCTGGATTTTTCGTGCAAAAATCCAGAGAACGAACAAATCACCAGCCAGGAATCTTTAAAACCTAGATCCAAACCTTTGCCAATAAATTATTAATAAGAACCCGGCTAATGCTCCTCCCAGGTGGGCAAAGTGAGCTATATTATCCCATTCGAATTGCTCAACCCCCAAAAACAACTCAATACCCATCAGAACGGGAATAAAATATTTAGCCTTTATCGGTATTGGTAAAAAAATCAACATCAACTCCTGATTGGGAAACTTCATCCCGAATGCCAGTAAAAGCCCAAAAATAGCTCCGGAGGCCCCGACCATAGGTACAGCCATCTTAGCTTGTAAGCAACGGTTCATCAATTGCTCCGTACCTTCCACAAGCCCCGGTACCAGAACTCCTTCATTAAATCCTGCCTGTAATTGGTTATACAAAGTCTTGTAAGGCCCATAATTAAGAATATAGGAGGGTACCTCCTCAAAAAAGCCAATAAAGGTTGCTAATTCCGGCGAAGCAAGAAACGCTGTCCTCAGGCTTTTCAACTCAACGACCCCAATATGGAAAATCAGCATATGGAGCGCAGCAGCTCCGATCGCGCAAAAGAAATAATAAAACAAAAACTTTTTAGGCCCCCATAGGGTCTCCAAAACACTTCCAAACATCACCAAGGCAAACATATTGAAGAATATGTGCGGCAAATTAGCGTGCATAAAAAAGTGGGTTGCAATCTGGTAAGGCTGAAAAACATCCTCCGCACCCGGATAATGCAATGCCAGCATATTTGAATATTGAGGCCCAAAAGACTCCAAAACCATCCCGGCAATGAACATCAGCACATTTATAATCAATAAATTCTTTACAACATCTGTTAATTTGAGCATATTTATTGTCTTAATAAGCTAATCCATACTACAAAAACCTATCTTCGATTTCTTCCAGCGAGATGGTAAAAAAACATTTATTTCCGGAAGGGCTTTTAAATGGCACATCACAAGCAAATAATTTATCAACGAGCTCTTGCATTTCTTCATCACCAAGAGATTGTCTTGCTTTTATGGATGAACTTTTCGCCATAGAACGCGCCAAATTTTCCACTTGCCCTAATTGCAGCTCAATATTTTCCTTATACTGTTCCAGCAAGCCTTCCAATAATACCTGCTCCGTGCGTTTATCTACCAAATCTGCCGGTGAGCCGTTAATGATGAACTTACATTCCTCGGTTTGCTCAATATCAAACCCCAAACGCTGTATCAGCGGTAGTATCGAATGCAACAACACCGCATCCGCTTTTGAAAATTGAACCTCTTTCGGAAAAAGGGCTTTCTGCGAGTAAACAGGCTGATTCTTAATTACGTCCAAATACTTTTCATACAAAATTCGCTCATGTGCCGCTTGTTGATTGATCAACATAAAACCCGAACGAATTTGACTAATGATAAACGATTGATGGATCTGAAAAAGCATTTTTTTATTTTCAGCCTCCATAAGCCTGCCTTGTGAGCTGTCTTCTTCATCATCCCAACGGCTAGGAATCGTAACGGGCTGAGGCTCTTGAGGTTTTTCCTCTTTTGGAGTTTCATCGACGGATTCAAGGTCTTTGTATAAATCTTCCCACCTTTTAAGGTTTTGGGCCTGCCTAAAGTCCACATTCGGGAAAGCATTACTTCCTCCTGAGGAAGGATTTGTTCCGGTATTGTTGGGCTGCCGTTCAATTCTCGGAGAGGGGGTAGGATGCGTAATAATTCTTTCCTGTTCAAAATCTAAAGTCGGAATGATATTGTGCTTCCCTAAACCATGCCTAACGGCTACTTTCAACACTTTATAAACCATTCTTTCATCATCAAACTTAATTTCCTGTTTGGTTGGATGAACATTGATATCAATCTTGGCAGGATCCAGTTCAATAAATATTACATAGAGCGGGAAATGCCCTTTAGGAAGTAAATCCTCGAAGGCAGTAGTGATGGCATGGTTCAAAAATCCACTTTTTATAAAACGATGGTTAACATATATGTACTGTTCTCCTCTTGTTTTTTTAGCGAATTCAGGCTTGCCTACAAATCCATTTAGCTTTAACAAGCCTTCTTCTTCTCCGACATCTCCAATGGGTACCAGTTTTTTATTCACATTGGTGCCAAAAATTCCAACGATCCGCTGGCGTAAATTCCCGGGATTTAAGTGAAAGATCTCCGTTCCGTTGTGATGTAGCGAAAAGAAAATATCTGCATTAGCAATTGCAAGTCGCTGAAATTCATCCAGGATATGCTTAAATTCAACATTATCAGATTTTAGGAATTGCCGGCGGGCAGGAACATTGTAAAATAAGTTCTTTATCGCAAAATTAGATCCTGAAGTACACTGACAAGGCCCCTGCTCAACAACTCGACTTCCCTCAATCATTAAACGAACTCCAAGTTCATCGGTTTGACGGCGCGTTTTTAGCTCAACCTGGGCAATAGCTGCAATAGATGCCAGTGCTTCTCCCCGGAACCCCATGGTTCGAATAGCAAACAGATCTTTAGCTTCACGGATTTTCGAGGTAGCATGCCGTTCAAATGCCATTCGGGCATCTCGTTCCGACATCCCGCAACCATTATCAATGATCTGGATGAGTGTTTTACCCGCATCTTTTATAACTACCTTGATCTCGCTGCTTCCGGCATCAATAGCATTCTCTACGAGTTCCTTCACTACCGACGCCGGCCGTTGCACAACCTCCCCGGCTGCAATCTGGTTCGCAATTGCTTCCGGCAAAAGTTGAATAATATCAGCCATTTGTTACTCCTCTTTTTTGCTTCAAAACGTCAAAAGTAAGCATTTATTGAATAACAATAAACCTCCTTGCCTTTTCAAGATGCAAATAAGGGATAAATAAAGGCAGAGCGCTAGCGCTCTGCCTTTATTTATCCCTTATTTGCATCTTGGTAATTTCTTAAAAGAAGTGGTCGTTATACTCAATAAGCCTTCTTCAGGCTCAAGGAAAATATAGTCCCAATTATTTCGGCGATGGCCTACTCCACATAATCGTACATAATCGCCAACGTATGGAAGTATCTCTTTGTTGACAGGTTTACCATTTGCATCCAGAACAATATAGTAATTGGTTTGCCCCTCTTTACTATGGCTTCGTAAAATAGGAGGAACACCTCCATTTATGCAATTAATCGCACAAGCCCTGTGAGGCTTACCAAAACCTGGCTTCATCACACCAAAAAAACACTTTGGATCTGCTATTTCTCCGAATACCGCCTGCTTTTCTTTTTTTTCCAAAGGAGCTGTACCTGGCATATAATCGTCAAAAAGTTGCTCCAAAGCATCCTTTCCACTAGTTAACTCTAAAGCTCCACATCCATCATAGTAAAACAATGTACCTTTTAACTTTACATGCCTTCGATTTAAATCTCCCCCAGCCTCTTTCTCCATACTTTCAATGGTGGCCTCAGCGCCGGTTTTTCCGAACCCAACTAACAGAAGATCCTGGCGAACCAAATTACCGTCCCGGTCTCTGCCCGCCTTGATACTAATCATAGGAACAGGTTCTTTTAACAACCATCCTTCAACAGACCGCTCCTGGCCAAACTCAAAAACAGAAGGTAAAAACCCTCGCTGGCTCATCACCAAACCCAAACCAAGCAATGGAATAATAATTGACAGGCCTATAACAAAAGGCCTTATCTGCTTTTGATAAGTTTTTGGCATTTTCTTCTGCCAGCCTATATAAAAATCTTGCTTTTCCATTTTTTACATTTTTTGTGATCACCCAATGACCGCCGGCGGGCGCTCTGTACCTTCAGGATAAGGGCTTGGATTAACAAAAACTTTATCATCCTGAATTTTCACATCATAAGTTTCTACCTTTTCAGTAAAAGGAGCAGGCGATTGCCCGTTCTCAGGCAGATACTGGTAGCCATGCCAGGGACAAGTTATGCAGCCATCTACAATCTTTCCTTCCCCCAGAGGCCCATTTTGATGACGACAAATATTGCTTACAGCGGATAGTTTGCCGTCATATTTAAATATGGCAATATTTTCATTATCCAGTAAAACAACTTTGGCCCGGTCATCTTCAATTTCATCTACCCTGCACACCTCATAAAAGCCTTCCAGCTCAGAAGAGGATTGCGCTGTTTCTCTTTTGGTTTTTATAGCCGCAGCAACATGCAAACCTGCTACCATAGCTAAACCAAGCCCCAAAGCTCCAATTATGAAGGGAGATTTTTCCAGTTGAACCACTCCTAGCAACACATGAAACAAAAGCATACTGTAAGCGATATACACCATCATGTGCAAGCTTTTCCAAAACTTTGGCCCAAGGTTCTTCAACCAGAAATCATGACTTGTAGTGGCCATTAGAAATAAAATCAATAAAGCAAAAAAGCCCAGCACCTGAAAAGGAAAATTCACAATTGAATCATAGTGCACATTTGAAGAAAAAAGAGCAACTAAAGGATCCTCCAGGCCCAGAGCATGAAACTGAATGATATTAAATAAACCATGCACCAAAGCGATTGTGAACATCGTAACCCCTAAATGCCTGCGATTATACAACAAAGGAAGAAACCTGGGATTCAACCTTGCCAAGGGGCCAATAGTTAAAATTACATGCAGCATAATGAAAGCCAGCGAACCAGTAGCCCGAATAATCAGCGTTTCGGCAGTAGCTCCGGGATGCAATACAGCATTAGTAACAAAAAAAACAACTAAGTACAAGGCAATCAGCCCCAGCATAATCCAATCGTAGCGTTTCTTTTGATGATTCCAAAGAACCGGCTTGTAATCAACACTCATTTTGTTGATTTTATTTCAGTGACAACTTGCTCTGTGACCAAGTCTTCAATTCTAAAATCTACAGGAAATTTAAAGGAAGCTGCTTCTCCCCATTTAAACTTATAATCACCCACGGCTCCAAGCCCTCCCAGCACAATAAATTCCTTAGCTCCACTTGGCTTCGCTTTTAGTACGGGAGCAGGACTGATGATGGGTTTCAACAGTTCCAGAGATACAAAAACGCCATTCAGGGAGTTCTTGCTATAGGTAATTTTACAATAATCCTCATTATTGGATTCTGCGGGCATTACATTGAATCCGGGATAATTTGGAATTGACCATACGGCCAATGCAAACCCTATTGGAAGCAAAAAAGCCAGTACCATCCAGATCACTCGATGGCGATTGCGGAGAGAGGGAACCATAAATAAATATTTTTATTTTAGTTCTTTGACAGAAATTGTGTAAAAATGGAACTTCAAAATGAATACCCTTTCAATCACAAGGGCATTCAAGGAATACCATTTTGAAGTTCCACACAATTTGTCAAGGAACGTTTATTTTTTTGTTCGAAGCCATTTACCCAGTAAAATCGGCCAAAGGGCAGCCGATGCGGGAAAAATGAGCAATCGTAAAATAATTCCCCCTGACCGCATTCCTGCATCAACTTTGTGAACCCCACTAAATACAAACCACAAACCAAAAAGGAAGCCGATCAAAAGGTACAGATAAAATATGTTAACAAGTATATGTATCAGAGACATTTAATTAGTTTTTACCTTTGCCCACTAAGATAGAGAATATTTTCTCAAACTGACTTAAGAAATTAAAGCAAATCTCGGCTTGAAAACAGAGAATCGAAATTATTATGCTGCTACAAGGCAGTATTTTCCTTTGATACAGCTTGCACAGGCCAATTTTGCTGCGCAAAAATTGGCCTGTGCAAGCTGTATCAAAAAAGAGTTTTCGCGCCGTAGGCGCGTTCATTTTTTCAAAGCGACAATCGCTGAAGTAATTCAAATTGCATGATTGAAGAGCCTAATTTAAGCATCGTTTTACCTTGTTACAATCCATCAGAAAAATGGGATGAAATACTTATCCAAAACATTCAATCTATTCAGGCCCGCTTTGAAACCTTGGCCTTGGAAGTCATTTTAGTAAACGACGGCTCTGACAAAAATATGCACATTTCTAAAATTGAACGAATCAAAAATGAAATAAACCACTTCAAATATCTTTCCACGGACATTAACGAGGGAAAGGGCAACGCTATCAGGAAAGGAGTTGAGGCAAGCCAGGCATCTATTATTATTTTTACAGATGTAGATTTCCCATATACTACAGACAGCTTTAGCGAGCTTTATAAATTGCTGGATGAGGGACAGTACAATATCGTAGCAGGTATAAAAAGTCAACATTACTATGAGCAAGTGCCCTTTTTTAGAAGAATGATCTCCAAACTACTTCAGCGCATGATCAAGTTTTTCCTCAGGCTGCCCGTGGCTGATACACAATGTGGGCTGAAAGGCTTTGACTTGATTGGCAAAGAGGTTTTTCTTGAAACGACTGTAAAACGATACCTATTTGATTTGGAGTTCCTATTATTGGCTTCGCGTAAGAAAAACATTAAAATTCGCTTCCTCCCGGTGGAACTCCGCCCGGATGTCACTTTTTCAAGCCTGCGTGTAAAACACTTATACCAAGAGGGGCTAAACTTTTTGAAGCTATGTTTCCAGTATATAATAAAATAATGCAAGTTGCAATTCATCTGAAAAAGAGTGAATACGTCGTTCTTTTGATGCGAAATCAAAGATTTCTTTCAAAAAACCTCCTTATTCTCTCTAATAATCGCAACTTGGGTAATATGATAAATGGAAAACGCTCCTCCCGCCTGTTGACTTTTCTCATTTTTTGGTTTCTAACCCTAACGATCTATTGGTCAACTTACCCCGCCGGCTTCACGACCGATTTCCTAGGCTGGGCCATGCAGTACCGGAATGGGAGCTTTGCAGACATACTCAACTGTTTTGGCTACCCGGGCAATCATCAAATGCTGCACTTTCTTTTTTACTCGATGTATACCATTTTTGATGTAAACGGGATTCCCTGGTTAATACTAGCCTCGTTTTTGCATGCCTTAAATGCCTATTTATCGTTCATCCTTTGCAAGGATATATTCGAAAGAAACCAGATTGCCCCTGCTAAGCATATCGCTTTCTTTGGTGCATTACTTTTTTTACTATCCCCTTATCACGGAGAGGTCTTGGTATGGAAAGCCTGTTTACACTACCTTGGAGTGAGTTGTATGATTCTAACTATCCTCTGGAACTTAAATATTTATATACATGAAGAGAAAAAGACGATCCGTTTACTTTGGATGCATTTGGCATTTGCGGTCGGTTTATTTTTATTAGAATTATCTTTTATTACACCTGTTCTAAGCACACTTTTCATACTATTTTCCTATCCGACAATGGTAAAAAAACGCTTGACCAAAATTTGGCTCCCCGTTGTTGGAGTGCAATTAGTATTGTTTATGCTGTATTTGAGTCTAAATATCTGGAGTTTAGGGTCAATTGTGGGGCATTATGGAGCAGAAACCCACTTGAAGTTCGATATAAGGCCGATTTTTGCCAATTATATCCGTTATTTTCTAAAAACGTACATCTATACTCACTTCTGGTCATACTCCTGGAAAGCCGCATTTTACACTAATCTGAGCCAGGCGATTATCTTATGGCCTTTGGTAGGCTTAGGAACCGCCGCGATTACGGTCTTTGTTTTTTACTTTAAAAAGCTTCCTGCTCGTTGGAGGTGGCTGGGAGGGTTATTGATATCCTATTTTGCCGCTTTAGGGCCAATCATCAATCTATATTTTGCTTATTTGTACAGATACGAGAACAATCGCTACGATTACCTGGCATTAACCTTTGGCAGCATGGTAATGGCGCTCATGATTGGGAGCTTGCCTAAACGCTTTCAGGTTAGATACATAGCGGCATTTTGTCTTTTATTCGTTCATCTAACTTTTTTATTCGATTCTGTGAAGAACTACACAGAGAGCGGAGATGTAGTATGGGGGCTTATTGAAGATTTTCGCTGGGAAACAGAAGATATTGTGGTATTGGCCTCCCCGGATAATTTAAATGGGGTCTGGATTTTTCGGGATTTTAAAGATCCGGCCCTTCCCCTGATTGAATCGCTGGAACTCCTTGGGAAAAAAACATATTCCGGTAATATGAAAGTAATAACTCAGTACAACATGACGCAAAAAGACGACGGAGTAACCGCAAAGGTTATCAATCAGGATTCCCTGAACATAACCTTTAACCAATGGGGAACCTGGTTCCAGTCAAAGGGGATAGGAGCCTCCGATTTTGAGAATGAAAGATACAAATTTCGCTTAATCCCCGGTGGCTACGCATTGAAAAGGAAGGAAAAAGAATCGTCGAAAGTTTACATTTACAATTCCGGGTTGAAATGGAAGAAAATCGACATTGACTAATACAAATTTTTAAGAAGCTGTCTCATAAAAACTTGCATTAACAGGCATTACCTTATCGAGGGCGCTTGAACAAGCGCCCTCTTACGGCCTTTTAAAAAGGGTTTTGGGATAGTTTATTGCAGAACGATTTCTTTTTCCTCGACCATTTTGCGGATATTGATCAAGGCATAGCGCATTCTACCCAAGGCCGTATTGATACTAACCCGGGTAAGCTGAGCAATTTCCTTGAAGCTCATATCGGCATAATGACGAAGGATAACAACTTCTCGTTGTTCGTCTGGAAGCATATCCACTAATCGACGTATTTTTTCGTGGGTTTGGCTTTTGATAATGCGTTGTTCGGCGTTATCATCGGTTACCTGGAGAACATCGAAGATGTCAAAAGTTTCCGTAGGAGATACTTTAGGGCGGCGTTTGACGCGGCGGAAATAGTCTACACACATGTTGTAGGCGATTCGCATAGCCCATTGTACAAATTTACCTTCGTGATTGTACTTGCCCTTACGAAGTGTATCAATAATTTTAATAAATACCTCTTGAAAGATATCCTCGGCAAGACTTTGTTCTTTGACGAACAAATAGATAGAAGTGTAGATTTTGTTCTTGTGTCTATTCAACAATTCTTCAAATGCGCGTTCGTTACCATTAAGGTACTGATCGATCAGCGCCTGATCGTTAAGCGGTGCAACTTGCATACAATAAAAAATTTGCTACTTTGTTAAAGTAAGGTGTATGTAAGTGTAAAATTTTCGCTTATAGACCAATAATTTTATGAAAAAATAAAAATTGCTAGAATTATATTAAACACATTATCAAATATAAGGAGTTTTTATGAAAAATGCACGTTTAAAGAAAAAAATTTAAGGATTGTTAACAATTTTTTCTCGCCTAATATCGATGTCCTTCCATTTAGACAGGATGGATTGCACAATAATTTTCCCATGAAGGCGCGTATTTTCTATAAATAGTTTACTGGTTGCCAAGCCTCCGTTAACGACTCCTGCCAAATAAACATTAGGTAAATTACTTTCCAGAGTATTTTCATTAAAAACAGGCGTTTTCATAGGGTCCTCCATAATTTCTATACCTAGTTTCTCTAGAAAACTATAATCTGGCATATAACCCGTCATTGCCAAAACATAATCATTTTCAATGGTAAAAGCTCCGTCAGGGCCTTCCAGTACAACTTCTCGTTCTCTTATTTCTTTTACCTTCGTATTGAAGTATGCCTTTATAGAACCCTCTTTTATACGATTCTCAATATTCGGCCTGATCCAATACTTTACTTTTTCATATATGCTATTGCTTCTTATAGCCATTGTCACTTCTGCACCTTTATAATAGGTTTCCAAGGCCACATCACAAGCCGAATTTGCAGCACCAATGACCAATACTTTTTGATCAACATATACGTGCGGCTCCGAATAATAATGAGTTACCTTCGGAAGATCTTCTCCGGGCACATTCAGCATGCGTGCTTTCCCGAAATAACCTGTTGCAATAACAACAGAGCGACTTTTGTAAACTCCTTTATTCGTTTCAATCTGGTAATGATCATTTTCTAACTTAGAAAGCCCCTGAACTTTCTCATAAAGCTTTATTTTCAGGTTCCAGCTTTCCTTCACCCTCCGGTAATACTCCAATGCCTCCCTTCTTGTAGGCTTATCGCCATGCGAAATAAAAGGTACGTTGCCTATTTCAAGCAATTGAGAGGTAGAAAAAAAGGTCATATTGGTAGGAAAGTGAAATATGGAATTCACCAGTGACCCTTGCTCCAGCACTAAATAATTCAATTGAGCTTTTTCAGCTTCTATGGCACAAACCAGGCCTGCAGGTCCTGCACCGATTATAATAAGATCAAACATAATTAAAAATATTTCAAACAAACTATTGACAATGAAAACAATTTGTTTTAATTTTGTTTTATTCTTGAATGCCTATGGAGCTGAGGCCGCTAAAAGCACCTGTCCAAGCTTACTTGAACCGCTCCAACTCTATAGACGCATCAAATGGTTTGCTAACCGATTAATTTGAATACAATTAAAAAAAATGGAACAACAATTACTTGTAAAGTTGAAACATTTCTGGAAAAGTAACTGGTATACGATAATTTTGTTTTGCATCGCCGCATATGTTTTGATGCAGAAGGAATTCAGTTTTCAGATCAATGTACACTCTCCCGAAGACGTAACGCCAGTGACACCACCAAGCTTACCGGAAGCAAAGCCTTACAAAAAAGGAAAGATCACGGATGCGAAGGTTGCCAAAAGCGAAGAAAATAGTGCGGTATTAGATATACTGCCATTAATGGAACATCCTGCCCCGAAAAAAGAAGATGTCAGCCAACTTCTCAATCAAATAGATGAGTCTGTAAAGCATGCTTTTTTCAAGCGTTTTGGCCACGTGTCTATCAATGAGCGTAAAAAATACGGCATCCCCTCCTCAATAATTCTGGCGAATGCTTTCTTGCACAGCTATGGTGGGCAAAGAGACCTAGCCCTCAATGGAAATAACTTTTTTGCCTTGCCATGCACGAGCAACTGGGAGGGTCCGGAAGGAATACACGATGGCCAGTGCTACAGGCACTACGAAAGTGCCTGGCTAAGCTTCAGAGATCACAGCTTATTCATCAGCACCGGTGAATACGCTTCCCTGTTAAGCTTGGGCAGCTCTAACTACCGGGCCTGGGCACAAGGGCTTGAAGCCAAAAGATATTCCTCTATTGACAAACTTGCCGATCAGCTTATCCAAATCATCGAGGATAATAACCTAAGCATGTATGATAACGAATAACTTTTAGCGGTTAACGGCCAACGGGAAACGGCCAACGGGGAACGGAGAACGGTTAACGGGAAACGACGATTTTAAAACGAGCAATTTAGGCCGAAGGCCTAAATTGCACCGTTAGCCGTTCCCCGTTGACCGTTGACCGTTTCCCGTTTCCCGTTTCTCGTTATTTACGAGTTTATTCTAGCACACCGGAACGTTTGTATTTATAATAATCGACACCAGCTCCAAAAACCCAGCCCACATGTCCTTTGCGGTGTTTTATTTTGACCCAGGGCTCGGTAGCCTCCTCATATCCCAGATTGATAGTGAAAGAAGTATCGGTTACCTCATTAAGGAACTCTACTTCTTCATATAGTTTAAGAGTCAAGATAACATCGCTGTTGAGATCGGGCGTTTTACGGAGTTTGAGTCCATTAATGGTAACAAAAAGTGGTGTATATTTTTCTTTTATTACTTTAGGAAGATCCGCTTTTGATTTTTTATCGGTAGCCTCTTCATTATCGTCTTTGATATTTGTGGTATCGGTTGGAGGCGATTGCTGTTCCTGCTCTTGAGCCAATCGAGCTTCTCGCTCAGCTTGAGCAGATTGATTGCACTTAGACAATGCCCAGGTAAAAAATAAAAGAGTTAGCACAATAATAACGACTAATTCTACCTTTTGAAGATAATTTGGTTTTGACATTATATAGATAATTGTTTTGTAAATAAATAGTAAGACATCAAGCGTGCCAAACGAAAACAAGTTACTTTACCAGATTGCCATAACGCAGATCCCTTTGGTCGGGGCGATTACGGCAAAAACATTAATCAGTTACTGCGGAAGTGCAGAAGCCGTTTTTAATGAAAATAAAAAAGCTTTGCTAAAAATTCCTGGTATCGGCCGTAAAATTGTAGAAAGTATTGATTCAAAACATATTTTTTCAATTGCCGAAAAGGAATTAGCGTTTATTATTAAGAACGACATTAAGGCTTTTTTCTATACAGAAAAAAACTATCCTGCCCGATTAAAGCATATTCACAATGCCCCAATCCTTTTGTATTTTAAGGGCAATGCTGATCTCAATGCTCCCAGAATAATTGGAATAGTGGGCACCCGGAAACCCACTCAAAGAGGCAAACTCACCTGTCAATCTATTATAGAAGACCTCATTCCTTACCAGCCTTTAATCATTAGCGGGCTAGCCTATGGTATTGATGCCACTGCCCATAATTATTGTTGCAGCAAAAACCTTCCCAATTTAGGTGTAATGGCCAATGGATTGGACAGTGTTTATCCGGCTGTTCATAATCGCCTCGCCAGTCAAATGCTAGAAAATGGAGGGCTGCTAACCGAATATTTAAGCAATACCAAGCCCGACAGAGAGCACTTTCCTATGCGAAACCGCATCATTGCAGGCATGTGCGACGCGATTATTGTTATTGAAACTGCCCGGCGCGGAGGCTCCATGATAACGGCCGAAATGGGCAACCAATACAATAAAGATGTTTTCGCAGTTCCGGGCAGGTTGCAAGACGAACACTCCCAAGGTTGTAACCACCTGATAAAAACACATAAAGCAGCTCTTATTGAATCGGGAGAAGATGTAGCTTACATTATGCGTTGGGAAGCTTTGGATGAAAAAAAAGCCATTCAACAAACACTTTTTGCCGAACTATCCGAAAATGAACAGCAAATTATCAACTTACTAAAAAAGCACGATCAAATAGGCGTGGATACGCTATGTGCGATCATGAGCAAACCTCCCAGTGAAATGGCTTCATTATTATTGGGTTTAGAGTTCCAGGGGCTCATAAGTTCATTGCCTGGGAAGCGATATATTTTAATATAAACTTCCATGGCTCCACTTTAGATTACGTCAATATTCTTGTAAATTGCCCCTATGTTTATAAAACACCAGCAGTTCTCGCTGTGGAAATACAAAGCCAAATTTACGCCGCTTCGCGACGATATTTTTTTGAGGGGGCCGCAAGGGTCGTTTTGCTTCGCAAAATGGCCCTTGCGGCCCCTCAAAAAAAGAAGTTTCGCGCCGTAGGCGTGTTTATTTTCTAAAATGAGAATCATTGATAAAACAAATTAATATGAAACAAATTTCTATTCTTTTCTTCTCAATTTGTTTGGTTTTAAGCTCTTGTACACCCAAACGATCTACCGATACCATTTCCGGTAACAATCACTCTGGTGCTGAAGTACCTACTTCTTACAGCTTTAATGTTCCTCAAGAACCTTCGAACAAACCCAAAAACATCATTTTGATGATTGGTGACGGCATGGGGCTTGGTCAGATTACCGCCGGACTTTATATGAACAATAATAGACTCAATCTGGAACGCTGCTCGGTAGTTGGCTTGCATAAACCTTATGCTTCCAATGATTTAATTACCGATTCCGCTGCCGGTGCCACGGCTTTTGCCTGCGGTGTAAAAACGTATAATGGCGCTATTGGAGTGGACCCAGATAAAAAGCCGCTTAAAACCATCCTGGAAGAAGCGGAAGAAAAAAATATGGCGACTGGTTTAATCGCTACTTCAACCATCGTGCATGCAACTCCGGCATCTTTTATTGCACATCAGCCCCAGCGCAAAATGTACGAAGCTATTGCTGCTGACTTTTTAAAAACGGAAGTAGACCTATTTATCGGTGGTGGTAAAAAGTATTTTGACCGAAGAGAAGAAGACAATAGAAACTTAATCGAAGAGCTGGTGGCTAAAAACTATGTTGTGAGCAGTTATTTCGATGAAGATTTGACGAATTTAGAATTGCCTAAAGAACAAAATTTTGCCTATTTCACAGCTGATGACGACCCATTAACCGTTGAAAGTGGCCGGGATTATCTGATGCCCGCTTCAAAAATGGCCCTGGACTTCCTGGACGATCATTCTGAAGAAGGTTTTTTCTTAATGATCGAAGGTTCTCAGATTGACTGGGGCGGGCATGCCAACAACTCTGATTACATCATCAATGAGATGCTCGATTTTGACAAAACCATTGGAGAGATATTAGATTTTGCCGAAAAGGATCAAAACACTTTGGTCATCATCACTGCAGATCATGAAACTGGCGGTTATGCAATTAACAAGGGCTCCAAGATGGGAAAGCTGGAAACGGCTTTCACCTCTGATTATCATACAGCAGTATTGATTCCGGTATTTGCTTATGGCCCGGGAGCGGAGTTATTTTCGGGGATTTACGAGAATACAGCAATTTATGATAAGATGAAAGCAGCGAAGGGATGGTAGTAAGTAAGAGATGGCTCCCCAAAAGGGTTGGCGAATGCCAACCCTTTTGGGGAGCCATCTCTTACTCCTCCATCACCTCTTTCAAATCACTAATCGTCCTTATACCCATTTCTTTAGCCGTCTCCTTCCTCATCATTAAAGCATACGTGTTATTAAAACCCAGCGGCTCCAGCCACTGAATATCAAATTGCTTCGCGGCTTCTTCTTTAACGTATTTATAAACCTCATCTGGTTGATCAATAATCTCATTGACTAAGGCATCCGGAGGAGAAAGCAAGGCCAGAAAGCCCGTGCCTGTATATTCAGCATAAAGATCAATTTCTCCACTTTTAAGAGCCTCAAAGCAAATGATCGTTCCCCCTAAACCCGGTAGTTTTTTGACATCCAGATCCGTGTAACCATCAATGAGTTGGCTAAAAATTTCAAGTAGAATGTATTGTTCGGTAAAAATTTTAGACCCCATTGCGATCTGAACACCGCCTGTAGAACGGTCAGGCTTCCATAAGTTACGTTCCTCCAGAAAGGATTTGGCGACCTCCGCAGGTGATTTTTTTAAAAAATCAACCTGATAATTAAGGGCCATCATTGTAGAATCGTTGATTTGATGGGCAATTAGATCAAACACATCAAGGAGTTCGGGATGTTTCTTTAGTGTGTTCCCATTAAAGGTTGGCACACAATGGTAAGGAGGGAAAGCATTTTTATCGTCTTCAAGTATGCTTAAATCAAAGGCATTGATACGACCGTCTGTAGAATAACCACTTATCACTTCCACTTCCCCATCTCGCACAGCAGAATACATCAAAGCAGCATCCAGTAAAAGCGTATTAAAACTCAAGCCATATTTATTTACTAAACTTTCATAACCGTCTTTTCTGCCAACAAATTCAGGAGCGAACCCGGCTTGCCAGCCCGGTGACACATATTGAGGCAGATAATTGGCCATACTGAAAACGGGAATAAGGAATAAAGCGACTTTAGAGGTTGCCACCAAGCGCTTCGTATTCATTCTTTGCAATCGCCCCAGCAGTTGATCCAGCAAAATTGCGAGCAGTGCTGCGGGCAATGCACCTGCTAGAATCATATCTGAATTATTAAGGGCAATGCCTCCAAAGATAAATTCTCCTAATCCTCCAGCGCCGATGTAAGCAGCGAGTGCTGCCACTCCCACATTGATGACCGTTGCTGTACGCACGCCTGCAAAAATAACCGGCATAGCTAGTGGCAGTTGTACTTTGCCCAGCACCTGCCGCTCAGTCATGCCCATTCCTTCCGCCGCTTCCAGGATGGAAGCATCTACTTCTTTGATGCCCGTGTAGGTATTTCTCAGAATGGGGAGTAAAGCGTATATAAACAGCGCAAAAATCGCGGGAGCCAGGCCAATCCCTAGTAGAGGAATTAAAAACCCAAGAAGAGCTATACTTGGGATGGTTTGGAGAATGCCGGCAAAACCCAATGTGAAGGAAGCCAACTTGGGTCGGCGCGTAATAAGAATTCCTGCAGGAACAGCTATAAGGATGGCTAATAGCAAGGAGAGAAATGTAAGGCCCAGGTGTTCCAGACTAAGCTCAAGGAGTTTCGTGCGATTTTCCCATAAAAACTGACTAAAAGTACTTATTGTTCCCATTCCTAAGGCAGTTTATCTCTTTTTTGAAAGGCATCCATCAATATGGATAGGTTGAAAGATTTCGTTTCGCCGTTAAATTTAGTCATCCCGGCATTATTGTCGTCGTTTAAATTAAGAATTGTCAAGGCCTCCATTATAGAAGTACCTGGGTCTATATCGATCGTCTTATCCGTTTTGTCACCTTCTCTTGTTTGTAAATGAGGGAACACCTCCTCAACAGTAGATGCTTGAAGCTCCAACTGCAATTTCTTTTCTCCAATAAATGAGCGAATAAATGCATTGGCTGGTTGATATAGCAATTCCCTTGGCGTGCCAAGCTGCTGCACTTCCCCTTTATCCAATACACAAATAAGGTCAGCCATTTTAAAAGCTTCCTCGATATCATGGGTAACAATGACCGTTGTTTTATTAGCCAGTTCCTCGATTTCCTTGAAATCGTTCCGTATGGATTCTCTGGTAATCGGATCCAGCGCACCGAAGGGCTCATCCATCAAAATAAAAGGAGGATCGGCAGCCAATGCGCGAGCGATCCCGACCCGTTGCTGTTGCCCTCCGCTCAATTGATCTGGAAATTTATTCAGATATTCTTGAGGAGGAAGTTTTAATCGACCCAGCAAGTAGCGAATTCGCTCATCTATTTTATCCTCTTTCCATTTCAGCAACCTTGGGATCACTGCAATATTTTCCTTTATGGTATAATGCGGAAATAAGCCAATGTTTTGAATAACATATCCAATTTTGCGGCGAAGCTCCACTTTACTGATTTGTTGCACATCGTTTCCTTTGAGTGCGATAGTCCCGGAGGTAGGTTCGATAAGTCGATTGATCATTTTAAGGGTAGTGGTTTTGCCACAACCACTTGTCCCAACCAAAGCAAGCGTTTTCCCCTCTCCAACAGAAAGGGAAATACCATTTACGGCAACTGTTTGGTCAAATTTTTTTACCAGTTGATTTATTTCAATCATTTCATGTAATAAATGCAAGTTGCGATTCCTTATTTACCTTTATACATCGCAACTTGGGTTAATTATACCATTACCAATTCACACCTGCACCGCCACCACCTGAAGCGCCGCCGCCCCACGATCGGCTTCCTCCAAAGCCACCGCCACTGAATCCTCCTCCTCCGCCACCGCCTCCGGTAGTTACCACGACGGTACGCTGTTTTCGTGGAATCGAGAAGTAATCTTCCTTGAAATAATCACAATTTTTGCAAGTGTAAATTTTCCGCCCTTTCCCTGCATTAGAATAAGTAGCAGGCATAATGGTCTCTGTGCGAGCATGATAATAAGTCTTGTACCCACATTTGGGGCAATTACTGTATTTTGAGAACCGCTTTGCATAACGCAGGATGAGCACATCATCCGCATCATCTGTTATCCATACGTCATAATCCACGGAGCCGACTTCTTCCTCTGTTACCTGCCCTGCTTCCAGGAACTGATCGTCCAACTCTTCATCTAATTTTATCATCGAGCGGCCATTAACCGGGCTGAAGCGCGGGGCATTTCTCAGTCGATGAAGCAATTTTTTTATTAAAAAATAAACCGGGATATACAGCAAAGGAAAGAAAATCATCCAAATAAAACTCAAGGTATATTTTTTGACCTGCATATACTTATCATAAAAGTCCTGCTTCGATCGCAATGTAAGGAAGATAACAAGCCCGATGATTAAATGAAAAATAAGGTTGATGACTATATAAATACTTAGGATATCCAGAAAGACTTCACTGTCAGGGATTTCCCGATTGGAGCGAATATACTCCCTTGATTCGGGATCAGACATAACCTCTTGCATGCGAGCCAGCGTTGCGCTAATCCCCTGAGCATAATTACCTTCTCTAAAATGGGGCACCAGTTCCTGCATACCTATGCGATAACAGGAGATATCAGGTAGTACACCTTCCAACCCATAACCCGTTTCGAATTCAGTTCTTCGCTGATCCATGACAGTAAAGATCAACAGGCCATTATCCTTATCCTGATAGCCGATTCCCCATGTTTCAAACAGGCGCGTAGAAAAGTCCTTTGGGTCTTGGTTTCCTATAGAATTGACCAATACAACGGCGATTTGTACAGAAAGAGCGGACTCCATCTGAGCAATCTGTTGGTTAAGGTGCTGTACTTCTGCAGAAGATAAAACCCCATCCGGGTTAGAGACATACCCCGTAGCGGACCTCTTGGGATCCGGGATGGACTGTAGGGTATGAGCTGTAGATGGTTGTTGAGCAAGCAGTACTCCGATGCTCATCAGAGCCACGAATAAACAAAAGCCTCTTTTTATGACGGCATTTAACATCATGATAATTGTTTTCAAACAATAGATAGTGACGCATGTTCGTCTTTTAAAAAAATTGCGAATCACACTACCTTTTTATTATGAAACTACAAAACCCTAATATACCATTATTTTTCTTTCTTTGGCTACCATTTTTGACGAATGCCCAGGAACAGATCGGTCTTAGGCAGGATTTTCACGCCGGAATAAACAGCATTTTTTCAAACCCTGCGAATACAGCTCTTTCTCCTTTTGATTGGGATGTAAGCATAACAGAGGTATTCGCCACTGTAGACAATAACTACGCTTTTTTTCAACGAACAAGTTTATTCGATTTATTTGAAGTGGATGATGTAGTGGAAGCTTCAGAAATTGAATCCCGAAGTACTCTTCCACCCAACACCAGAATTGTCGATTTTTACGAACCGCGAAAAAAGTACGACGTTCTGGCCAATGCAGCTGCCAGTCTTCCCTCTTTTATGGTGAAGCTTCCACAAGGACAGCGGATCGGTCTTTTTGCCAGAATGCGAGGTATGTTAAGCGATCAAAACATTCCTTCGGAGCTTAAATATTCCAATATTAAGGATGCCCCGGAAGATAAGCCTTTTACCGTAGATAAATTGGATGTTGCGGCAATGAGCTGGGCGGAAATAGGGATACACTTTAGCCAACCCATTCAAGTGGAAAATGGGAAAGCAGCTATTGGAGGACAACTAAAATACTTACTAGGGTATGATGCTCTGTTTTTTCGAAGCAATCAGGAAACTGAGATCTTTTCATTTAACGGCGTTGACCTCATTTTCGACCGGGCTGATATTGATGCCGGGCTAACTACAAACAATGCCCGAAGCAATGACTATAACCAGGAACGCAATGGCTCAGGAATAGGTATAGACCTTGGTTTTGTGCGTACATCAGAAGATTATGGTAAAAAAATGGGAAGCTGGAAATGGGGTGTTTCTTTACTTGATCTGGGTTCCATTCGCTTCAATAAAAATGCACAGTTATACCGGGTCGTGACGGGCAACCCGTTCGAAATTACCCAAATAGAATATCAGGATTGGGATAACCCAATCGATGTGATGGAAACCCTAAGTCTACGCAGCCTTGGGGATCCACAGGAGGCAGAAGAAGCAGAGGCGTTTTCACTTTCCCTTCCGGCAGCACTGAGTACCCAATTTGATTACCAGATAGATGAACAGCTCTTTGTAAGTGCACTATGGGTACAACGGCTCAGGCTTGCACAAAATGGATTAGAAAGGACGAATTTAATAGCACTAAGCCCCAGAATAGATGGACGTTGGTTTGGGTTAAGCCTTCCGTTTTCTGTATACGATTATAATAGGGTCAATATAGGATTGGCTATTAGGGCGGCTTTCTTAACCATCGGCTCAGACAATATCGGCAGCTTCAGGCAAGAAGTAGAATTTACAGGATCTGATTTTTATCTCGCTTTGAAAGTAAACCCGTTCCGGCCGCTTTCTTTTAATGGAAATGGAAATAGGAAAGGTAAAAGAAAGAAAATAAAGTGCTATGAATTTTAACAAAGCGTCAAAATGAGCGTATAATTTAAGAAAGATGATTAGTCTTTAAACGGTCATTTTAGGAATTTCTTAACAGATTCAATGCAACAAAAATTACAGGTGTAAGTTTTATAAGTTAAATAAGATTTGTTTAAAGTTGGTTTTTCGTTTTGTTTTGATGCGTCTGTTCTGCTTCTGCAGTTCAGACGTTTTTTTTAAAAATAATTACCTAACCTTATGAAAACATTCACTCGTCTGCTGCAACATGCAAGCAATTTACTTTACCCGAATTTATGCCTGGCTTGTGGCCAAAACCTTTCTAATGAAGAAACATGCATCTGCATTTCCTGTCATTACCATTTACCCAAAACTCATTTTAATCTTGACGAAGAAAACTATTTTACCGAACAATTCTGGGGGCGTATTCCCATCGAAGGAGCTTCTTCGTTGTACTACTTTTCAAAGGGAGGGCGTACACAACGCCTTATGCACA
Organism: uncultured Saprospiraceae bacterium; assembly: GCA_964537285.1. GTDB lineage: Bacteria > Bacteroidota > Bacteroidia > Chitinophagales > Saprospiraceae > CAZHZT01. Next base: position 46,673 of record CAZHZT010000002.1, on the reverse strand, counting down.
ACTTAAAATACAGGGGGCAGAGGCAGGTAGGAATTCAGTTAGGTGAATTACTTGGAAAAAAGCTTTCTCAAACGAATCTAAGTCAGGAGATTGACTTAATCCTCCCTGTCCCGTTACACTATCGAAAAGAAAAAATCAGGGGATATAATCAAAGTGACATGCTGGCTCAAGGGATATCAAAGAGCATGCAAATCCCTTGGAGGAAAGACATTCTATTTCGGCAAGAAAACACATCGACACAGACTCAAATGTCCCGGATAGATCGTTTTCAAAATGTAAAAGAAGCATTTCAAATAAAAAGAGCTGAACCAATAAGAAATAAACACGTTCTTCTTGTTGATGATGTAATGACTACAGGAGCTACTTTAGAAGCTTGCGGAGGAAAAATATTGGAAATTGAGGGGGTAAAATTGAGTTTAGTCACGCTGGTTATTGCCAAAAACTAAAAAGGAACCTTAAATTTGCCAATATTTTTCATATTGAGAGCTAAATACTCTGCCACCTAAGTTGATAAACATTTTGAAGACTTCTTTTTTCCTTCAACTTCGTTAAAAAGCCTCGCCGTAGCCAAGGTTCCCGAAAGTATCCGGGACAAGTTATGCCTGCGTTTTTTGCCTTGTTGAAGAAAAAAATCCCTTCGTTCAAAATATTCATTAACTTAGGTTCCAGAGTACTAAATAATTTCTATGATTGATGTAGAACTACTATCGAAGGTTTGTGAAACACCTGGTGCATCCGGATTTGAACAGCGTATCCGACAATTGGTCATGCAAGAATTAGAGGGCATTGTTGACCATATTGAACTCGATGCGATGGGTAATGTAATAGCCCTTCTAAAGGGAAAGACCCCTAAAAAAGTCATGGTCGCGGCTCATTTAGATGAAATAAGCTTCATTGTTACGCATATTGACGATGATGGCTTTGTACGATTCCATACTTTGGGTGGCTTTGATCCCAAAACACTCACAGCACAAAGAGTTATCATCCATGGTAAAAAAGATGTTGTCGGAGTCATGGGATGTAAACCTATTCACTTACTTCCTCCTGAAGAAAGGGGGAAACCTTTGCGAATCCAGGATTATTTCATTGACCTGGGCATGAATAAGGAAGAAGCTTCAAAATGGATAGAAATTGGCAATCCGATTACCCGCGAACGCCAATTAATCGAAATGGGAGACTGTGTCAATTCCAAATCATTAGACAATAGAGTTTCTGTATATATCTTGATTGAGGCGCTGAAAAGCCTAAAAGGGAAAGAACTTCCCTACGACCTCTATGCAGTTTTTACGGTACAGGAAGAAGTAGGTTTAAGAGGAGCTATTTCTGCTACCCATCTCATTAATCCGGATTTTGGTTTAGCAATAGATATAACCATTGCTTTTGATGTTCCCGGCGCCCAGGGCCATGAGGTGATCTCTAGATTAGGGGCAGGTGTAGCCATCAAAATTATGGATGGCTCCGTAATTTGCGATTATCGCATGGTTAACTTTTTGAAAGAAACAGCGGATCTTAAGAACATCAAATGGCAACCCGAAATTCTCCCGTCAGGAGGCACGGACACCGCCGGTTTACAGCGATATGGGAAAAGCGGTGCCATCGTCGGGGCAATATCTATTCCGACACGCCACATTCATCAGGTAGTTGAAATGGCACATAAGGCCGATATCCGAAACTCTATCGACTTACTCGAGCACAGTTTGCTTCGATTAGATCAATACGATTGGTCTTTTGTTTAGGGATCAGGGAAATAATACCCTACCCATTTTACTTGTCCTCTTTTCCTCAGGCTTTGTTGGAAAGCTTCGCCGTACCTTTGAGTCCCGAAGGCATTCGGGACAAGTTATGCCTACGTTTTCCGCCTAGCCTTAGAAAAAAGTTACCGTTCTTTGACAAATTGTGTGGAACTTCAAAATGATAAGCCTTTCAGCCACAAGGGCATTCAAGGCTTATCATTTTGAAGTTCCATTTTCCACAATTTATGTCAAAGAACTAAAATTACTTCGCAAAATTTGGGTAGCTTATTAATTGCCTAATCCCTTAATTCAGAGCACTCTATTATTTTCAATCATTATTAAACATAAACAAGAAAACCCGACATCATGGACACAAATTACTGGAAAGAGACCAAGACTAAGCTTAAAGGAGTTTTTAAATTCAAAGACTTTATGGAGGCCTTTGCCTTCATGACTGAAGTCGCATTTCATGCTGAAAAACAAAACCATCACCCCAACTGGAGCAATGTTTACAATGAAGTGGAAATCAACCTTACTACCCATGATGCTGGCAATATTGTGACCGAAAAGGATCGCAAACTGGCAGATATCATTGATAATGTCTTTAAGAAGTATAAAGAATAAGGACTTTAATACTCTTTAAGGCGGGTAATATTCCATTAATTCTAATTTTACTTTCGAGTATGCAAGGAATGTTCTTACCTTTGCAGGCAATATTAAACGTAAGAACATATGCCTAAAGATACATCTATAAAGTCTATACTCATTATTGGTAGTGGCCCAATCATCATCGGACAAGCTTGTGAATTTGATTATTCAGGCACTCAAGCTTCCAGAGCATTGAGAGAAGAGGGCATTGAGGTAATTCTCATCAACTCCAATCCCGCTACCATAATGACAGACCCCATCACTGCTGATCATGTTTACCTGTTGCCTTTGGAAGTAAGTAGCATCATCGAAGTGCTTGAAAAACACGATATAGATGCAGTGCTTCCAACAATGGGAGGACAAACAGCTTTGAACCTTGCGATCGAAGCAGGTAAGCAAGGTGTTTGGGAAAAATACGATGTCCGCCTTATCGGAGTAGATCTCGATGCAATCGAATTGACCGAAAACAGGGAAGCTTTTAGAAAACACATGGTCGATATCGGCATAAAAGTAGCCCCATCCTATATAGCCAACTCCTTTCTTGAAGGTAAAGAAGCAGCTCAAAAAATAGGCTTCCCCTTAGTTATCCGCCCATCCTATACCTTAGGCGGAACCGGTGGCAGCTTTGTTCACGAAGAAAAAGACTTTGATGCAGCCCTTCGTCGCGGATTATCAATGTCTCCTACTCATGAAGTCCTTGTAGAAAAGGCAGTACTTGGCTGGAAAGAATTTGAGCTGGAATTACTAAGAGATGCTGCGGACAATGTGGTGATCATCTGTACCGTCGAAAACCTCGATCCAATGGGAATCCATACGGGGGACAGTATTACCATTGCTCCTGCGATGACGCTCTCGGATACTTCCTATCAAAACATGCGTGATGAGGCCATTAGAGCTATGCGATCCCTGGGGACTTTTGCCGGTGGTTGTAACATCCAATTTTCTATCAACCCTGAGGACGAAGACCTTATCATAATAGAGATCAACCCCAGGGTTTCACGCTCCTCTGCCCTTGCAAGCAAAGCTACTGGCTATCCAATTGCAAAGATCGCTGCAAAACTGGCCATCGGTTATACACTGGATGAGCTTAAAAACCAAATTACCCGAACGACTTCCGCATTATTTGAGCCTGCGCTGGATTATGTGGTCCTTAAAATGCCTCGCTGGGACTTTAGCAAGTTCCACGGTGCCGATGCTACCTTAGGCCTACAGATGAAATCGGTCGGAGAGGTCATGGCTATTGGCCGGAACTTCCTGGAGGCTCTTCAGAAAGCTTGCCAGTCACAGGAAACGAACCGCATGGGCCTCGGCGCAGATATGAAGGAATGGATCAAAACCTCGGATATCCTTGAAAGGCTGGAAAATGCCAGTGATGATAGGATTTACCGCGTAAAAGATGCCCTTCGCCTTGGAGTACCTGAGAAAACCATTCGAAAATTAACCAAAATTGACCCGTGGTTCATCAAACAAATCAAGCGGTTAGTTAAAGCCGAACAAAAGTTAATGCGCTATAATGTTCCCGATGATATCCCAGCGGATTTTTTCCGTCAATTGAAGGAATTTGGTTATTCCGACGGGCAAATCGCCTGGTTGATGCGTGTAAAGGAACGAGAGGTCATAAAATGTCGTGAAAAACTTGGCATCAAGAGAACCTATAAAATGGTAGATACTTGTGCTGCTGAGTTTGAAGCCCAAACACCTTATTTCTATTCAACTTTCGATAGTGAAAACGAAAGCATCCCATCGGATAATCCTAAAAAAGTTATCGTTCTGGGGTCTGGACCAAACAGGATCGGCCAGGGAATCGAGTTTGATTACTGCTGCGTACATGGCGTCCTTGCTATTAAAGAGGAAGGCTACGAAGCCATCATGATCAACTGTAACCCGGAAACTGTTTCCACTGATTTCGATGTTGCTGATAAGCTTTATTTTGAGCCCGTATTCTGGGAGCACATCAAAGAGATTATTGATCTTGAAAAGCCAGCTGGCGTAATTGTTCAGCTGGGAGGACAAACAGCGCTTAAGCTGGCCGAGCAATTCGACGAGCATGGCATCAAAATCATCGGTACAGATTACCAATCCATGGACCTGGCAGAGGACAGAGGGCGTTTTTCTGACCTTCTCAAGGCACTTGACATTCCCTACCCGCGTTACGGTGTTGCTCATGATGCTGATGAGGCCATTTCTATTGCCAATAAAGTGACCTACCCGGTACTCGTTCGCCCTTCCTATGTACTTGGAGGTCAACGGATGCGGATCGTAATTAATGACCATGAACTGGAACGTCATGTGCTGAGCATTTTCAAGCACCTACCTGACAACAGAGTTCTGATTGACCAATTCCTGGAAAGAGCGAAAGAAGCTGAAATTGATGCGATTTGCGACGGGGAAGATGTACACATCATGGGAATCATGGAGCATATTGAACCTGCTGGTATTCACTCAGGAGATAGTTCCGCTGTTCTTCCAACTTTCAGCCTATCCGACGAAGTGGTAGAAACAATGATCCACTACACTAAAAAGCTGGCATTTGCCTTAAAAATCAGAGGCCTGATCAATATTCAGTTCGCAATTAAGGATGATAAGGTGTATGTAATTGAGGCCAACCCCCGCGCATCCAGAACGATGCCATTTATCGCTAAAGCTTACAATGTTCCTTACCTTAATATTGCTACCAAAGTAATGCTGGGCACACACAAGCTTAAAGATTTCAAAATTGAAAAACAACTTAAGGGCTATGCAATTAAAGTTCCGGTTTTCTCTTTTGAAAAATTCCCTAATGTTAGTAAAAATCTGGGGCCTGAGATGAAATCTACCGGCGAAGCCATTCGTTTCATAGATGATTTAACAGATCCTTTCTTCCGGGATCTGGATATTAATAGATCGATGTATTTAACCAGGTAATATTCTTAGAAGGCGGTTTAGTGAGGGGCTACGCCCCCTCACTAAACCGCCTTCTAAGAATATTACCTGGTTAAGGCGGATAAATCTCTACAGAAATGGGAATAGAAAAATTAAAGCCTTTATATCTATGAAGTACTGGCCATGGCGGGCGGTTCTATTAAGCATGGAATATTATCTTATCTCTTCACTTTCCTTTATCGTAAGCAGTACACCTAATGCCTGTTCATTTGACGGGTTAATTTCCAATACTTTTTTTAGCAGTTTTTTAGCGGATTCATAGTCCTGGAAATTAATTTTCACCGCTGCTTTATTTAAAAAAGCCTGTTCATAATCAGGATTTAAGGCGATGGCTTGGTCATACAAAGCTTCGGCGGCTATTAAATCGCCATTAATTGCTCTGGCAAACCCTAAGTTACAAAGAGATATAGGCCTTTTGGGATTTTCACTAAGCACAAAATTGAAGGTTTTTATCGCTTCTTTCACCATACTTCCTCTGACATAAGCAGCTCCTAATTTTTCCTGAAAATCAAGGTTATAAGGTTGAAGGATAGTTGCTTTTTTTAGATAATCAACTGCTTTTTTGAATTGATTATTCTGGTAGAGCGCCTCACCAACCCTGTAGGCAGTCCATCCGTCCCGGACTTCTTCAAATGGAAAAGCATCCTTAAAGGCAATGATTTCATCAAACTTTCCGGCGGAAAAAAGATAATGAACCTTTGTTTTAAAAAATTCATAGCTATTCTTTTTTGAAAGGCTAAGGAAATAGGCCGCCGAATCGAGCATCATGGAAGCGCCAACAAATTTATCGTACAATTCAATGTAACCCTTTGCCATATCAAGCGGTTCCGGAGCTTCTTTTGTAAGTATTTCAAGGCCCAAAAAACGAGCAATTTCCTCTTTTTCCTCCCGGGAGATTTCCTCGGTTTTAGAAGGAATAACAGCCGTTTCTTTTGACAAATAATGGTCCGTAATCGTGACATGAGGGATATCTATACTGCCAGAGGGCCGCATGTGGCAACTAATGCAATTATTAGAAGCCAGCTCAATTTCATTTGCAGGTGCCGAACAAAGTTTTTCAGTTGTTTTTCCCTTACCGTGGCAGTTATTACAAGCATTATTATATTGATCTTTATTTACTGTTTCCAGGCTATGGTGAGGATTATGGCAAGTTATACAGCTCAACTCTTCGCTAAGTTTGTAGCAATCACTCATCCGCATTCGATCCGCCTGAGAGGCCATGATAAATTTTTCGTGAGAGTTGGTATAACGAGGCAGGAAGACATTCATAACGCTGGACAGCTTCATACCAGGCTTGAAATCAAAAAAGGTCTTTCCTTCCTCCAGCACTGCGATCCCTTGAAGGTGGCAACGTTGGCATAGGTCCATTTGTAAATCCCTCGGAAGGTTTTTAGGGTTTACAATAGTATAATCGATGTATTTTGATGTATCTACGATATTACCTTTAAGTTTTTCCCTGACATGTACTTCGCCCGGCCCATGACAGCGTTCACACTCTATTCCTCCAGGCATAGAAACATATTTATTGACGGAGCCTTCAACGTGATCGGGATAATGATTATGGCAGGTTATGCACTCAGTAGTCAATAAGCGGGAAAAGCGTGAATTGGCACCTCCTTCAAAACCAGGAGCCAGATCCCATTTTTCATCTTGAGTGTAGAAAGTGATCGGGGCCTGGTAAATATATCCGTTGATGTTTATGATATGAGAATTGGTGTGATGTCCTGAACCTATGATGTAATCTACTTTTTCAGTTCTCTTATGAATAGTATCGCCTTGTTCTCCAATACGAAATTCCGTAATGAACAGGACACTATCTTTAAAAAATGGTTTGTAATAGAGGTCCAGTTCATCATCATGCACCAGAACATGTTTTCCAAACGTTGCATCACTTTTCTTAGGAGTAGCAGCATCAAAGGATTTTCCCATACCCGAATGAACATAGGTATCATATATATTCGCATGACAAGAGCGACAGGTTTGCATCCCTACATAATCCACGGTATCTGAGAGGTTCAGATATTCCCGAGATTGCGCGACAGGAGTCGCTTCCCGTGCACAGAAAACCAGTGTAACAGCGAGTACCGCAAGAAAAATGTATACAAATTTGTTAAGGTTCAGGGAAAACATTTCAAGTTCAGTTTAATAGACTTGTTCTCAACAAGAGAAAACACTAAATTAAAACATTTCCTGCTAAACTAAGATCAACGTCACGTCAATTTTCGGTTTTTGGCATGGAGTGGGCCAACTTTAATGACAAGCTATTTAATCCTTCAAGTGGGTCTACCCGCATAAATTGTTCGAGTTGAATCTGATAGGTTCCTGTTTCATTAAATCGAAGCCGTTCTTGTAGATTTACTAAAAGTTCGCATTCTTCTTTTCCACATTTGCCATACCAGACGCCTGCCTTGTTCATTAAATCCACGGACAAACGATCCTGAATTTTCTTTCCGGATGGAAAGGAAGTGTATATTTGGAAGTAAATATTTTGGAAGGGGTAAGACTTTTGGTGTTCCAGCTCTATGAACAAATCATAGAGTTGGGAAGTATCCGTCATTGTGAAAGAGAAAGAAAGTGTATCGTTATAATACCACTGACTTTCTTGAATCTCTACTTCTTCTTCAAAAACATAATTCGGCCCGCAGCTACTCAAGGTCGCAGCGACCATTAGCAATAGGAAAAAGAAGTGGAGTTTCATAATTTTGTTGGTTCATGCAACATGAGTCATCCCGGAAACTCGGGATGACTCATGTTTGTGAAAAATTTTTACATTATAATGTTAGTCATACCCTTACCTACTTTTTCCTTGATGAAAAAGTAGCAAAAAATCAAGGCTGTATTCAATTCTTAACGCTTTTTGTCCCGAACTTGATTCGGGACAGCCTAAAATGAATAAACTCGCCGGGGCTCAAACAGTATTCATTTTTTAACGGCTGCCAGCCTGTCAAAAAGCTAAATTGAACAAGGCCGGTCTTAAAGCTTTGATTTACAGTACCTATCTTTAATCACAGTGACAATATGAAGTTCCTTAATGTTTAAGAGATGACTCATGTTGAGTTAGTTAGTTCAAGCCTGCAACTTTCGGGTAGCGAGGAACGAATAACAGTTAAACGAAAGTGCGTTAGGAGCTAAAAAAGTCTTTCACCTTATCGAAAAAGCCTTTTTCTGACTTTCCGGGTTGAGGTTGAAAGTTCTTCATATTTTTCAGCTTTTCCATGAGTTTTTTCTCCTCAGCAGTAAGATTTTTAGGCGTCCAGACATTGATATGAATCAGTTGGTCGCCTTTTCCATAGCTCTGTACGGATGGTAAACCTTTGCCTTTGAGGCGGAATATTTTCCCGGCTTGTGTTCCGGCAGGAACTTTAATTTTGACCTTACCATCGATTGTAGGCACCTCCGAGGTCGTCCCAAGGGCCACATCAGCGAAATTGAGATAAAGTTCATGGATCAAGTTATTGCCTTCCCTCTGCAAGTGATCGTGTGGCTTTTCAATAATACTGATCAACAGGTCACCTGGCGGGCCACCTCTTTTACCAGCATTTCCTTTACCAGCCATAGAAAGCTGCATACCTTCAGCAACGCCCGCCGGAATTTCTATTTCGATCGTTTCTTCTCCGGCTACACGCCCTTCACCTTTACACTTTGGACAGTTGGACGTCACTACTTCCCCTGCTCCTCCACAAGTAGGACAAGTGGTGGTGGTTTGCATTTGCCCGAGGAAAGTGCTCTTCACTTGCCTTACATAACCGGAGCCTCTGCAAGTAGAACAAGTACCAACGGAGTTTCTGTCTTTGGCGCCATTGCCTCCACAGGTATCGCAGGAAACTTGTTTTTTAACTTTGATTTTTTTCGTAACTCCTTCTGCAATTTCTTCCAGAGTAAGATTAACCCGGATGCGCAAGTTGCTTCCACGTTGCCCTCTGGCGCGAGTTCTGCCTCTGCTACTACCACCAAAGAAGGCATCAAACGGACTTCCCCCATCTCCGAATATATCTCCGAACTGGGAGAAAATATCCTCCATGGTCATTCCTCCGCGACTAAAACCACCACCGCTGGCAGCGTTTTTATAATTTTCGTGCCCTAATCGATCATACTGAGCGCGTTGATTATCATCACTAAGAACTTCATAAGCTTCAGCAGCTTCTTTAAATTTATCTTCAGCCTCTTTGCTATCAGGGTTTCGATCGGGATGATACTTCATCGCGATACGCTTGTAGGCTTTTTTTATGCTATTCTTGTCAGCATCTCTCTGGACACCAAGAATATCGTAGTAATCTCTTGCCATGTCAATCTTTGAATTGGTGCAATTTGAGAGTGCTTATTTACCAACCACCACTTTAGCGTGCCTGATAATTTTATCATTTAAAAAATATCCCTTTTCGATAGTATCGATGATTACTCCTTTCTGCTCATCCGAGGGAGCAGGAATTTCAGTTACCGCTTCATGTAGTTCAGGGTCGAACTTACTGCCGGTAGAATCCATTTGTTTAAGGCCTTTTTCTTTAAGGATGCCATAAAGCTTTTGATAAACCAGCTTTACGCCATCGCTAAAAGATTCGGGAGAATTTTCATCATCAGCACTTTTTTTGGCCCTGTCAAAATCGTCTAAAACAGGCAGCAATGCTGACAATGTGTCTCTAGAAGCTGTTTTTATAAGTTCCAGGCGTTCTTTGATCACCCTTTTGCGGTGATTCTCGAAGTCGGCATAGAGCCTTAAATATTTTTCTTTCATTTCCTTCAATTCTCCTTCAAGGTTTTTCTCATTGGATTGACCTTCCTCTGAGGGGCTTTGCCCGGAGGTGTTTGCGTTATTTTGATCTTCATTATCTAAAGATTCAGCATTTTCTCCTTCGGTAGTATTTTCCAAAGTTTCCTTTTCTTCAACTTGAGGATCAATCGTTTCGTTGAGTTTTTCCTTTTTGCTCATTTTATTCCAGTTTTTTCGAAGGAATTGCTTCAATTTTTTTGCCATAGATTAATACAGGACAAATTGTCAGTAAAAAGAAGAGTATTGAAGGAGATTACCTACTCCAATTTGCGCTGAATGAGGGTAAATAAGGAGGAATTTGTGAAAAACGCAGCCGATAGGCGACGTTTTGAAACAAATTACCGATGATTTAGCCTCATTTAACGGATCGCAATTGGCATTATCTAATAATAGTACGTAGCTCTTGGCACATAGATTTCACTAGCCAAGAGCTACGTACTGCTGTTAGACAATCTCCTTAGGTAATCTTATTGGATAGTTGGGGTAAAGAAATTAACGTTCTTTGACAAATTGTGTGGAACTTCAAAATGATAAGCCTTGAATGCTCTTGTGGCTGAAAGGATTATCATTTTGAAGTTCCATTTTTTCACAATTTAAGTAGTTCACGGAATTAAACTGTATAAACTATCGATGCCCTTGGCAGGAAGGTTTTTGAGTTGGAGATCGACACTTTTTTGGGATTTTTCTTCGAAAAATCCCAAAAAAGTGTCGATCTCCAAACGAAAAATGCTTCTACAGCGGGCAAAGGTTATTTATATAGTCTATTTCCGTGAACTACTTATGTCAAAGAACTAAAATTAATTGTAATTAAAAGAGAAGATAGGAATTAGGTCTCTTTTTGTTAATATCAGCCTTTTTAATTGAAATTATTACGCGATTATAAAGGAGGAGCGACGCGTATTTTTTCTTTTATGGATTGGATGAGGGCAGGAGAAACTTTGCGGCGATAGACTCTGGACTTAATAAACTCTTTAAAAGATTTTTCTTGTTTTAATAACTCGAAGTACGCGGGATTTTGTTGAATTTCTTTGAGTAGGTCTCTTTCGGCTTCACTATTGAGCTCATTATCCAAGTACATGGTGACTTTTCTGACGAGTTCCTGGTAGCTGTTGTTTTGACTGTTACCCATTGTTTAAGGATTTTGCTATCTGACGGCCTGTAGATAAACGAAACGAACTATTTGGTAAACCAATGACGCGTTTCATTGACACAAAGTGATTGGAGCAACACTATTTTTAGTATGTAGATTCACTTTGTATTCGAAATCTTGTGGCAATGCCAGATATTAGTTTAGTAAAATAATCTTAAGAAACCGGCTTCTCTTTTGTAAAAGGTCATCCGGGGAATAAATAGTTTGCCAATAATAAGCTAAACTTAAAGTTGCCCACCCATTTATTCTTAAAATTTAGTTTTTTTTATCTTCGTAGCCAAGCGACTTGGCATAGTTTGCAAGTTTTTCTTTGAGCATTTGCCTTGCTCTGTGCAATCGTGAACGAACGGTTCCTATTGGGATATCTACTATTTTTGCGATCTCTTCATACTTAAAGCCCTCAACGTCACAAAGTAAAATTACCGTTCTGAAATCGACGGGAAGCGAGTTGATTGAATTTGTAACTTCATCCCCCATCATATGTTGAAAAATTTCCTCTCTCAGGTCAAGATAACTCGAGTAATTCGTATCTTCCTCATCGTGAAAGCTTGCAATCTCCTCGTAATCAACGGTTGTTGGTTTCTTGCTTTTCTTTCTATACTCGTTGATGAAAGCATTCTTTAGTATCTTAAACAACCAAGCCTTCGCATTCGTTCCCTGATCATACTTTTGTATAAACCGATAAGCTTTCAAATAAGTTTCCTGAACGAGGTCATTCGCATCATCGTCGTTGTACGTCAAGTGGTATGCAAAAGTATATAATGAATCTGCATGAGGAAAGAGTTCTTCCTCAAAAACCTTATCATAATACTTTTCTAGTTCATTTTTTTCTGCCATTACACTAAGTAAGATATAAAAAATTTCTATTAATGTAAACCTTTTGGAGCGAGCCCAGCCGAATTTACTGCTTGTTGGATCGTCGTTCCCATTGAACGCCAGAGAAAAAAAGAAATTATTCCATTAAAATTTCTCCTTCTTTTATAAAAACTTGAACCCACCGTTGAGAAATACGGATCAGAATGAAATCATCCTGATCCAAAAATACAAAGCATACAACAGGGATCAAGTCTGGAAAGTTAGAAAAAGTTCAGAATTACACCAAACTTTTTTCATCCTTCTTTAACAAATTGGCGGAATGCATCTACCAGTCGATCCAGTTTGCTAGTTAAAGTATATACATTGGGCGTTATCCTAACCCCCTTAAAATCCTCCCACTTAATACCAACAGCATGGATTTTAAACTCTTTAAAGAGGAATTGATTGATTGCTGAATGTTCTTTATCTTGAAACCCAACCAGGCAAATAGCTCCGCTGCGATCAGGAGAACGAGAGCCTTGAAAATATATCCCCGGTAAGTTTTTCACTTTTTCCGTCCAGTATTTTTTTAAAAAAAACAAACGTTCTTGCTTGCGTTTTCCTCCGATCATTTCATGAAAATTGATGGCATGCCCAATAGCTTGTTCAATGGCAAAAGAGCGCGTTCCCAGATGCTCAAACTTGGAAATATCTTCACTTTCAGGATCACCGGCACCAAAAAGTGGATACAAGTTGCGAATCTTATCCTTCTTCACATATAGCAGACCGCTCCCAAAAGGTGCGCAAAGCCATTTGTGCAGGCTGGTGCCAAAGTAATCACATTTTAAGTCTGGGATTTTATAATCAATATGCGCAAAAGAGTGAGCTCCATCCACTAAAACCTCTATATTCCTTTTTTTAGCTTCTTCAGCAATTCGAGCAGCAGGGAGCAACTGACCGTTCCAATTAATCATATGTGTAATATGGACAACTTTGGTCTTATTTGTAAAGGCATTTGCATAAGTTTCCACAGCATAGTTATCATCCTCAAAAGGAAAATCCATTGAAACCCATTTCAAAACGATGCCATCCCGATGTTCTCGTTGTTTCCAGGCATTGATCATATTGGGGTAATCCTGTTTGGAAAGTACCACCTCGTCGCCTGCTTTGAGTCGAAGCCCGAAAATAACAGTTTCCAGAGCTTCTGAAGCATTACGGTTAATGGCCAGTTCTCCGGCTTCGCATCCAGCCAGAAGCGCCAGTCTTTGCCGAAGAGGTTCTTTACCCTGATCCAAGATTCTCCACATGTAATAAGAAGGAGTTTCATTGCTAAGGCGATTGTAGTGCTCAACCGCTTCCTGAACCACTTTAGGTTGAGGACTTACTCCTCCATTATTTAAATTAATAATATTTGGCGACACCGTGTAGGCTTGTCGGATAAGGTACCAGAAGTCCTCGTCCATTGCACACTCTTGCGGACTTAGGTGAGCCGTGCGCTTAAGGGCTGTATGTAATAATGGATCTGCGGAAATAGCCAGCGGGGTTAATGTCATTGCGGCAGTAGCCTGCGCCAAACGACGGAGAAAGGATCGACGATGAGTTTTCATGTGAATATATTTTACTTTTCATGGATAATAATAGGCAAAGATTCGGAGTAAGACAATAGCTGTAAATATTAATTTTTGGATATCAGCTCTTTGCAGTTTTTAGAATATTTTTTTTATATATTTGCCTGACTGCTACTTAAAAACCTTTGCGATTTTCAAATTGCCTCCTATCTTTCAAAAAATATCACTATGGCTCAATTTTCACTAAAAGTAAATGGCGAAACAAAAACGGTAGATGTTGATGCAGATACTCCTTTACTGTGGGTATTGCGCGACGAACTCCACCTTTTAGGCACTAAATACAGCTGTGGCATCGCCCTTTGCGGAACTTGTACCGTGCACATAAATGGACAGGCGATGCGAAGCTGTGTCGTCAATGTAGCAATGGCAGCCAGTGGAGAAATTACCACTATCGAAGGATTATCTGAAAATGGAGATCATCCGGTTCAACAAGCCTGGAAAGAAGTAGATGTGCCTCAGTGTGGCTACTGCCAGGCCGGTCAAATCATGACCGCAGCAGCTTTTTTGAAACAGAACCCTGAGCCGACCCACGAAGAAATCAGAGCTGCTATGCACGGGAACCTTTGCCGGTGCGCCGCTTACAACCGCATTGAAGAAGCTGTAGCCTTAGCTGCTAAAAAATAACGTTCTCTGACAAATTGTGTGGAACTTCAAAATGATAAGCCTTTCAGCCACAAGGGCATTCAAGGCTTATCATTTTGAAGTTCCATTTTCCACAATTTATGTCAAAGAACTAAAAATAATCACTATGCAATCAATCAAACCCAGTACAATAAGCAGACGTCACTTCCTGCGTGCAAGCACTTTAACCACAGGAGGACTTCTAATTGGTTTTAATTTATTTAACGCCTGTAATCCAACCGCAGAAGCCCCGATTGATATTTCAAAACTGAATTTCAAGGACTTCAACGCCTTCATTAAAATTGCTGAAAATGGCTTTGTAACCATTATCTCGCCCAACCCGGAAATCGGTCAGGGTGTAAAAACAGCTATGCCCATGATCATTGCCGAAGAACTGGACGTGGATTGGGATAAAGTATTGGTAGAACAGGGCGAGCTAAACACCAAAGATTTCGATCGCCAGGTAGCCGGCGGCAGCCAAAGCATCCGTTATGGATGGGATGCTCTCAGAGAAACCGGCGCAACAGCCAGGCAAATGCTGATTAATGCTGCAGCATCAAAGTGGCAGGTATCCCCCGGTACCTGTAAGGCAAGTAAAGGCGTGATTACGAATGCAAAAGGTGAACAACTTTTCTATGGGGAAGTGGTAAACGAAGCAGCAGCATTGCCTATACCCGACAATGTGAAACTAAAAGATCCTAAGGACTACCATATCATTGGTACGAGCAGGCTCAACGTAGATATAGATAAGATCATCACTGGCCAGCCGCTTTTTGGTTTTGATTATAAACGCGAAGGAATGGCTTATGCCGCCGTTTTAAGGCCTCCAGCATTCGGGCAAACATTAAAAAGCTTTGACGATACTGCAGCCAGAGCAGTGAATGGCGTGAGTGATGTAGTTCAGTTTGGTGACAAAATAGCGGTAATCGCCAAGAATACCTGGGCTGCCTTTAAAGGTAAAAAAGCGCTACAAGCGGAGTGGAGCAGCAACAAAGAACTGGAAAGCAGCAGCGATCACGAAAAGATCTTAACGGACTTGCTCGATGGCAATGAAATGGATATTCGCCGTGATGATGGCGATGTTGAGAAAGCCTTTGCTGAGGCCGACAAAGTCATTGAACGCACCTATCATTCTCCCTTTCTGCCACATAACTGCATGGAGCCCATGAACTTCTTCGCTCATGTTACTGAGAAACAAGTCGATATGGCAGGCCCAATTCAAACGCCGGAAAGAACCGCCGGGCGTATTGCCGAACTGCTCAGTCGCGATGTTGCTGAAATCCGGATCCAAATGACCCGCCAGGGGGGTGGTTTTGGCCGCCGCTTATATGGCGATTTCGCCCTTGAAGCGGCAGAAGTATCAGATAAAACAGGCCTTCCGGTTCAGGTGCTCTATACCAGAGAAGATGATATGGCTGCCGGAATTTACCGGCCTGCTATAAAATACAGACTCGCGGCGAGCATAAAAGACGGAAAGATCACAGGGTATCACCTTAAAGAAGCCAGTATCAACAGCAATATGTATGGCTTGATCCCTAACTTTTTTCCGGCAGCAGCCATTCAAAACCTGCGAGTGAGCAGTGCCAATTACCAAAGCGATATCACTACCGGAGCCTGGCGCGCACCTTATACGAACTTCCTGGGCTTTGCCGAGCAAACATTCTTCGATGAGCTCTCCGAAGAACTCAACATAGACCCGGTGGAGCTGCGCTTGCGTTTATTGGAAAATGCCAAGGAACACCTCGACGATAAGATCGAATACAGTCCCCAGCGCATGATTGACACAATTAAGCTGGTGGTAGAAAAAGGAAATTGGGGCAACCCTGCTAAAGGTACTCATCAAGGATTTTCAGCTTACTATAGTCATAATACCCATGTAGCCGAAATAGCTGAGGTAGTGATGAAAGATAGTAAGCCTGTCGTCACCAAAGTTATTGTAGCAGTAGATTGCGGTATTCTCATCAATCCGACCGGAGGCATTAACCAGATCCAGGGGGGCGTACTCGATGGCATTGGTCATGCCATGTATGGCGATCTCAGTTTCGTCAAAGGCAAGCCACAAGGGGATAATTTTGGGGTATACCGCCTCATTCGCATGCAGGAAACGCCTCAGGTGGAGGTGCATTTTGTTCCCAGTACCGAACGGCCGACAGGCCTCGGGGAGCCTGGGCTTCCGCCGGCAGGTGGAGCTGTAGCTAATGCGATTAAAGCAGCTACGGGGAAGCGGCTTTACAGGCAGCCTTTTGTGAAGGAGCTGTAAATAAAAAACATGAGTCATCCCGAAAATTCGGGATGACTCATGTTCGTAAAAACCTTTACATTTAACTGTTAATTAGTCTTTTATCTACTTTTTTCTTGATAAAAAAGTAGCAAAAAATCAAGGCTGTATTCAATTCTTAACGCTTTTTGTCCCGAACTTGATTCGGGACAAAAAGCTAAATTGAATAAGGCCGGTCCTAAAACACTGATTTACAGCACCTATCATTAACTATTGAGACAACATGAAGTTCCTTAAAGTTAAGGGATGATTCATCTTACACTCCTACTCCTTGTCCAAATAATACAACTCCTTCACTGGTTTCAATGGCCGCTTAAACCACAGAGGTCTGCGCAAACCATCTGGCCCGGGAGCGGGGCGTGTCATTGCCAGCCATTCTTTATACACTTCAAATGACTTGTTTGTATCTACGAAAATATCCCCATACTTATCCTCGGGGCGTGCTTTTTCAATGCGTACCCTTTGATGCCAGCAGTGCATACCACTAATTGGATCGGGGTGTACAGCATGGGTAATATTCTGGTGGACCCCACCATCACTCCAGAAAACACGGGAGCTATCCGGATCATCACTTTTAAAAGGACGAATGCCGGAAACTGTACTCATTTTCCAGCCGCCTTTTCCATCATTTTGGATCGAAACCGTATTAGTAGCCCAGCGATTTCCCTTATCCTGAGGGCGACGCCAGCGACCAAGGTGGTGTGAGCAGGCAATGACGCCAGGCTTCATCGCTTCGGTGGCCCAAACTTTATCCACAAAGTATCCAATATCCGTAGTAATTCGAACAAGGTCACCTGTCTTTAAGCCAAAGGCTTTCGCATCGGAATTGTGCATCCAGATAGGATTCCGGTTAGAGATTTCTGTGAGCCACTTAGCATTACCAGAACGCGAGTGGATCAAGGTAGGCAAACGAAAAGTAGGGACCAGACAATACTCATTTTCTTCTTTCTTCAAATTTTCCGGATGGATATGGCTTTTAATGTAAGTCGGCGTAGCATATTCGGGCCATTTCCAATCCACCATAGTCTGCGAGTAGAACTCGTTTTTCCGACTTGGCGTAGGAAAGCCGGTCATAGGAATATCATTTACCATGACGCCGATCTGTTTACCACCTTTGGAAATGACCTTTGTTTTAGGATCTACGGTACTTCCTTTTAACTGCTCTTCACTCAAGTGGTTTTCGTGTTTTTTGTAACCGTGTTTTTCCACTTCAAAAGCTCCGTATTTGCGCATGTACTGCAATTCGGTAAGTCCTTCTTTTTTAGCGGCTTCCGGCAATCCTTTGGTATTTTCAAAAATAAACTGATAATACTCGTCGATATTGATTTTTTCGCCCTCGCGATAAGGAGAAAGGAAGTGTTTGCGCACGCCAAGGCTTCCGTCCGGATCAATGCGCCAGGAAAGTTCAATCCAGAATTCATCTTCCTCCCATACTTCACCGGGGTTCACTTCGTAGGTAAACGTCACATCCTTACCTGCTTTTCGAGCAGCTTCGCGCAGTACAGGTTGACGGAAAGCAACCCAGGTACCCGAGTGTGTAGCATAACTATTAAGATCGTGTCTTTCGGCAGAGTGGCCCATAGGAAGGACATAGTCCGCGAAGAAGGCCGTTTCATTCCATGTAGGGGTCAGCGCAATATGAAGGCCAACCATATTTTCGTCTGAAAGCGCTTCCATCCAGGAGAAACCATCGGGATAGGTCCAGACTGGATTGAAAACACGAGTGAAATAAACATCCATTTTTCCGCGGCCTTCTTTGAGGAAATGCGGCAAGAGGAAGCTCATTTCGAAAAAGGCCAATGGATATTCATTCGGGAAATGCAACTCATTCCAGAATTTTTGAGCCGGAGGAACATCAAAGAACTTAGGATTGAATTTATTCCAACTGTTAGGTGAAGTACCTCCTTTAGCCCCTACGCTTCCGGTCAATACATTTAAAAAGTGTAAGCATCGTGAAACACACCACCCCCCCAGGTTACCACTGGCAGCACTACGCCAGTTGTGGGTAGCAAAGCGTTCACCTGCTTCTCCAATTTGGCGGGCTACATCAACGATCATTTCAGCTTTTACACCACTTTCTTTTTCCGCAAATTCTGGCGTATACTCCTTGTACTCTTCCCTTATCTTTTCAATAAAATTTTCGAAGGAAACTTCAGCTTCCGGATGACATTTTTCAAGATACTCTTCCCAATTCACCCAATTTTCCATGAATGGCCTGTTGTAAAGTCCTTCATCCAGAATTACCTTAGCCATAGCCAACATTACAGCGGCCTCCGAACCAGGGTAGGTCGGCATCCAATAGTCTGACATACTGGCAGTATTGGACAAACGCGGGTCCATTGTCGCCAGTTTGGCTCCTTTCATTTTACCCTCAATAATCCGTTGAGCATGCGGATTAAAGTAGTGACCACTCTCCAGGTGAGCGCTGATCAGCAAAATGAATTTTGCATTAGCATGATCCGGAGACGGACGGTCGTATCCGTACCAGATATTATAACCAAAACGAGCTCCAGAAGAGCAGATATTAGTATGGCTATTATGGCCATCTACTCCCCACCCCTGCAGGACACGGTTAGCATATCCCTCATGCCCGGGGCGGCCAACGTGATAAGCTACTTCATTGTTTCTTCCTTCCTGAAGGGCTTTTCTTATGCGACCAGCGATATCATCGAGCACTTCATCCCAGCTTACACGCTCCCATTTGCCTTCTCCACGTTCACCAACTCGTTTCAATGGGTAGAGGATGCGATCCGGATCCGTAATTTGATTAATAGTTGCAGGCCCCTTGGCACAGTTTCTACCCCGGCTGCCTGGATGGTAAGGATTGCCTTCGAACTTACGAATTTCGTTGGTTTCTTTATCGATATAAGCGGTTAAACCACAAGCAGATTCACAGTTAAAACAGGTAGTCGGAACAATACTGTAATGCTTTTTTTCTTTTCTCGGCCAGGCTTTGGCTTCGTACTCCACCCAGTCATCCCATTTTTCGGGGGGCGGGAATTTAGTCAGGTCGCCAGGCTCAGTTAGGCGGTCCAAATCAGTTGGCTCCCGATTTTCGGATAGCTTTGGAATAATACGCAAGGACTCAGCGATGCGCTCTATTAAGGTAGGTTTATTATTGCGTGTCATTGTCTACATTTTAAAATATTGAAATTCTTCAGCTATTAGCTATCGAATGTTGGCAGTCAGCCTGTATTGGGGCGAACGAACACGAACAGTCAACTACTATTAGCTAAAGATCAAAAGAATTAACTTTGGTCCTTCTTTGACAAATTGGGTGGATTTTATCACAATTTATGTCAAAGAACCACTTTGATGGCAAAATACCAACATGTACGCGGCGCTTCCTCATTCCCAATAAGCCTTAGCTTAGTGGAATGCGCTGAGGTGCTTCAACCCAGATCTTTTCAGTAAAATAAATCCCTACAATTAGTATAATACCTGCAAGAGCACTAATCACAGGATTAGCCCCACCGGCAATTAAGAAAATTAACGGGAGAATATTTCCAAACACAATTACACCGCCCCAGAATAGCCCGCGATAACGGCCACTAAGAATCATGTGCACTACTTTTTTGGCATCTTCCGTAGGGTGAGTAGTAGTCATTTCAAGAAGAATAGTAAATAGATTCACTCCAATCCCCACCATCATAACGATATTTAGTAAGTTGAGCCAATCAGCAGATTCGTTGGAAAGCGCAGCAATAACCGCAAAAGCTCCAGCACCAGCCATAAAACTATGTACCAACATATGGATGCTTAAAGTTGGACTTTGCCAGAAGTCTCTTCCTTTAGCTTGAGCAAACAAGAATGCTGTATAAATAGCCGTAATAACCGCAACGACTCCAGTAACCCAAAGTGTAATATCTCCAAGTTTTTGCCAACCAAACCAGAGGGAAACGCCAAATAAAGTCAATAAGCCCCCGTATGCAGTAATGGTGTATCCTCCCTTCACTAGCCAGGAATTCCATTGAGGGCGAAGCAATACATACAAGAAGCGATCTGGTCGATCGAGATCTTTGATCAATAAAATGCCTGTTAATGTTAGGAAAATTAAACCCAGGCCTACCATCCACCACTGGGTCGCTTCGCTCAAGGCAGCGAAGCCAAATGCTTTAGCGACAAGAGGCGTTAGAACGGCTCCGGCAGCGATTGCTTTAGTTACGACATAAGAGGAGACTTCCCAGCCCCATAAAATCCCTTTATCCGGAGCATCATATACCCGTCGAGGTTTGCCCAGCATAAGATCAATGGACTTGGCCGTACCGTTTTTAGCTACCTCCCCAGCTGATGCATGCCCACCGTTGGCTTCAAGGAGCGTTTGAATGGCATCTCCATTCGAGTAAGCCAGTTTTTCAGCAGCTTTGGCATAATGGCCTACTCCTAAAGCTTGAGAGTTCCAGAAATAAGCATCCGATTTCTCTGTAGAAAGCGGATTCAATGAAGCTTCATCCCCATTGATATAAAATAAATTGGGCTGAGTCCCTTTAGCTGCTTTACGAACACTTACTTGTTCCCGCCCTAGTAGTTGAGATATCTCAGAATCGGGATCTTCCATATCCCCTGAAATAATTGCATGTTCAGGGCAAACATTTACACAGGCAGGTTCCAGCCCTATATCGACCCGGTGTGCACAGTAATTACATTTAGCGGCGGTATGATTCTCCGGATCAATATATAAAGCATCATAAGGGCAAGCTTGCATACAAGATTTACAGCCTATACAGCGATCTTTATCAAAATCAACAATTCCATCCGGGCGGTAATGAAGTGCCTCTACCGGACAAATCTCAACGCAAGGGGCATCTGTACAATGATTACATCTCATTACGGAAAACAAGCGGCGAGTATGCGGGAACTCTCCCTTTTCCACCTGTTTTACCCAGGTCCTGTTAACCCCGACAGGAACGGCATGCTCCGACTTACAAGCTGTTGTACAAGCGTGGCAGCCGATGCATTTTCGATTATCAATTATAAATCCGTATTTCATACATCATCATATTTTTAATATCAGTTAAGTTTTTTATTATTAAAAAATTCCATTGCATCATGGACATCCATGAAGTGATGTGCGTCCCCGATTTTGTCCCACAATCCTGAGTTTTTTAAAAAATCTCTTACTGGCCCAATACATCCTGCAATGCAAAAAGCGGTATCTTTTGTGCGTACATAATCAATAGCCTCACTAAGCGCATGAGCGCCACTTGAATCGATATCGTACATACTGGAAGCATCCAATACGAGCACATCAGTGGTTTCCGCTTTTTTAGCTAGAAAGTTTTCTATGGTTTCCTTGAAATAATTGGCATTCCCAAAGAAAAGCTGAGCATCAAACCGAAGGATGATAACCCTTTCATTTTGGAGGGCATCCGGGAAACGGGAAATATTCCGAAAGTGCTTGGTCTCGGGTAATCTTCCAAGCATCGCTACATGAGGTTTAGAGGTTCTGTAGATCATAGATACAATAGACAACACGACTCCCATTAAAATTCCTTGCTGGATGCCGAGCATCAGAGTAGAGAGAAAAGTTATGAGAAATAAATAAAAATCGGGCCTATGTATTTTCCAGAGATACTTGGCCTCCTTAAAATTTATCAAGCTAAAAGTGGCTGCTACGATAATTGATGCCAGAATTCCCTTAGGAAGATAATAAAACAGGGGAGTTAGAAACAATAGCGTTAATGAAAGTACCAAGGCCATAATAATTGAGGATATCCCCGTTTTTGCCCCTGCTTCATGGTTTACAGCTGAACGCGTAAAACTTCCCGTCGTTGGAAAGGCTTGGAAGAAGGCTCCTACAATCTTCGAAAACCCCAATGCCAGCAATTCCTGGTTTGGAAATATTTTGGAATCCTTGCTTTTTTTTCCAATGGCTGTTCCAATAGCCAAAGACTCAATAAAGCTAATAATTGCAATCGTTACAGAAAGTGAAAATAATTGTTGTGTATCTCTCAACCCCAAACTTGGAAGCTCAAATACAGGCAAACCTTCAGGAACATTGCCTACAATACCTACCCCCTGATCTCTTAAATTAAAACCCCAAACTATTAAGGTGCCTAGCACCACGGATATTAAAGCTCCCGGAATTGAACGATTGTACCTTTTCAATCCATAAATTAAAGCAATACCAGATAGAGAAAGCAGCAGGGTGGGCCAGTTGGTTTCGGTAATATTCAAGTAAGCATGATACAAAATATCTTGTATATAATTACTTCGGGGAATGTTTATCCCCAATACATTACTTAATTGACTAAGCCCGATAATTACGGCAGCGGCAGAAGTAAAACCAATTAGTACCGGATGAGACAGGAAATTAACCAAGAAACCCAGTCGAAAAAGGCCTAACAACATTTGAATGATACCCGCAAGGAGGGCAGTGGTTACAGCCATCGCAAAGTAAAGATCAACGTTATCAGGAGATACAACTTCTGACAAACCTGCGACTACTAAAAGTGATGCCAAGGCTGTTGGCCCTACAGATAGTTGCCTTGAGGTACCAAAGAAAGCGTAAATAATCGGTGGAATAATACCCGCGTAAAGCCCATAGATAGGAGGTAATCCAGCTAATAAAGCATAGGCCATCCCCTGTGGCACCAGCATTACGCCTACAGTAATGCCCGCCTGAAGATCTCCGGCGAGCATTTTGCCGCTGTAGTTTTTTAACCAATCTATTGCAGGTATGTACCTGGAAATATCCATTTCTTATAATTATGTCCCTGTGGCTTGCGCCACAGGCCGGTTTATGTCGCTGCTAGCGTGGTTTTGGAGCCCGTGGCTTGCGCCTTACAGGCTAATTTAACTGCCGCTAATGCGTCTTTTTTCATGCCTTTGACCTACTTAAGACTACTACAACCTTGACCGGTAGTAGTAATTCCGGCATTTGCAAATTCATCGAATTTTGCATGAACATTTACCAGATTTTCAAAACCACGGGCTTTTAGAATAGATGCCGCAACCGTTGAACGGTAACCACTCCGGCAGTGCATATAATAAGACTGGTCGCGAGATACATCATCCATATTATCGTTGATCCAATCCAGGGGAAAATGTTGTGCACCATCGATGTGTTCACTACTCCATTCACCAGGCTTGCGAACATCCAGGATGCCTGCATGCCCATTGTTCTGAAGGCGGTCTTTAAAAGTAGAAAGGTCAATGGTTTCGATAGTATCGATTTCCCGGCCAGCAGCTTTCCATGCATCAAAACCTCCTTGTAAATAACCGATTGCATTATCATAACCTACTCTGGCAAGGCGCATCACCGTTTCTTCTTCTTTACCTTCGGGTGCAACAATAAGAATAGGTTGCATCAAATCAGGGATTAGAGCCCCAACCCAAGGAGCAAAGCTACCGTCAAGGCCAATAAATATAGAATTGGGAATAAAACCATTAACAAAAGTTTCTTTATCTCTAACATCCAGAATTAAAGCACCTTCAGCATTTGCAAGAGCTTCAAAGTCGCTTGGATTAAGCGCTTTAGCTCCGCGTTCCATCACGGCATCTATATTGTCGTACCCTGTGCGGTTGAGCTTAGCATTTTTGGAAAAATATTGAGGCGGAGGAAGCAATCCTTCGGTCACCTCTTTAATGAATTCTTCCTTAGTCATATTTGCGCGGAGCGCATAGTTAGTTTCTTTCTGATGTCCAAGTGTGTCCCAGGTTTCCTTGCTCATATTTTTTCCACATGCAGAGCCAGCCCCGTGAGCAGGATACACAATAACATCATCGGGAAGTGTCATGATTTTTGTACGCAGGCTATCGTACAACATACCTGCAAGGTCTTCTTTGGTAACGCTACCCTGCTTCTGAGCAAGGTCTGGTCGACCTACATCTCCTATAAAAAGCGTATCTCCGGTAAAAATTGCATGTTCTTTCCCATTTTCGTCAATAAGCAGGTAGGTGGTACTTTCGAAGGTGTGACCAGGAGTATGGAGGACGCGAATTTTCACTTTGCCCAGTTCAAATTCTTCACCATCTTTAGCCTCATATTTCTGGTAGGTAGTACTGGCCTGCGGGCCATAAACGATATGCGCCCCCGTTTTTTGAGCGAGATCAAGGTGCCCAGATACAAAATCCGCGTGAAAATGCGTTTCAAAGATGTACTTCACATTATCGCCATTGGCTTCTGCCCTTTCTATGTAAGGTTTCGTTTCGCGTAGTGGATCAATAATAGCGGCTTCGCCATCACTTTCAATGTAATATGCCCCTTGCGCCAAACATCCGGTATATATTTGTTCAATCTTCATAAAGAGGTTGGTTTATATTTGTAAGATATATTCTGCTTTGAGCACAATTTATGAATAATTGTTTATATGTTCAAATATACATAGGTCATTTTCGGCAATTCTCGTTTTGGAAATCCAAAGCCAAATTTACGCCACTTCGCGGCGATATTTTCTTTTGAGGGAGGCCGAAAGGGCTGTTTTGCTTCGCAAAACAGCCCTTTCGGCCTCCCTCTCAAAGGAATAGCGAGAATCGCTGGGTCATTTTGTAATCTTTCGTTTTCGGCAAAAAAAAAGCCGGACTGCAAATGCAGTCCGGCTTTTTTTTTGCCGAAAACGAAAGACTAATTTGAATAGAATAACTATACCTTAAGAATATCTTTTTCTTTAACTTCCAGTAGAGAATCCACTTTTTTATTGTATTGATCAACCATATTCTGGACCTCGCCCTCTGTTTTCTTGCCCAAGTCTTCAGGATATCCATTCTTCACAGCCTTTTTAATGGAGTCCATCATGGTTTTACGGACATTACGGATACTCACTTTGGCATCTTCTCCTTTTTCCTTAGCCTGCTTTACCAGTCTTTTACGGGTTTCCTCAGTAAGTGGTGGGATATTGATAATGATTTTTTCACCATCATTTTGAGGATTAAAGCCCAAGTTAGAAGAGATGATCGCTTTTTCAATTGGGCCAAACATTGTTTTTTCCCAGGGCTGAACGGTAATTGTTCGGGCATCTGGTGATCCGACATTAGCCACTTGATTAAGTGGCGTTGGTGAGCCATAATATTCAACCATAATGCTATTAAGCATAGCTGGCGAAGCTTTTCCTGTACGAATATTACTTAACTCGCCAACAAAATGATCTATAGCATCATTCATACCTTTTTTGCCTTTGGCCATAGTATCATCAATTTCTTGTTGCTGTTGCATATCTCAAGAGTTTTAAAAATTTAAATATAAAACAAAAATGAAGAGGAAAGAGGGAGGTTTAAACATGAGTCATTCCGAAAATTCGGAATGACTCATGTTTAACCTTTCACCCTTAATCTTTATTCCTTAGTTTTCTTAGTCATTGCTTGCATACCGAAGCACAAGATACAAAAGCATTACAAGAGCTGAAAGAGCTGCTGAAACATAAGTCATAGCTGCCCACCATAAAGCATCTTTGGCCCCATCATATTCGCGACCCTGCGCAACGCCGGTGGAATCCAACCACGCCAAGGCTCTTCTGCTGGCATCAAACTCAACGGGCAAGGTAATAAAGCTAAATAAGGTTGTAATTGCGAAAGCAATTATGGTGAGTAACATCAGTTGTGGCATAGAATTAAGCATCAAGAAAGCTGCCAATAAAAGCCACTGTTGTGCCATAGCCGCCACATTAACCACCGGAACCAAAGCTGAGCGCATTTGAAGAAAGCTATAAGCATTAGCATGTTGAACAGCGTGACCACATTCGTGGGCTGCAACTGCAGCAGCGGCTACATTACGCCCCTGATAAACAGGAGGACTCAGGCTAACCACTTTGGTTGACGGATTGTAATGATCTGTTAGCATCCCTTGTCCCTGAACGATTTTAACATCGTAGATTCGATAGTGGCGCAGCATACTTTCAGCTACTTCAGCGCCACTCATTCCACTTCTCAAACCATACTGGCTGTATTTTTTAAATTTAGCTTTTAATCGATTGCTTACGAACATTCCTACCAACGAAAGCAAACCACCGATAGCGAAATAAATATAATATTCTCCCATTACTCTTATTAAATTATTCTGAGGCTGCTCTAAAAGTAGCACGTTGCTCCCGGCGAAATAACCTTTTACCGGAATGCCGCCATCCTTCCGATAAAAAATTCCTTAACGAGCTCAGCGGGCTTCTTCCTGAGCAGCTCTATATTGAAAAAACTTTTACTCAAAAAGAAAAATAAGTTTTTCAACAAAAAGGTTCCTGTTTTTGTAAATGTATTAAGCGATTTTGTCGAAACGAGTATAAGATTGAAGAGCGTCAGGAATTTTTATCCCGTCATCTGTTTGATTATTTTCTAATAAGGCCGCTACGATACGAGCGAGTGCGAGTGCACTGCCATTGAGTGTATGTGCGAGTTGAGTTTTACCTTTAGAGTCTCGATAGCGTAATTTCATTCGATTACTTTGATAAGTTTCGAAGTTGGAAACAGAACTCACTTCCAACCATCGCTTTTGAGCGGCAGAATACACTTCAAAGTCGAAAGTCAGTGCAGAAGTGAAGCCCAGGTCTCCACCGCAAAGGCGTAAAATTCTGTAGGGAAGCTCCAGCTTTGCCAAAAGGCCCTCAACGTGTCTGAGCATCTCTTCAAGCGTATCATAGGAACGATCAGGGTGTTCGATTTGCACAATTTCCACTTTATCGAATTGATGAACCCGGTTCAGTCCTCTCACGTGGGCACCATAAGACCCCGCTTCTCTTCTAAAACAAGGAGTGTGGCCTGTAAGTTTGATAGGGAATTCCTTTTCATCAAGGATAACATTTCTGTAAATGTTAGTTATGGGTACTTCTGCTGTAGGGATGAGATAGAAGTTATCTTCGTTGATGTAGTACATTTGCCCTTCCTTGTCCGGCAACTGCCCGGTTCCTCTGGCGGTATCTTCGTTAACCATAAGAGGCGGAATAATTTCTTCAAATCCAGCCTTATGAGCTTCATCGAGAAAGAAATTAATCAGAGCGCGCTGTAATTTAGCCCCTTGCCCTCTGAAAAGCGGGAAACCCGAGCCCGTGATTTTTGTTCCCAGTTCCAGATCAAATATGTTGTATTTTTTTGCCAGCTCCCAATGGGGAAGAGCGTTTTCAGGTAATTCAGGAAGAGGATTTTCCCAATTTTTGAACACCTCATTATCTTCATCAGAGTTACCGGGAGGGACCGAAGGGTGAGGAACATTAGGCAAGCTAAGAAGCAATTCTTCAAGCTCAGCTTTAGCCGTATTCATTTTTTCTTCGAGTGCTTTGATCTTATCTTTAGACTGGCTTACTATTTCTTTTTTTGCATCCGCTTCTTCGCGTTTCCCTTCTTTGTAGAGTCCACCAATCTCCTTAGACAATTTATTACTAATAGCTTTCAACTCGTCAAGTTCTCCCTGAGTTTCCTTCCGGATGTCGTCTTTTTCAATAATTTGATCGATAATTTTCAAGTCATCTTCGGGATAGTTCCGAGTTTGTAGTCCTTTGGCAATGCGTTCTTTATTGGATCTAATAAAATTTACCTGAAGCATAAATCTTTTTTATTTGTTTATAAAAAGGAGATGATAGAGCTTTTGTGATTTATTTTCACTCAAAAGGCACCAATTTTGGCGAAAAAAAGCATTTTTTTAAACAATTTCTGCAAAGATACTATTTGAATTTCAAAATAAAGTTTATTTTTGCCGTAGCTCTCAAAGGAGTTTTCAAAGTCTTTATCATATCTCGAATACGAAAGGCAATTTTGAAAGCTCCGTTTCCTTAAGTGATTAAGTTCAGTGTGATCCTTTAATTTTCACAAATACCAGGGAAAAATGATTGTTTAGGCAATAGGAGGAAAATCTCTTTATGAAGAGCAATTAATATACTCTATTGCCGTTAATTTTATAATTTAGCATTTAATCAATTTAATTTATTTAATACTTCTAGAGGAGTCAACCATCCTATCGACTACCTCATAAAATTTCTTCAAACACTTACGACTACTTTGCAAAAAGTCAAAAATCAACACTATCTATGTATGATATCTTGCAGTTAAATGACATGCTGGTTCCCGAACTTAGAGAACTAGCCGAGCGATTGGGACTAAAGGGATACAAGCGACTAAATAAGCAAGAACTAATTTACAAAATTCTTGATGAGCAGGCCCTGAGCAATGACCCTCCAAAAGGAAAGAATTCCGACTCTACTTCAACACCAAAAAAAGAAATACCCCAGACCCCTCCAAGCCTGAGTAATAACGGGCATGGTGACGACGACAAAAAAGAACCTGAAGAAAAAGAGGCCAAAGAACCTAAGTCTGAACGCCGTCGAAGAACACGAAAAAAGCCCCAAGCTCCTGAACAACAAGAAGACAATCGACCAAAGTCCAGGAAAGAAGCTTCTTCCTCTCCGACTCCGGAAGATACTCAGGAGACAAAACAGTCCTATGATGCCCCATCTAATAATGCGTCAGCTATGGATGATGAACCGGCTAAGCCTGAAGATTCTAAGTTCAATATTGAACTTGACGGGATCATTGAAGGGGAGGGCATTCTTGAAATGATGCCGGATGGCTTTGGATTTCTTCGTTCCGCAGACTATAACTACATCACTTCTCCTGATGACATATACGTCTCCCCTTCTCAAATTAAACTCTTTGGTTTAAGGACAGGAGACACTGTCTGTGGGGCTATTCGCCCTCCTAAAGAAGGGGAAAAATATTTTGCCCTCCTGCGCGTTTCTAAAATTAATGGGCTTGAACCACAAGACGTGCGCGACCGCGTTCCTTTCGACTATCTTACACCATTATTCCCCAGAGAAAAGTTCTCCTTAATCGCTTCTCCTTCGGGAAGAGATGTTGGAAATCGCATGATTGACTTATTTACGCCTCTGGGCAAAGGGCAAAGGGGCTTAATCGTTGCACAACCTAAAACGGGTAAGACTTTCTTACTCAAAGACATAGCAAATGCTATTGCTAAAAACCACCCTGATTGCTACCTGCTTGTCCTTCTTATAGATGAACGCCCTGAAGAGGTAACGGACATGAAGCGTAGCGTTAATGCTGAAGTTATTTCTTCTACCTTCGATGAACCCGCTGACAACCACGTGCGCGTAGCGGGAATTGTACTTGAAAAGGCTAAAAGATTGGTAGAATGTGGCCACGATGTGGTTATCCTCCTTGACTCCATCACTCGTCTTGCGCGTGCCTACAACACTGTTGCACCTGCGAGCGGGAAAGTCCTTTCTGGTGGTGTGGAGGCTACAGCACTTCACAAGCCTAAGAAGTTCTTTGGTGCAGCGCGTAATATTGAAGGAGGCGGCTCTCTCACTATCCTGGCCACTGCCTTGATTGACACTGGTTCTAAGATGGACGGAGTAATTTTCGAAGAATTTAAAGGAACCGGTAATATGGAACTTCAGCTTGATCGCAACCTTGCGAATAAGAGAATGTTCCCTGCTATCGATCTGAATAAATCCAGCACACGCCGAGAAGACTTACTACTAGATAAAGATACTCTTCAAAGAATGTTTATCCTCCGGAATCACCTGGCTGATATGAAGCCAGATGAGGCTATGGAGTTCCTTCGTAAGCATATGATGGGCACTTCCAGCAATGAAGAGTTTTTGACATCTATGAATGGATAAAAGATAAAAAAGGGCTGCCCCAAATGCAGTTCTTTGTACTTGGTAAGAAGGTTTTGTCTGGAGAGAGGCGTGCGGAAGCGTGCCTCTCTCCAAAAATAATCTTCTTACCAAGCACAGAGAGCTACATTTGGGACAGCCCTTTTTTTATTCTTTATCCATTCCATTATTTGCTAAGTGTGACTTCAATTTGGAGCTCCACTTCGTTTGGCAAGCTAATGGCCTCTCCGTTTACGTTTTCTGCCAACTCCAGTTTAGTGGCCAATGTTTCCGCACAGATATAACTTTTAAACTGATCTACGGCACTTAAAATACTTTCGTGCTTCTGAACAGTTACCTCAATCTTATCTGTCACATTAAAATCCTTACTTTTTCGGATATTTTGGATGCGGTTGACCAATTCGCGAGCCATACCTTCAGCCAACAGTTTATCCGTTATTGAAATATCTAAAGCCACTGTAACATCTCGGTCATTTGCTACCTGCCACCCCGGGATGTCTTCTGAAGTAATGATAAAATCCTCTAAGGTTAGCTCATAAGCATCTCCATTGATGGAAAGCGTGTAGGCATTATTGCGTTCAAGTTCAGCAATGTCAGTTTGTGACATTTGCGCAATCACCTGAGCAGCAGCCTTCATATTCTTGCCGAGGCGTTTACCCAAGGTTTTAAAATTGGGCTTAATTGCCTTTTTTATAATACCTTCAGTATCCGTTACGTACTCCAGATCCTTAACATTTACTTCGGCCAGCACAAGATCTTTCACGCGATCAACTTGTTGTTGGAATGCATCATTCAATACGGGAAGCAATGCTTTCTGGAGCGGCTGACGCACTCTGATTTTTTCTTGTTTACGGATAGACAAGACCAGTGAACTGATCCGCTGGGCGTAGTCCATTCTCTCTTCCAGTTCAACATTAATCGCTTCCGGCTCTACTTCAGGTAGGAAAGCCAAATGCACAGATTCATAAGTATCGCGTTTTGTAACTTCATTCAGATTGCGGTACAGCCAATCAGAAAAGAAAGGAGCGATAGGAGCAGATAACTTTGCCAGGACAATTAAGCATTCGTATAAAGTCTGGTAGGCCGCGATTTTATCTGCAGAATAATCGCCTTTCCAGAAGCGACGCCGGCATAGGCGTACGTACCAATTACTCAACTGCTCATCCACGAACTGTTGTATCAGGCGGCCCGCATTGGTTGGCTCATAATTACTGTATTCGGCTTCCACTTTTTGAATTAAAGTATTCAAGGAAGACATGATCCACCGATCAATTTCTTCTCTTTCAGCCACTGGAATTCGATCTTCGGCAAATTTAAAGCCATCAATATTAGCATATAGAGCAAAGAACGAGTAGGTATTGTAAAGCGTGCCAAAAAATTTACGCTGCACTTCCTCCACTCCGGCAAGGTCAAACTTCAGGTTATCCCACGGGGCAGCATTAGTGATCATGTACCACCGGGTAGCATCAGCGCCATACTTAGAAAGGGTGTCAAAAGGATCAACAGCATTACCTAACCGCTTGGACATTTTCACCCCATTCTTATCCAATACCAGGCCATTAGAGATCACGTTTTTAAATGCCACACTGTCAAATACCATAGTAGCAATGGCGTGTAGCGTAAAGAACCATCCACGCGTTTGATCCACTCCCTCCGCGATGAAGTCCGCAGGAAAATTCTTTTCAAACTTTTCTTTATTTTCAAAAGGGTAGTGCCATTGCGCATAAGGCATGGATCCACTATCAAACCATACATCGATCAAATCTGGTTCACGACGCATAGGCTTTCCATCTTCAGACACCAGAATTACGTCATCAATATAAGGGCGGTGCAAATCAAAATCATCGCTTTCTGCAAAAGGATTATTGGACATATAGCCCGCCGCGACAGCTTTTTCAACTTCTGCGCGGAGCTCTTCCACTGAGCCAATGCACTTCTCTTGCACTCCATCTTCAGAACGCCATATAGGAAGCGGAATTCCCCAGAAGCGCGATCTGGACAAATTCCAGTCCTGAAGGTTTTCCAGCCAGTTTCCAAAGCGCTTTTCCCCGGTATGTGCAGGCTTCCAGTTTATGGTATTGTTCAACGCTGTCATGCGATCTTTTAGCGCGGTGGATTTGATAAACCAACTATCAAGGGGATAATACAAAACAGGTTTGTCTGTGCGCCAGCAATGCGGGTAATTGTGGCTATATTTTTGAACGTTGAAAGCCTTATTTTCCTCTTTCAGTTTTATAGAAATATCGATATCTACATTTCGATAACTTTCCCCTTCATTTTTATAATCCTTAACATAGCGCCCTGCAAATTCTCCAGCTTCATCCGTAAACTTACCTTGTTTGTCAACTAAGGTCAACGACCCCATGCCATATTTTTTCCCTACGCGCATATCGTCGGCACCGAATGAAGGAGCGATGTGTACGATTCCCGTACCATCTTCGGTAGATACAAAATCACCAATAAGTACTTTAAAAGCCTCCCCGTCATCAGGCTGTACAAAAGGAAGGAGCTGTTCATAATCAATCAATTCAAAATCAGCTCCTTTGTAGGAGGCTGTTACTTTGAATGGAATTTTTTTATCCGCTGGCTTATAATCTTCGAAGGATAATTCAGCATTTTCAGGTTTAAACCATTTACTAAGAAGATCTTTAGCAAGGATAAGATTAACGGGCAATTTAGTGTATGGATTAAAGGTTTTAACCCGTACATACTCAATTTTAGCCCCTACAGCCAAGGCAACATTTGAAGGTAAGGTCCATGGAGTAGTGGTCCAGGCAATGAAGTGCACCTCCTCTCCTTCTTCAAGACCTTCATAAAGGAATTCAGATTTCTCATTTCGAATCACTTTAAACTGAGCTACAGCGGAAGTATCTTTTACATCCTTATAGGCTCCCGGCATATTCAACTCATGGGAGCTTAAGCCTGTACCAGCGGCAGGTGAGTATGGTTGGATGGTGTAGCCTTTATATAAGAGATCCTTATCGTACAATTGTTTCAGGAGGTACCATACGGACTCTATATAGTCATTTTCAAAAGTGATGTAAGGATTGTCCAGATCTACCCAATAACCCATTTTTATGGTGAGGTCATCCCAAAGGTTTTTGTAGCGCATGACTGTTTCGCGGCACTTTTGATTGTATTCGTCTACGCTTATGGTTTTACCGATATCTTCTTTGGTGATTCCCAGTTCTTTTTCAACGCTAAGTTCAATAGGAAGACCGTGGGTGTCCCAGCCTCCTTTCCGGTTCACCTGTTTGCCTTTCATTGTTTGAAAGCGGCAGAAAATATCCTTAACGGTACGTCCCATAACGTGGTGAATACCCGGTTTGCCATTGGCAGAAGGGGGACCTTCATAAAAAACGAAGCTATTTTCCTCACTTCTTTCGGATACACTTTTCTCGAAGATCCGGTGTTCTTCCCAAAACCGGAGCGTTTCTTTATCGATTTCGGGCAGATTCAAGTATTTCAGTTCCTTATACATAGGTGCTTCTTTTTTAGACCGCAAATATAAGTAAGTAATTCACGAAATTAAACAACATAACCATATGATGCTATTTTGCACTGACCCTGAGCTGCTCAAAGCCCTGATTAGCAAGAACTGAAAGCAGTTTAGCTTCGCCGCTACTTCGTGCGTCGTGCCATGATCCAGTGCAATATAGGTATCACTTGAAAAGTCATAACACTCGAACTTTATCAAACGTTCCTTCTGGTGGTCCTTTCTCTTTAGCCTTTTATCCCCCCTTTTCCTCCCGGACCCTCCCCAGGTTCACAATTAGGGCCATATTGATAAAGAACAACGAGCCAACCTTATCGGTTTCCACCAAATCATTAACTAATAAAAGGGCATCAATAACGATGGTAGATAACAATGCCGCCATCAGCATATCGCGCTGCCAGCCCGGTTCCAGGCGATGATAAACATTTTCACCATAAATCAGGACTGTAAAGCAAAGAATCAGGAAGATCACCGCTCCCGGAATACCTTGTTCAACCGCAACCATTAAGAAATAGTTGTGTATTCCCGATTTATCTTCATTGTTACTCACGTAGGTTTGGAAGCGATTGACGGTGTAAGTTTCATAGAAAAAGTAAAAATTCCCCGGGCCGAAACCAAAAACAGGCTTATCCGCCACCATGTATGCCCCGGCGACCCATCGATATACGCGCTCCATAGTGGAAATATCTTCCATCTTATAAGTAGCTTCTACAAGGTTATCAAAACGCGTATGCGTGATGGTCTTTTCGTAATTCGGTGCATAATCGAGAAAACGATTCTGGGCAGCCAGAAAGATAATAATGGCTAGCGCAATAGCACTTGAAATGCCCAGCACCCATTTCATAAGGCGCATTTTAAATACAAAATAGGATACAACCGCCAGAAAAAGCCCAATATATGCTGCTCGTGTATAGGCAAACTGAATTGCGATCAATGAAAACAGTATCAATCCTCCCCAAAGATATATATTGAACCCTTTAAACCACCGTTTAGCATACCATAAAAAGGGTAAGAATACAGCGATCAGTGCGGCGTAGATAACATGGTTCCGGTAAAAAGGTCCCATAACAAAATGGACCTCCTTAAAGGAAAAGCCTTCCGCGGCATGCCTTCCCAGCACGATCATCATCGTAATCGTTAAGGGGATCATGATGACCGCCACGAAGTTCTTCAGGTCGATTTCCCTTTTCAACAGGTAGCCTGCCATAAAGTAGAAAACTCCAATATACCAGGTTTTGGCCAGTAGATATTTTATGGATACAACCTCCTCGCTTGTGGTAAGCGTTGTAGTAACCACCCAACAATAATGCATTAGCAACAATAATGAAATGGGATGCACCAAAAAGCGCCCTCCCATTGAAGGAGCTCTTTGTAAAGTAAAAAAAATCATTATCACTAACATACCCACCATAAGCGGCTCGGAAGGCAGGTCGGTCCCAATACCTCCCGGCAGGGAAGTTTCAATTGAAAAGGGAAGGCTGAAAAGGAGTAGAAAAAATAATTTCTTGAAATCGACGATTGCGACAAAAACAATCAATAAAAAGACAGGAATCCCCACGAGGAAGTACGACTCGGTTCCGACCGCAATAAATACAGAAGCCAGAAAGATTATGGCCGCTGCAGTAATTATGACTTCTGAAGGTGTTTTATCTTTAAAAAGCTTCAAGTTTACTTTTTTGACGAGGGCGAACCCTAATTTATGATTACTCCTTTTTATCGCTCAATAGTTCTTTCCAATTAAGCTGTTTAGCCATTTCACTCACAATAGCAATTCCCAACATAACTACAAACGCTACAATAGTAGCCACAATTACTATTATAGACCGCTTTGGCCGGGACTTCACGATAGGCAACAAGCCTTCTTCGACTAAATGAATAGCATTGATTTCGGAGGTGTAAGTAGCCATAAGCTGTTGATACAAAGTAGCCATGCGGCTTCGTCTTTCACTCATATCCGACAACATACCTTCGAGCACTGAAACCAGCCCCATTCCATTGTTAAATTGTTGGATTTGATTATCTACCACGCTAAGCTGTTGTTCCAGGTTAGCAATCCGGGCTTTAGTTTTCCGGACAGAATCCCTGGGAACACTATACCCTTCCTGATAAAGTGCCAGCTTAGCTTTCTCACCAGCCAGACGAGAGGTGGCTTTAGCAGAGATACTGGAATAGACTTCGCTTTGGCTGGTGGTACTATATATTCCATATTTTGTTCGCGAGCGCATGAGGCTATCAGAAAGCATTTTCATGGTATTATCCATTTCTTTCAGATTGCTTTGATAAGCCAGCACCAAGTCTTTTTGACTATTTTTGACCAGCATTTTGCCAATTTCGTTCACTTTTTCTCTTGCAGCATTCGCCATGCGCATGGCTATCTCAGGATCCGTGTCTTCGACAGATAATTCAATAGCTTCGCGTTTATTTTTTTGAACATCATAAAGTTTTTTAAAAACTTTACCAACTTTGAAGGAAGCTCTTTGAGAAGCAGTGTCGATATCGTAATGTTCAAAAAGGTCAAAACTATCGACCAAATAGTCAATGACTTCATTAGATTCAGCGATGGTAATGATACGATCAGTATCAAAATCATCTCCGTAGTAGCGCATTTCTCCACTTCCCCAGCCAAAAACAATATCGGCCTGGGCCATTTTAGGGCTGGCAGAGAAAAATATCGTAGTGGATTGATAGTAGTTAGATAAAAAGATAAGAGAAATAGCCGCTGTTAGAACAGCAGTGCCGATACAGACCCAAAGGATGGTCTTTCGCCACTTCATGACGGCTTTTATCAGATCGATAGCATTTTCTTGTGTACTCATGTTCTTCATTAAATTCATGCAATGGCTGAATTGCGGGCCAAAGTTACTTGATTCTAGGCATTTACAAGAAATTAATTTTCACGGGACTGTCCAAAAAGTAGTTCTTTGCTCGAGGGAGAAATATTTTTTATTGAAAAGAGGCTTTATTTTGAGGATTTTTTTTCGAAAAGCCTCAAAATAAAGCCTCTTTTAAAACAAAATTCCCTTACAAAAACAAAGAATTACTTTTGGGAAGGCCCTTTCATAAGTTAGTGATTAAAGAGCAAAATTATGAAATTACTATTACAAAAGAAGGTTAAAGAACTGGAAAAACTGGCTGGTGCTCCGAGATGGAAGCGCCTGTTAAAAAGGCCATGGAGATATCTGCAAGCAACTAGTTTATATTGGTTAATCCCATCATTTGAAAAAGAGATCAAGGTCAAAACCTTTTTTGGAGAGGATATGCACCTTATGCTTCCTTCTGCCCTGGATATCTACTTAACAGGAGGAAAAACGCACAGCTCAGAGACTCGATTAGCGAAATTTATTATCCAGAGCCTTCAGGAGGGAGATTCATTCCTCGACATCGGGGCGCATTTCGGATATTTTTCACTATTAGCATCGAAATTAGTAGGAAAAACCGGGCAAGTAATTTCTATTGAACCAAGTCAAACAACGTTCTACATTTTACAACAAAATGCAGCAGGCAGACAAAACATGAAGACCTACCATGCAGCTGCCTCAGACAAAGAAGGGACACAGCGTTTTTTCGAGCTTCCGAACAAGTATTCTGAATACAATTCTCTGGACGTCGAGCAGTACAAAAACACGAACTGGTTCAAAAAGCTAAAACTCAAAGAAAACCTTGTAGAGACGATTGTAATTGACAACTTTTTACAAAAAAATGAACTGAAACCCCGAATCATTAAGATCGATGTAGAAGGAGCCGAGGAAGCTGTTTTGAGGAGCATAAAAAATTATTTAAAAACAAGTGATCCTTTACTTGCAGTAGAACTCAGAAAAAATGAACATAATCAACTGATTAAGACACATCAAAATGCCGTTCAACTAATGATAAATTCAGGTTTTTCAGCTCACAAAATAACTCCTGAAGGAAATTTGTCACCCTTAAGCCGTTTTGACCAAAACGAACTCAAGGAGTGGACCGAATCAGAAAATATTGTATTTTCGAAGAACCCCGAATAAAACATGAGCCATCCCGAAAATTCGGGATGGCTCATGTTTTATTCGGGGTTCTTGGTATAATTTTCCAGTAATTGCTTTAGCATTGGCCTGGTTTCCTGTTCTGAACCAATAAGATCAGCCAGGACTAAACTATCTAGGAGATTATCTAAAGCGGACTGGATAGTTCTCCAGAGCGAACGCACTGAACAATCGACGGAATTGATGCATATGTTATTTTTACCGCTATGATTATTGCAAAAAGAAGCGTCGAAGAGCGCTCCGTCCATAGCTTTGAATATCTCATTTATGGTAATTTCTTCTGCCGGACGAGCCAGCACGTAGCCTCCTTTTTGGCCACGAGTACTCTGAATGAGCCCGGCCAATCTCAACGAACGAGTAAGTTTAGCTACATAGGAATTACTTAAAGCCTCAGCTTCGCTGAGTTGTACTATGCTTAATCCCTCTTCATTATCAGCACGAGCGATACGCAGGAGTAGGCGCAAGCCATATTCATCTTGAGCAGTAATCTTCATGGATTCATTTTTTAAAACATGTCCAGTGCAAGGCGCGCTTCGTCGCTCATCATAGATTTTTCCCATGGCGGATCAAAAACGACCTGTAGGTCCACCTCTAACACTCCATCAACCATGGCTATTTTCTGGTGTACCTCCATAGGAAGGGATTCCGCAACCGGGCACATAGGGGAGGTTAGGGTCATTCGGACTTTCACAAAACCATTTTCTTTCACATCAACACTATAGATCAACCCAAGCTCGTATATATCAACCGGTATTTCCGGATCATAGACTGTTTTGA
Source organism: uncultured Saprospiraceae bacterium (assembly GCA_964537285.1). Taxonomy (GTDB): domain Bacteria; phylum Bacteroidota; class Bacteroidia; order Chitinophagales; family Saprospiraceae; genus CAZHZT01. Next base: position 8,282 of record CAZHZT010000002.1, on the reverse strand, counting down.
TCTGTTCAATAATTGCTTCTTCGACTTTTTTAATATCTAACGATTCAGTTGCCATCATTTTGAAAACATTATGCATTTTTGGCAGCAATTGCCAATCCGTAAAGTTTCATTTGTTTCACCATACTAAGCAGGCCATTTGATCTAGTAGGGGAAAGGTGTTCCTTCAATCCAATTTTATCAATAAAATACAGATCTGCCTTTGAGATTTCTTCCGCAGTTTGCAAGGATAGGACGCGAATAAGCAAAGAGATGATTCCCTTGGTAATAGCAGCATCGCTATCCGCTGTAAAAACCACCTTATCTTTATCCTGATCAGCCTGTAACCATACCTGACTCTGGCACCCTTTAATCAAATGATCTTCGTCTTTGTATTTTTCCTCTATTAAAGGCAGCTGCTTTCCGAGATCTATGATATACTCGTACTTTTCCATCCAATCATCGCCGAATAGGGAAAATTCATCTATGATCTCATTTTGAATATCATTGATCGACATAAATCTATCTTTAAACACTCTAAAGGAATCAAATTAACATTCTAGCGGCCCTTCTAACCCCCTCGACCAAACGATCTATATCTTCCTTATTATTATAGAAAGCAAAAGAGGCCCTTACAGTACCCGGTATTTGGAAACGATCCATTAAAGGTTGGGTGCAATGATGCCCCGTCCGGACAGCAATACCCAGTTTATCCAAAATAGCGCCTACATCATAAGGGTGTGCTCCTTCGATGAGAAAAGAAATAACGCTAGCTTTATGCTCAGCCACTCCTACAAATCGTATTCCCTGGATTTCGGTTAACTTTTCAGTTGCATAGTCCAGTAATTCATTTTCATAAGCGGCAATCACCTCATGTCCGACGGACTCCATATAGTCGATTGCTGCATGCAAGCCTACAGCTCCCGAAATATCAGGAGTACCTGCCTCAAACTTAAAAGGCAGTTCATTATAAGTTGTTTTTTCAAACGTAACCGTTTCGATCATTTCTCCGCCGCCTTGATAAGGAGGCATTGCGTTAAGCAAATCTTCCTTTCCGTAAAGCACCCCAATTCCAGTTGGCCCAAAGATTTTATGCGCAGAAAACACGTAGAAATCTGCATCAAGCTCACGGACATCCACTTTCATGTGCGGAGTTGCCTGCGCTCCGTCAACAAGTACCGGAATACCGCGTTCGTGTGCCTTATCAATGATTTGTTTAACAGGATTGATGGTTCCTAAAGAGTTAGAAACATGAACGACGGCCACCATTTTAGTTCGATCTGAGAGCAAGTTTTCAAAATCCTCCATCAGGATTTCTCCTGCATCATTGATAGGAATAATGCGAAGCTTTGCTCCCGTTTGCTCGGCAATCATTTGCCAGGGCACGATATTAGAATGATGCTCCATAGTGGAGATCACGATTTCATCTCCTTCTTTAAAAAATTTTCTTCCGTAGGAAGAAGCCACCAGGTTGATCCCTTCTGTTGTTCCCCTGACAAAAATAATTTCCTTATCCGAAGCCGCATTAATGAACTCGCGAACACGTGAGCGCGCTTTTTCAAAAGCATCGGTAGCCCTTTGACTTAAATCGTAAACGCCACGATGCACATTGGCATGCGTTTCTTGATAGTACCTGTCAATGGCCTCAATGACCTGGGTAGGCTTCTGGCTAGAAGCGGCACTATCCAGAAAAACAAGCGGCTTACCATTCATATCCCTGCTTAAGAGGGGAAAATCCTTACGGATTTTTTCAATATCTATTCGTTCTATAGTTTTACTAATCATTCTCTATTTCTATGCTTGCTGCTCTTCAAATTTAGCTAAAATCAATTTTTCAATATAAGCCAAAACCGGCTCGTACGGAACCTTCTCCAAAGCTTCCAAAAGGAAAGCATGCTGAAGAATCTTTTTCGCTTGTTCTTCAGACAATCCGCGGGAGCGCAGATAAAATATAGCACTTTCATCTAATTGCCCAACTGTAGCTCCGTGGCTACAACGTACATCGTCGGCGAAGATTTCAAGCTGAGGCTTGGTATCCATTACAGCGTTTTTGGAGAGCACCAGTGTGCTATTTTGCTGAAAAGCATTGGTTTTTTGTGCATCCTGGCGCACCAATACTTTCCCGTTGAATACCCCTCGGCCTTTGTCCGTCACGATTCCTTTGTATAGTTCATTACTTTCACAATGGGGAACAGCATGATCGATAAAAGTCTGGCTGTCAATATGCTGATTGCCATTGACATAGTAAGCTCCGTAATAGTGTGTTTCAGAATTAGAAGCTTTCAGGGAAGCACTTAAGTTATGGCGTACGATTTTACCTCCTAGATCAACCAAAAAAGAAGAAAAAACACTATCGCGGTGTTGTTTTACATCAATATTGGAGATTTGGAAGCTTTCCCGGCTCTCGTTCTGAATCATTAGATGCTGAACTTTCGCATTGTCTTTTACTACCATACGAGCAACCATATTGGTAAAATAGACGCATTCATCTGAAAGGCTGTGATAACTTTCAATAATATTCAATTCACTACTTTGCTCACAAATACCAATCAATTGAGGTGTGTTGAACACTTCCTCCCTTTCGTTAGCCGCCAGATGCAAAATATGCACAGGTTTTTCCAGCTTAGTGTTTTTAGGAACATGTATAAAAACAGCTTCATTAGAAAAAGCGGTATTTAGAGCAACGAAAGCATTTTCCGGTTGATTTGCAAAGCTTTTATACTGTTCTTCCAGTACTTCTTTGAAGTTATCTTTCTCGTAGGCATCAGCGACTTTCTCGATAGCCACTCCTTCCGGAAGGTTGCCAAGGCGACTAAGATCTTGGTTCCAACGACCGTCAACAAACACAATAAGATAGGTATCCAACCCATCAAAAAGAAATGGATCGATAACATCTTGACTAACTTTCAGAGGATCTCCAAACTGGTATTGAGGCTGAAGGATTTTTGATACACTGGTATATTTCCAATCCTCATGTCGGCGTGTAGGAAAGTCAAGCTCATCTAATTTAGCAATGGCTTCTCTGCGGTATGCTTGCAATGGGTGCGATACCGACCCATTGAGATGGGCTTCTCTAATTCCGAACAACTGTCGGAACCAGGTTTTAGGTTCTGATATGATAGAAGGAATTGATTCTGACATAATAAAGTTTCTTTTATGCAGACGCTAGGGCGTCTGCTTCTGCTTTGATCCAATCATAGCCTTTTTCTTCCAATTGAAGTGCCAATGTTTTATCGCCAGATTTTGCAATTTTACCATTGTATAAAACATGCACATGATCCGGAACAATATAATCCAAGAGGCGCTGATAGTGAGTAACAATAAGGAAGGCACGATTGCCGTCACGCATTTGATTAACAGTATCCGATACAATTTTAAGCGCATCGATATCAAGGCCGGAATCGGTTTCGTCTAAAATTGCCAGTTTAGGCTCCAGCATAGCCATTTGAAGCATTTCATTACGCTTTTTCTCTCCTCCGGAAAAGCCATCGTTGAGTGAGCGAGATAGCATTGACTGATCCATTCCTACCAACTGAACTTTTTCACGCATTAACTTCAACATTTGCACAGCGCTTAATTCCTCTTCGCCCTTTGCTACTCTGTGCGCATTAACGATACTTTTAAGGAAGTTAGCATTGCTCACTCCAGGGATCTCAACGGGATACTGGAAAGCAAGAAAAATCCCGGCCAAGCCGCGCTCGTCGACTTCCATTTCAAGAAGATCTTCTCCTTCGAAAGAAACGCTTCCGCTGGTTACCTCGTATTCTTCTCTTCCGGCAAGCACTTGAGCGAGCGTACTTTTTCCAGAACCATTAGGCCCCATAATAGCATGTACTTCACCAGGTTTTATATCCAGGTTGATCCCTTTTAGGATTTCTTTTTCTTCAATTGAAGCTTTTAAGTTATTTATTGATAGCATTTTTGATATGAAATTTTCTAAATTATTTGATCTCAGATTACACTGACGGTGCAGATGTCATGGAGCTACGCTCCAATTAGAGGTAATTTCCGACCGGCCTTCTGCAAGAGCGCAACTCCAAAAAATAAGTTTAATCTACGTAATCAGTGATTCTACCCAACGCTTCCTTCAAGGCTGATTTCGAGTAATTTTTTGGCTTCAGCAGCGAATTCCATTGGGAGTTCGGCAAATACTTCTTTACAAAAGCCACTTACAATAGTGTTGATTGCATCCTCTTCACTCAAGCCACGTTGCATGAGGTAAAACATCTGATCTTCACCGATTTTTGAAGTAGTAGCTTCATGCTCGACCTTTGCAGAAGGGTTTTCCACTTCCAGATAAGGGAAAGTATGTGCCCCGCAGCGATCCCCCATGAGCATTGAATCACATTGAGAGAAATTGTGTGCGTTTTCGGCGCGTTTACCAATTTTCACCAGGCCGCGGTAGGAATTATGGCTCAAGCCGGCAGAAATCCCTTTGGAGATGATTGTACTCTTCGTATTTTTTCCAATGTGGACCATTTTTGTTCCGGTATCCGCTTGCTGGCGGTTGTTCGTTACGGCTACAGAATAAAATTCACCTACGGAATTATTTCCTTTCAGAACGCAACTCGGGTATTTCCATGTAATGGCAGAACCTGTTTCGACCTGGGTCCAGGTAATTTTTGAGTTATCCCCTTTACACAATCCACGTTTTGTAACGAAGTTGTAGATCCCTCCTTTTCCTTCACTATCGCCGGGGTACCAGTTTTGAACAGTAGAATACTTAATCGTGGCACTGTCCAGGGCAACTAACTCAACGACCGCAGCATGCAGTTGATTTTCATCACGCATAGGGGCCGTACATCCTTCGAGGTAACTAACATAACTTCCTTCTTCTGCAACTACTAAAGTACGCTCGAACTGCCCTGTGTTAGCGGCATTAATACGGAAGTAAGTAGAAAGCTCCATAGGGCAACGCACTCCCTTAGGAATATAAGCGAAGGAGCCGTCGCTAAAAACAGCCGAATTCAATGCGGCATAGTAATTATCATTAGCAGGAACAACTGATCCCAAGTATTTCTTGATCAGTTCAGGGTGATCCTGTACGGCTTCACTAAAAGAGCAGAAAATGATACCGAGCTCAGAAAGCTTTTCCTTGAAAGTAGTTTTCACGGAAACACTGTCAATTACAGCGTCTACAGCGACTCCAGCCAAGACTTTTTGTTCTTCCAAAGGAATTCCCAGGCGGTTAAACGTATCCAACAGCTGAGGGTCTACCTCATCCAAACTTTCGTATTTAGGCTTTTTCTTAGGAGCAGCATAGTAAATAATGTCCTGAAAATCAATTTGTGGATAATGCACATTTGGCCATTTAGGCTCTTTCATTTCCAGCCATTGGCGGTAAGCCTTCAGTCGCCATTCCAAAAGAAATTCCGGTTCGTTCTTTCTGGCAGATATTTCGCGGATAATATCTTCGTTTAAGCCTTTCGGCAGGGTATCCATATCAATATCACTCGTAAACCCGTATTTGTATTCACTTTTAGTATGCGCTTCCAAGGTCTTCATCGAGTCGCTCATATATAATCTATTTTTTATTTAGATTGATTTTAGTTAAGTCACAATCTTATACAAAAAAGTATAAATAAGGTTTAAAGAATTCTGACTTTTTTCCGGGTAGAAGGTTTTATACAATTTTCAGTGGAATTGGTAAGTAAAAAAGGCTTTTTTAAAACAAAAACTTGGAATGCTTATGAAAGCAGTTTAAATTGAACACAAAATACTTCAGCACTCTGGAACAACCCAAAAATAAGTTTGTGATTTGGGGGGAAGTTATTTTTTAAACGTTCCTTAACTACCTAGCCTATGCCAAATGAAATACACAAAATACATGATAAGTTTTTCAGAAAAAACTTTAAAGACGTTGAGATAGCCAAGGGATATATAAAGAGTTTTTTGCCCAAAGAAATTGTTGAAAAGTTAGATTTAAACAAGCTGAAACCCATTCCCAATGATTTCATAAGCCAAACCTTTAAAGATCTATACTCAGATGTTCTTTATTCATGTCCTTATCAGGGTACAGAAATATTGATCGCCTTGATTTTTGAACATAAAAGCTATAAACCAGATTTTCCTCACATACAGTTGCTTTCCTACACTCTTGAGATTTGGCAACATCAAATAGATCAGGGTGAGCAATTGACCTTGGTGCTTCCCATACTTTTCTATCATGGACAGGAGGATTGGACACCGATTCCAATGGAAGCTTACTTTGAGGTAAAAGATCCATTTCTTTTACAATTCAATCCGATCTTTAAATTTCATTTCTTTTCCACTCATAATTGGACGAAGGAAGAAATTATTCAACCAGATGTCATACGATTAGCCAGTATACTTCTCGCTATGAAGCATATTTTCGATTCAAATTATATTGAGGAAAATTTTGAAATATTTTTCAAAGGCCAGAACTTTACTATTGAACTAGATAAAAATAGGAACTTTATCGAACGGCTATTCGTTTATTTGACTAATAGTATTTCCATTGATGAAGAAAAAATAGAAATCATGACTAAAAAGCTAAATATTCCGGAAAAGAAAAAAGTGATGAGTACTTATGAGAAAATAATTACCAGAGCTAAAGAAGAAGGCAGACAAGAAGAAAGGGAAAAAGCAATGAGCACTTATGAGAAAATGATTGCCAGAGCTAAAGAAGAAGGCAGACAAGAAGAAAGGGAAAAAGCAATGAGCACTTA
>CAZHZT010000002.1:0-1517 GCA_964537285.1 uncultured Saprospiraceae bacterium | reverse complement strand
TGAGAAAATGATTGCCAGAGCTAAAGAAGAAGGCAGACAAGAAGAAAGAAGAGTCCGTAGAATCATTCTCAACTTGTCTCCAAAGGGCATTTCCGTAGAGGAGTTAGCGGAAATCACAGAAAAAAGTGAAGATTTTGTAAGAGAAGTTTTAGCCGGGAAATAGGCACCCTGTCAATCCTTAAGCTTAAAAAAGAACCAAAACACGAATGCCGCAACAAATGCAATGATCGAGGGATATAGCCACACAAAAAACCATTCGTGCACACCAAGGGCAACTTCGTACATTTGAACGACAATCCCTGCTATAAAATAACCAATTAACCGACCAACGCCCATGGTTAAAAGTGCAATAAAACCTTGGGTGGCGCTTCTCATTTCGACAGGAACGTGCTTATCAAAATAAATTTGAGCTGAAAGGCTGGTAAAACTGTAGCCAATACCGTGAACAGCAATGCCGAGATAAAACATCCAAACCAGGGAATCAGTGTTGCCAAATGCAAAAAGCAAATACCTGATTCCCCAGACTAACATTCCTACAATAATTATTTTCCGTATGCCTAGACGGCTGAAAAAGAAGGGTAAAAGTACAATCACGCCTATTTCCACTATCTGCCCGATGGTCATTTTACCTGCAGCGTTGCTTACACCAATTTCATTTAAAAAAGGGTTCAAAAACCCGTGGTAAAATGCAACCGAAATGGTCACTAATGTTAAAGAAAGGACCATTACGGCAAAAGACCGTTGCTTCAAGAGCTTCAACGTATCTAAGCCGAGTGCATCTACCCAACGAAATACTTTTCTCTTAGCAGGTGGAGGCGTTTTGGGTAAAAAAAAGCACAGCCCTCCCAATACAACCGAAGCCCCGCCGGCAATGTACATAGGAATATTGGCGTATTCTATTTCTAAAAACCCGACGGCCAGCCCTGCAATAACCCACCCAATCGTTCCCCAAACTCTCACCCCCGGGTATTCCTTTTCGATATCTGTTAAATGGTGAAAACTCAGGCTACTTATCAGTGAAAAAGTGGGTAGAAACAATAAGTTGTATAAAGTGATTAGAATAAAAAACCAGAAAAACACTTTTACTGTAGCCAATAACAACAGCACTACACCACTTAAAGAATATAAAACTGCTAATAAACGATCTGAATTCAGATATCGGTCGGCGAACACCCCCATAAAAAATGGAGAAACAACGGCCGCAAAGGCTTGCGAGCTAAAAACGGCACCAACTTCCGTGCCTGTAAATTCCAGCGTATATAGCAAGTAGGTACTAACTGTAACCAACCATGCTCCAGCTACGAAAAAGTGAAGAAATTGTAAAGAAGAAAGCTGAATGTATAATCGCCAACTCATACTTATTGCTTTGTGCCTAATAGTTTCTCAAGAAACATGAGCCATCTCGAATTTTAAGAAACTTCATGTCGTCACAACAGTTGACAATAGATGTTGTAAATCAATGCTTTCGGACCGGCCTTATTCAATTTAGCTTTTTGAAAGGCTGGCAGCCGTTAAAA
>CAZHZT010000001.1:47627-135885 GCA_964537285.1 uncultured Saprospiraceae bacterium | reverse complement strand
AAGGCTTATCATTTTGAAGTTCCATTTTCCACAATTTATGTCAAAGAACTAAAAACTCAATACACAAAAAATCAAACACTTATTAGTTTTTCCAAAGCAATTTGTAATGCTGTATCTGAGATTCGATTATTCCTTTCAGACCGTTCTTTCACTGTATTCAGTGCTTTTTGAATAGTTTGGGATACATCTCCAAATATTGCTTCATCGGTCATCAAGGCCTCTGGTTGCATGAAGTAGGCAAAAACTCTAGCCATTCCACAATTGGCAATGAAGTCTGGAATGAGACTAATTCGTTCGTCCACCATGGTTGCAGTTGGACCAAAGAAGATTCCGTCATCTTTAAAAGGAACATTGGCTCCGCATGATATAACTTCCAGGCCTTTTTCCATCATAGCTTCACATTGTTCCCGGGAAACCAGTTTAGAGGCTGCTCCCGGAATAAAGATTTCAGCTCCGATATCCCATATCTTTTCATTTATAGTTGCAAAAGGCAGGGCATCCGGACTATTTAACTTATTGCCTTTCTTCTCAACAAACAATTTCTTTACTTCTTCAAATGAAAAGCCCTCTTCTTTGATTAGGCCTTCTTCTTTATCAATAATGCCGACTAAAGTAGCCCCCTTATGAGCCAGGTATAATGCAGCTGCCGAAGCAACATTTCCCCAGCCCTGAACAATCATACGCTTGCCTTCGACGGGTTCATTTCTGAAAATATCATAATAGTGACCTATTGATTCCGAAACGCCATAGCCTGTTATCATATCCGAAATAGTATACCGATGGTTGTCAGGCACGAAATTAGGGTCTTCAATTATTTTTGCTCCTCCTTGCCTCAACTGACCAAGTATGGCAATTTTTGCTCCTCCTATTGATTTAAAATGACCATTCACGATACCCTCTTGCGGATGCCACAATCCAAGCTCTTCAGTAATGGGCACCACATCTTTTAGTTCATCTACGTTCAGATCCCCACCAGTACCATAATAATTTTTCAACAAGGGAAAAACTGCCGCATACCACCTTTTCAGGACTTCCTGCCTGCGAGGATCACGCGGATCAAAATCAATTCCCGATTTAGCCCCCCCAATATTAGGACCACAGACGGAGAATTTAATTTCCATAACTTTTGCCAGTGAAACAACTTCATCGGCAGTAAGCCCCTTACGCATGCGTGTTCCACCTCCTGCGGCCCCGTTGCGCAGTGAATTAATAACGACCCAGCCTCTGGCTTCGGTTTCGGCATCATTCCATTCGAAGATCACTTCGGGCTTTTTCTTTTTGTATGCCTCTAATAATTCTTTCATTATTCTGTTACTTATTTTTTTCCTAACGAGTATTCTATTAGCTAATAACTTAATAATAGACTTGTTCTGCAGATGCTGATGAAGTCTAATAAGTCCAAATTGCGATGAATGAGGCTAAATCGTAGGTAATATGTTTCAAAACTTCGCCTATCGGCTCCGTTTTTCACAAATTCCTCTTCATTTAGCTTTATTCATCGCAACTTGGGTTAATTACATTTTTTAGTTCTTTGACATAAATTGTGGAAAATGGAACTTCAAAATGATAAGCCTTTCAGCCCAAAGGGCATTCAAGACTTATCATTTTGAAGTTCCACACAATTTGTCAAAGAACGCATTTTTTCAACGATCAAAGGTAAGTATTTGATTTGTTTTTAAAATCTAGAATTATCTTTGAATATATATTCTTTAATCAATCTTTAAAATTTTCATGCTAGACAACTGGCTTCAGCCCTCCCTTGTACCTATTCTGGAAAATCACTTTCCCTATAAAGAGCCTTCTTTTGGACAGAGGATTCAATTTCTCGGCAATGATGGGAAACTCGCCCCCGATGCTCAGATCGCTATCGTAGGCATAAATGCTGAACTTGCCGACAGAGTAAGGGCCCATTTGTATGCGATGAGTGCACCCTTTAACGCTCAATACGTTTTTGATCTTGGCAACACACGGAGGCAATCACCGTCATTTGTAGGGCCTCTGATCAAAGAATTACTTGCTGGCAATATTATCCCTATTATTATTGCTTCAGAAGGAGAGATTTTTTCAGCTCAATTCCACGCATACCGGGGAAACCGAAAGTCCTCGGGAGTCGTTGTAGTGGACAGCAAAATAAGGCTTCAGCCTGAGGAAGAGGAAAAGGGAATGCACTACCTCAACAAACTCATTTACAAAAAGAGGAGCCATTTGTTTTCACTTGGAGTAATTGGGTACCAGAGTCATTTTGTTGGCGTTCAAACGATTAATTTTTTAACCGATAATTATTTTGAACATATTCGCCTCGGAGAAGTAAAAGCGGACATCCAGGAAACGGAGCCGGTCATACGATCAGCAGATTTATTCGGAATGCACTTTAGTTCAATGAAAAGTTCAGACGCTCCCGGTCAGGAAGATCCATCGCCTGCAGGTCTTACAATAGAAGAGTTCTGTCAGCTTTCCCGTTATGCCGGCTTAAGCGACAAACTCACATCCTTTAGCCTTTTTGGTTTTAGCAATGAAATCGATGCAAAAGATGAAATGACTTATTGCGCCGCAGCACAAGCTATTTGGTACTTCCTGGATGGTTATTTCAACCGTAAAAAAGATTTTCCTGTCTCTACGAATGACCTAACAGAATACGTTGTGGAATCCAATCAGCTGGAACAACCAATTATTTTTTGGAAAAGTACAAAAAGTGGCCGTTGGTGGATGCAAATACCTGGGAAACAACATAAAAAGCATGAAAGGCATTATCTGGCTCCATGTTCTTACGATGATTACCTTAAAGCCAGCCAGGGAGAGCTTTCAGATAGATTACTAAATTCATACAGGAGATTTACGGAATGATTATCGTTTGTAGCAGGAATATTATTATCGGCTAGCGGCTCTTGTTTAAGATTTTTAGTTCTTTCACAATTTATGTCAAAGAACTAAAAATCTTAAACAAGAGCCGCTAGCCGAAACAAATTTTCTTACTGAGGGTAAATCATTCAAATCCCACTACTTTTTCGAGTTGGTTACCTCGAGAGCCTTTGATTAAAATATGAGTTGATTCAAAAGCTTGTTTGTTAAACCAGAGCTTTAAATCACTTACTTTTTCAAAATACAGGCAATCAAACTTTTTAGCCGCTTCTTTAAATAATGGCCCCGTCAAAATAAGCTGATCGATCTTTAATTTTTTGCATAATTCTATGATTTCTTGATGCGCTTTTGGCCCTTCTTCCCCCAGTTCAAGCATCTGCCCCAGAATAGCAACTTTTGTCACTGCTTTTTTCACAGCTGCCAAGCTCTTTATAGCCACTTCCATGCTACTAGGGTTGGCATTGTAGGCATCCAGGATAATAGTATTTGAACCTTGCTGTATGAGCTGGGAACGATTCATCTCTGGTACATAGCTTTCAATAGCCATTTTTATTCTTTGAGAAGGTACTTTAAAGTATCTTCCCACAGCAATGGCTGTCATAATATTTCCTAAATTATATAGCCCGTAAAGTTTCGTAGAGACTTGGACCTCCTGCTCATCATCCCCCAGAAACGATACTTTCAGGAAAGGGGCATCCGCAATGAGCTTTGTTTCAAGGGGTTGAATGGATGGATCTAATTCAGAGCTGCTCTTATATGGAATGACATGGGGCACTCCACGGACAAGAGTTGACAGAAAGCGCTCATCCAAATTCAGGAAAGCCACTCCATTCCGGGATTCAAGGAAACGATAAAGCTCTGACTTTCCTTTTTTCACCCCTTCCAGCCCGCCGAAGCCTTCGATATGAGCCTTACCAATATTGGTGATCAACCCGTGAGTAGGTTCGGCGATCCTGCAGAGAGCAGCTATTTCGCCCTGATGATTGGCCCCCATTTCAATAACGGCGATTTCAATATCTTGTGGTATGCTCAATATGCTAAGAGGAACACCGATGTGGTTGTTAAGATTGCCCCGGGTACTAAATGCCTTATATCTACCGTTCAAAACAGCCGCTACTAGTTCTTTAGTAGTCGTTTTTCCATTACTTCCCGTAATCCCAAGAACCGGATAATTTAGGTGTCTTCTATGAAAAAGAGCAAGTTGTTGTAAAGTGTGTAGTGCATTTTCGACCAAGATGGTTCTACCATCAATTTGATATTCGGGATTATCAACAACGGCATAAGCGGCACCTTTTTTAATAGCATCTTTAGCATAAGTATTACCATCAAAATTTGGGCCTTTCAACGCAAAGAAGAGGCTATCAGGTTTTACCTTTCGACTGTCCGTTGAAACAAGAGGAAAGCGTTTATATAATTGATAAAGGTATTCTAGTTCAGTATTCATAACCAGCTGAATATAAAATCAAAAAGTGGTTCGTGGTTCTTTGCCCTTGGCAAGAAAGTTGTTTATCAGCGATTCTCGCTTTGAAAAATAAACGCGCCTACGGCGCGAAATTCCTTTGAGAGGGAGGCCGAAAGGGCTATTTTGCTTCGCAAAATAGCCCTTTCGGCCTCCCTCAAAAGAAAATATCGCCGCGAAGCGGCGTAAATTTGTGTAATAATATGAAAAAACGCATAGAGAAAATAAAGTTTCTCTATGCGTTTTTAATGCTTTACATTCTCATTTAAAAGTACGTGAGAATATTCAGGAATATTTATTATTTAAATCTTCTTCTGACTCTGCGTTTGTTTTCGCGGAACTCGTTTCCTGCTTTTGCTTCATTACCCGTTGGACCACCAGTACGAGTCATTGCACAACGGAAACCAACTGTACGGCTTGCGTCTTCTTCATGCATAAAACGACGAGTACCGGGAGATAACCAATAAGCACGGTCAGCCCAGGAACCACCTTTAATTACTCTTGACTTACCGCTATCAATAAGAGAATACTTCTCATACTCATAAGAAGCTTCAGACTCTTTATCGCCATCCAGGTAGTCATAAACAGATCCACGCTTGTAGTTAGTACGATCAGCTACCTCATCATCTTCAACTGGGCGATATTGGATACGGCCCAAAGTGTCTTTAGGAATAGCGCGACCATCTTCATCTTTGATACGTGTTTTGAAAACATTACCACGATATGGATTAAGATCATGCTGATCTGTATCCATAAGGGTGATACTTGTAAGTGGACGATAGATATCCAATACCCACTCACTCACATTACCAGCCATATTAAAAAGACCGAAGTCATTTGGCCAGTATCTTCCTACAGGAGAAGAAATATGAGCATTATCATTCAGGTTACCAGCCATACCCATGTAATCACCGGCTCCACGCTTGAAGTTCGCCATAATTTCTCCCTGGTATTTGTTGCGTTTTTGGTAGCGGACGGTGTTTCCGTTCCAGGGATATATACGGCGATCTGTGATTCTTTCATCTTTTTCAGATGCCATGTTACCTTGAAGCCCAAGAGCGGCATATTCCCACTCCGCTTCTGTAGGTAAGCGGTAAGTAGGCAACAAAATACCATCTTCTAATTTAACCCCTCTACCTTCGCCTGCCGGACTAAGATCAGGAAGTGGCTTACGTACATTAGGTTCATACTGACCAAGGAGATAAGCTTCAGTGTTGAAGTTATTATCATCTTTTTGATCAATAGTAAGATTAATGATGCCTCTGTCTTCGAGTATTGCTTCGTTAACGCGATCTGTACGCCATTTACAATATTCGTTTGCCTGAAGCCAGTTAACACCGACTACCGGGTAATCCGTGTAAGAAGGGTGGCGGAAATAAGTTTCAACGAAAGGTTCGTTGTAGGCCAATTCATCCCTCCATACCAGCGTATCAGGAAGTGCACGATCCGGAACTTCAGGGTATGATTCGCCAAAAACTCTTCTCAACCAGTACAGGTACTCGAGATAGTCAATATTTCTCACCTCTGTTTCGTCCATGTAAAAAGAAGAAACAGTTACACGACGAGGGATTGCATTCCAATCGTAGGTTACGTCCTGGTCTGTCCGTCCCATAGTGAAAGTACCCCCTTCAATAAGGAGAAGATTTGGACCGGTTTCTTGACCTTCGTAATCTACTTTTTCGAAACCGCCCCACTTTGGATCATTGTAAACCCAACCAGTAGTAGCGGAACGTTCTTTTTTTCCGCACGCCATAAGCGTAAGTGCCGTCAAAAATGCTCCTACGGCATAAAGATTCAAAATTTTTTTCATTACAGTTCCTATTTGTTTGTTTTTATTCTTACCAAACCACCAACAAAGATAAAGAAATATTCATTTCTCAAAAACAGTATTCGGATTAGGCCGCAATTTTAACAAAAAAAGTAATAAAGACGGCATATTTAACGAAACATCTGAAAACAATCATTAATATCCACTCGCCTTGGGCGTTCAAAATTTATGGATAGAGAGATTTCATGGCTTCCTCCGGTTCTACCCGCCAGGCCCGAAATGGTTAGATCATAGCTGTAACCAATTTTAAAAACGCCTTCGCGCACGCCAAGCAGAAATATTACCGCATCCGAATTCGTAAAAGTTGTTCTGTACCAGGCACCTCCGAATACAAACCCCGTTCCGGCATAGGTACCAATATTCATTTGCCTGAAGTTGGCTTGTTGAACGAACAGAACATTTGGTGATATAAACGAGGTCGTTTCACGTTTATTGTTTTGTTTCAAGTCAATTTCTGCACCGGCATGTGCCGTAACTCTCATAGGCACCCCATTATTCAGGTTGTCATTGATATTGAGAAAACTTTCGTTAGGTGTGTTAAGATGTTTGAGGTGAAGTCCTCCATATACTTTATCTGTATAAAAGAGCATTCCGGCTGAGAAGTCAAAATAACTAATGGTAAGGTTATCCGGCCGGATTTCGTCTGTAGGAAATAGAGTCCCTCCCGGGCTGACGGGGCCGACTTCCGGGTCGATTTGATCAGGGAAAATAAGCTTATCCCAATCGAGTCGGTTTTGAACATACCCTCCTTCCACACCAAGTTTTACAAAGAATTTGCGGCTCAGTTGTAATTGATAAGCATATATAGCAGAAAGTCGGGTAGTTTTTAAAATTCCGTTTCCAGCATCATCTGTTAAAACCACCAAGCCAATACCGCTGTTAATACCATCGAAATATTGGTCATATGAAGTGCTGTACGTCTCGTAAGCACTTCCTTCAGATGTCCAGTTAGGATATTGATTCCGATAGTTGAATGCAACTCTTGGGGCATAATTACTTCCGGCAAAGGCTGGATTTACCTGAAGTGGAGCGGCATAAAACTGGCTAAATACTGGATCCTGAGCAGATAAATGGCTCCACACACATAATATAAGGACGCTCAGAAGGGTAAAAATTGATTTTAACATAAATTAAGCTTTTGGTCTCCTGTTTATCAAATAGAAGGTTAAGAGCCTCCTTCTGATACAATACAGGTTTTGTGTTAACGTTTTCCTAACAGCTAAATTGTTAGGGCTAGCTCTTTCAAAGCAACTTGTCTAAAAATTATCGTTCTTTGACAAATTGTGTGGAACTTCAAAATAATAAGCCTTTAAGCCACAAGGGCATTCAAGGCTTATTATTTTGAAGTTCCATTTTCCACAATTTATGTCAAAGAACTAAAATTATCTTTGGTATATAATATATAAAGTTATGAAGAAAATATTCATTTTACTGCTGCTGCAAACTTTAATGTTGCCTGTTTACGGCAATTTCCCAATTATTCTGGAGCAAACATTGAACTGGTCCTCTGACCCCATTCAATATAATACGGATGAAACACACGTTCTCAAAGCACTTTATTTTGAGGATGCTCAATATAACGAACTTCACCCAACCATTCCTTTTTTCAGCCGACAATTCCCTATTGATCAGAATGGTTCTATCCAAATAACTGTTTTGGAAGCGACTTATGAGCCTTTAACAAATGTTCCTGAAGGTATTGCTGAACATTTGGCATCGGAAATTCAATTTCTGACTTCCACCTCAATCACCCGAAATAATTTTTTGGCCAATCTTAGTTTTGTTCCTCTTAGGAGGCTAAACAGCGGTCAGATCGAAAAGTTGGTCAGCTTCAAGCTGAAAGTTGATTTCCTGCCTGGTTCTGCTGTTTCCCTGAGAGGCCCCGAAGGCACCGATCAATCGGTACTCGCAGATGGAGATATTTTTAAAATAGCCATTGCAAATTCAGGCATTCACAAACTTACTTTCAGCGAATTAGAAGATGCAGGAATCCCCCTTCAAAGTATTGACCCTCGTACCATAAAAATATATGGCAATGGCGGCGGCCCTCTGCCAGAACCTAACGACGCTTTCAGATACGATGATTTGGCTGAAAACCCAATATTTATTCAGGGAGAAAACGATGGTTCCTTTGACTCCGGAGATTTCATTCTGTTTTATGCAGAAGGTGCCGACAAATGGAATTTTGATGAAGGTCAAAAACAATTTTTTCTAGATAAAAACCCCTACGACA
The DNA here is from genome assembly GCA_964537285.1 of uncultured Saprospiraceae bacterium. GTDB lineage: Bacteria > Bacteroidota > Bacteroidia > Chitinophagales > Saprospiraceae > CAZHZT01. Next base: position 127,506 of record CAZHZT010000001.1, on the reverse strand, counting down.
ATTACAACTTCTACTTCTTAAAAATAAACCCCGGCAATGGTGCCCGCGTAAGTACACTACCCAATCAAACAAGTGGCCCCGATGATATAACCGTCACCTCTTTTCATGACTTCATTCAACTGGAAGAAGACAATATTAATTTACTGTACTCTTATTCTTCTACACAAGGATCAGGGCAGGAATGGTTTGGAGATAATTTCCGTGTGATTCGGGAACAGACTTACGATGATTTTAATTTCCCGAATTTAATCACAAGCTCACCTATATTCATCAGCGCACGTTTTGCAGGTAGAAGTGAAGGCACCACCCGATTCTATGTACGTTCAGGAGGGCAGGAAATCAATAGATCTATAGGGACTGTCAACCCAGGTAATGCCCTGGGAACTTACGCCAAACAAGGAGTGGCTTCAGGAACTTTTCCTGCTACGAGTGATAATGTATCGGTAACGATCTCCTACCCGGAGCAGAGCTTTGCTAGTGAAGGCTGGCTCGATTATATCCTTGTAAACGCAGAACGTTCACTGAGCATGGTCGGCAATGAATTGCAGTTCAGGAATAAAGATGCCATTAATCAGAACATTACAAGATATAGGATTGCCAATGCCAGCAATCAATTGGTTGTATGGGATATAAGTGATCCGGTAAATCCGGCGGTGCAACAAGGGCAACTGGAAGGCAACACCTATGTATTTGCTACTGAAGCACAATCATTGAAACAATACGTTGCATTTAACCAAAACGCTCCCCTCAACTCTCCGAAATCAATTAGTAAAATTGAGAATCAAAACATACACGGCATTGATAATGTCGATTTAGTGATTCTGTATCACCCAAGCACACAGTCTGCAGCAGAACGCCTTGCCGACCATCGATCTAATTTCAGCGATCTTAATGTAGCTTTGGTTCCCATAGACCTTTTATACAACGAATTTTCATCCGGCCGGCAAGACCCGGCTGCCATACGCGACTTTGCTCGTTTTTTACTCGGCAAAACCGACCGCTTTAAATACTTGCTCCTTTTTGGGGACGCTTCCTTTGACTTTAGAAATAATCTAGGTTTGAGCGAGGCAGAGCGCCATCATTTAGTTCCTACTTACCAGACCCGAAACTCCTTTGATCCTATTGAATCTTTCCCTACGGATGACTTTTTTGCTTTGCTTAGCCCAGGTGAAGGGGACAATCTGAAAGGGGCACTTGATATAGCTGTAGGCCGCTTACCTGTAAAAAATGCCTCCGAAGCCAATATGATGGTAGACAAAATCATTAACTATGACTCCAACCCTGAAAAAATGCGAGATTGGCGAAACAGGATTGCAATGGTAGCTGATGATGAAGATAATGACATCCACTTTGGAGGAGCAGACCGGATTGCCAAGATGATAGAGCAGGAAAACCCTACGTTCAATATACTAAAAATATATTTGGATGCTTACAAGCAGGTTTCTACTCCCGGAGGAACACGATTCCCGGATGCCAATGTAGCCATTAACCAGAATATGTTTAAAGGCCTCCTGGTCATGAATTATCTGGGCCACGGTGGTTCTACGGGTTGGGCACAGGAAAGGGTGCTTACCAACTCGGATATCAACAGTTGGACGAATGAAGATAGCCCTACTTTGCTTGTTACAGCTACCTGTTCTTTCACCGGCTTTGACGAACCTAATTACGAAACAGGCGGGGAGCTGGCAATATTAAATGAGAAGGGAGGAGCCATTGGTCTTTTCACTACCACACGCGCTGTTTACGCTTTCTCTAATGAACGACTTACCACTTCTGCTTTCGAATTCTTATTTAAAAAAATTGACAATGAATACCAACCCATCGGGGAAGTACTTCGGTTGGCCAAAAACAGCAATAGTGAGGACACGCTACTGACGAACGCTCGTAAATTTGCAGTAGTTGGTGACCCCTCTATGTATCTCGCTATTCCTTCTTATGATGTTATCACGACCAACGTTAACGGAAAAGCTGTCGGTTCAGCTGAAGCAGACACGCTCAAGGCTTTAGATAAGGTAACTATCGAAGGTTTTATTGCCGATGAAAACGGCAATATTCTAAATGATTTTAATGGAATCGTTTACCCTACCATTTATGATAAACGAGACACGCTCCAAACCCTAGGACAGGACGCAAAGAGTAAAGTCCGATCATTTACACTTCAGAAAAACATTCTTTTCAAAGGAGCTGCTTCTGTAAATAACGGGCAATTCAGTTTTACCTTTGTAGTTCCCAAGGATATAGATTACCAGTTTGGGTATGGAAAAATAAGTTATTATGCACAGGATGGCAGTCGTGATGCGACCGGCTACAACGAGGAAATTATTATTGGAGGAACTTCAGAAACCGCATTTACCGATGATCAGGGCCCCACAGTGGAAGTATTTATGAATTCTGAATCTTTTGTTTTTGGAGGGATCACTAATGAAGATCCTATATTATTAGTTAAGCTATTTGACGATAACGGCATAAATATTGTCGGTGCCAGTATAGGCCATGATTTAACGGCTACGCTAGATGATCAACAAGCCAATGCTTATATTTTAAATGACTTTTATGAAGCCGAATTAGATGATTACAGAAGGGGAATGGTTCGTTTTCCATTATTTGATATCGAAGAGGGCAGGCATAGAATGACTGTAAAAGCGTGGGATGTGGCAAACAACTCCAGCACTGGTTTTACTGAATTTGTTGTAGCTTCTTCACAGGAAGTGGCACTGGAACAGGTACTAAATTATCCCAACCCATTTACAACAAATACGTACTTTGAATTTAAACACAACCGCTCTCAGGGAGAGGTTATGGATGTACAAATAAGAATTTTTACGATTTCAGGGAAATTAGTCAAAACAATCCGCCGGCAAGTTGTTTCTAACGGCGATCGGGTTTCCCGCAATGACAGAATACAGTGGGACGGGAAAGACGATTATGGAGACAACTTGGCCAGAGGGGTATATTTATACAAGGTTAAAGTGGGTGTAAATGATCTCTCCAATAATCAGGTAGATGCGGAAAGTGAATTTGAAAAACTGGTTATTTTGAAATAAGTACTGAAGTTGCTTAAAAAAGCCGTTCTTTGCCCCGGGCAGGATTATTTTTCATTGCAGAGCTGCTCGTTTTTTTTGATTTTTTCTTCGAAAAAATCAAAAAAACGAGCAGCTCTGCAAACAAAGTTTTCTTATCATGGGGAAAAGAAGATTTTCAATCCACTTCAGTGCGCAAATACTAGGTTTTACTGAAGTTTCCTGTCATAAAATACTAAGCTCTGACATACTAAAGTGTAGATTTTTGTGTTTAGAGTTCATAAGATAATAAACAGAGGTTTACTTTGCTTATATTTGCACCACTTTAATTGAATCAAGTTTTATTCTCATGAGGAAAAATACATTAACATTTTTACTTTCTGTTATAACATTACTCTTTGTTGGAAGTTATTCCTTCGCTCAGTCTTCATTTGGTTGTTCGTACAATGTATCAACAAATGAGTGGGAAGATGCAAGCGGCGCACCATGCGTAAACACCATTGTTACGGCCGTTCCATTTTTGCGTATTGTTCCCGATGCCCGGGCTGGAGCAATGGGGGATGTAGGGGTTGCAACCTCACCCGATCCAAATGCTATGCACTTTAATGCCTCTAAACTGGCCTTTGCCGAAAAAGACCTGGCAATTGCAGTTACTTATACTCCCTGGCTCCGAGCTCTGGGCTTAAGGGATGTTTACATGGCTTATTTGAGTGCTTACAAGCAATTCGATGAATTCCAGACGGTGGGTTTATCGCTTCGCTATTTCTCCTTAGGAGATATTAACTTTACTGATGAGCAAGGCCAGGCTCTGGGAACTGGTCGCCCCAATGAATTTGAACTTGCAGGCGCTTATGCTCGTAAGCTTGGCGATAACTTTTCGGCATCACTTACAGCAAAGTTCATTTTTTCAAACCTGGCTGGTGGCCAACAAATCGGAAATGTACAAATTAACCCCGGAACAGCAGGTGCAGCTGATATCGCATTCACCTACAATACGGACATAGAAACCAATGGAAATGAATCTAACCTGACTGTTGGTTTGGCAATCACTAATATTGGCACCAAAATCACTTATACAGAATCTATCAACCGGGATTTTATCCCTGCTAACCTTGGCTTAGGTGCTGCATGGACCATTAACCTGGATGATTTCAACAAACTTACGCTTGCCGCTGATGTCAACAAACTACTCGTTCCGACCCCATGCCTGGAGCAAGAACCGGGTGATTGTGATGTGGAAGGGGAAGTAGGTATTCCGGATTACAAAGAACAGTCTATGTTTTCAGGGGTACTAAACTCATTTGGTGATGCGCCAGGTGGTTTTGAAGAAGAATTGCGCGAGCTTATGTTCTCAATGGGTGTAGAATACTGGTACGATAACCAATTCGCCGTTAGAGCAGGTTATTATACAGAACACCGCACAAAAGGTAATCGCCGTTTCTTTACGGTCGGCCTTGGCTTGAAATATAACGTGTTTGGTTTGAACTTCTCTTATCTGGTTCCAACTACGAACCAACGTAATCCTTTAGATAATACGCTTCGTTTTTCTTTGTTATTCGATTTTGAAGCATTTGACGAGTAAGTTGTCTGTAATTCTCGTTTTGGAAATCCAAAACCAAATTTACACCGCTTCGCGGCGATATTTTCTTTAGAGGGAAGCCGAAAGGGCTATTTTGCTACGCAAAATAGCCCTTTCGGCTTCCCTCTAAAAGGAATTTCGCGCCGTAGGCGCGTTTATTTTTCAAAGCGAGAATCGCTGGTAAGTTGTAGATTTCTTTATATTTCCATCGCTGATTTCCAATCTTTTAAACAATCAGTGTAACCCCTGTACCAGAATACAATTCTCAATTCGCAACGAACTTCCCTTTTTTTGTCCTTTTTCTCTTAACCTTTTTGATTTAAATCCCCCCACCTTTGAAGTGAATCCAAAAGGGATCAATAAGACTATCGATAGCTCAAATCCCGGATCGCTCAAAATTCAAGTCAATGCCTATCTCAGGCAGTTTGAGGTTTTTTTAATGATAAAATTTGTTGCCATGAGAATGTTATTTAAACTGGGCTGCTTATTGTTCATTCTTTACTTCAGTATGGACGTCCAAGCCCAAATACGGATTAAAGGTAGCGCAATCGATGCTGAGAATTCGTTCCCCTTGGTAAGCGCCTACATAAGTATTAAAGAAGCGCCGAATGTTAGTTGTATTACAAATGAAAATGGAGAGTTTGTTTTAAAAACGAACCAACCATTACCTTTTGCCTTAGGTTGCTCTTATATCGGTTATGAAGATCAAGAAATCATAGTAAACGATGAAGATCAAAAAGTTGAATTCCGATTGAATATAGACGCCTTCAAATTAGATGCCATCGTGTTAACAACCAGTAGTAATCCTAAGTGGGATAACTTCGTAAACACCGGTGTGCCTCTCCAATCATTGAGATTACAGCAAATCAAGAATAGCACAACCTCCGATTTTTATGATGAAATTGCCAAATTACCTGGCGTACACAGTAATCAGGGAAGTTTTACCTTCAACACTTTAAATACCAGGGGCTTTGCCTCTGCCGGTAATACCCGGTTCGTACAACTCGTAGATGGTATTGATAACTCAGCTCCAATTCTTAATTTCCCTCTTGGTAACCTGGCAGGTATGTCTGAGCTGGACGTTCAGAGCGTCGAGCTCATCCCAGGTACCGCTTCTGCCCTGTATGGCCCCAATGCCTTTAATGGTATCCTCCAAATGAAAAGCAAATCCCCTTTTGAATTCACAGGTCTGAGTGCACAAGCCAAATACAGTTTTATGGATGCCGAAAACTTACCGAATGGAGCAGATCCATTCACCAGTTTGGCTTTGCGATATGCTCAAAAACTCAACGACCGATTCGCCTTTAAAGTGAACTTTTCTTACCTCGAGGCACAAGACTGGGTAGCTAACGATTATACCTTGGATAGAAATACCTTAACAAGAGATAATGTTGATGCTCCCAACTTTGATGGTATGCACTTGTACGGCGATGAAACACAGATACCAATATTTTTCAACGATCCCAGCCTTACCAATGCTGTAGTAGATGCTTTGACTCCTGGCTTTACCGAAGCATTTATTGCCGGTGGTGTTCCCCCGGGATATGCAGAACTCCTTGCGACACAATACTTAAGCACGAACGTACCTCTTTTGAACCCGATCCAGTTTACCAGAGACGGTTTCCGTGAAGAAGACCTTCTTGACAACAGAGATGTCGGAAGTATAAAAGCGGACGCAGCTTTGCACTATCGATTTAATGATAATTGGGAAGCTAGCTACACCTACCGATTCGGACAAGGAACAGGGGTGCTTCAAGGTAGCGAACGCTTCGTTATTAAAGACTTCACCTTACAGAATCACAAATTAGAATTAACCAGCCCAACACTTAGTGCCAGAGCCTATATGACTCAAACTGATGCAGGAGATTCCTACAATTTAGGTGCATTGGCCGGATTTGCCAGCGAACGCTTCTCCCCTACAGCTTCTGAATGGGCAGCAAACTACGCTGGTGCCTATGCAGGGGGGTTACTAGAAGGCTTCGCTCCAGTCTGGTTAATGGATATGACACAAACAGTAGGAGGTGCTTTCACCGATGAGCAACGACTAGCAGCCCATGATTTTGCCAGAATGTTGGCTAATAGCCCGGTGCCTGACATCAATTCCGACGAGGCCCAACGTGTATTTGATGATGTACGCAATAAAAAACTCAATGAAGGGGGCGCTGGGTTCACCGATGACTCTCGCGTTTACCACGCAGAATTGAACTACGACTTTTCCAACCTAATCGATAATTTGGTAGAATTGAAGGCAGGTGGTAACTGGCGGCAATACGATTTATTTACCGATGCGACGGTTCTGAATGAAGATCCTGAGGGCACAGGTAATCCTGAGCGGATTCAAATCGACGAATACGGTGGCTACTTACAAGCATCTAAAAAAGTTCTGGACGATAAAGTCAAAGTAACCGGATCTTTGCGATACGATAAAAACGAAAACTTTGACGGTCAGGTTTCTCCGCGTGCTTCTGTCTTGTTGAGCCCCGATAATATGGGTAACCATATCTTCCGTGTGGCTTATCAGGAAGGTTTCCAAAACCCATCCACACAAGACCAATATCTTTACTTCCCTGCGGCAGCCATCAATATTGGAGGTACCCGCGATAATGCTGAACGCTATGGTATCTATGAAGGTGGTGCCTGGTCTTCCAGCTCTTTCTTAGAGTATCAACAATGCTTGTTAGCAGGAGGCGACCCCAATGTATGCGGACAGATTCTTAAAACACAAAATTTAAGTTACGTTCAACCAGAAAAATTGAAATCTTTTGAATTTGGTTACCGTACCCGCTTAATCGACCGCAAACTGGACATCGACCTTAACGCTTATACTACAATCTTTATGAAGACTTTATTGTAGAAGCTACTGTAGTAGGTAAAGAAGCCACTACGCACCAACAACAACCGGTACCAGCCGGAACGTTCTGGCAAGCATTTACTAATGTAGATGAAAACGTTACTTCTTACGGTGTTACACTCGGAGCAAACTACAAACTCAGCAAAATATTGAATATTTTCGGTAATTATGCCTACGCAGATTTTGAATTGGACAATGAAGACTTCATCGCAAAATTCAACACACCTAACCACCGATTCACCGTAGGCACTGATGGGCGAAGAGTATGGAAAGACCTTGGCTTTGGTTTAGCTTACCGTTGGCAGGATGAATTCTTGTACGAAAGTACTTTCAGCACCGGCAATGTTCCTGCTTTCGGTACCTTAGACGCGCAGTTGAACTGGACTTTCCCGGATATCAATACACAGCTTAAAATTGGCGGAACGAACTTAGTAGGCGATGGTTATCAAACCATTAGTGGCGGGCCACTTATTGGAAGAACCTACTACGTAGGATTGACTTACAATAACTTATAGATGATCTTTTAGCTATTCGCTTTTAAAATACCTTCTTTGACAAATTGTGTGGAACTTTAAAATAAAGAGGAAGCATTGGACATGCAGTGGTAATTCTTTTGGAGGGGTAGTTCTACAACTGCTCCTCCATTTTTTATTAAAAGTTTTTTTTAGGATTTAGTTCCTGAAGCACTAGATGATTTCATTTGGTAAACATTTTAAGAACAAAAAAATGAGTCATCCCAGATTTTCAGGAACTTCATGGTGTCACAAGGATTAAGAATAGGTGCTGTAATTCAATATTTTAGGCTGCCAGCCTTTCAAAAAGCGTTAAGAATTGAATACAGCCTTGATTTTTTGCTGCTTTTTCATCAAGAAAAAAAGCAGATAACTCACTGATTAACATGAACTTGTAAAGATTTTACAAAACATGAGCCATCCCGAAAATTCGGGATGACTCATGTTTAAGTTCCACACAATTTGTCAAAGAACGATCATTTTTATTAAATTTCACTTTTAAAAAAACAAATCAAGATGATCAATCGCAGGCAATTTATCAAGCAATCCGCCATTACCTCCATTGGCTTTATGGCTCTATCTCGCTGTACTTTAGGCACAGGCCAAAAGAAAGCAAAAGCAATAAAAATAATCTCAGACCCCAAAGGTTACCTGGATCTTCCGGAAGGGTTTTCCTATAAAATCATTTCCAAAGCCGGGCAAAAGATGAGCGATGGCTTTCTCGTACCGGGAAGACCTGATGGCATGGGGACTTTTCTCAATGAAACAGGTAAAACAGTGATCATAAGGAACCATGAAAACAGTCCTTCACCGCTAGAAAACAGCCCTTTTGGCCTGCAAAATGAGCTGCTACCAAAAATAGAAACTTCCGTGTTGTACGATGCAGGACAAGGAACTCAACCGGGCCTTGGAGGGACGACTACGCTTATATTTGACGAAAAAACACAACAGGTAGAAAAAGAATTCCTTAGTCTGGCAGGCACCTACCGCAATTGTGCCGGAGGCATCACCCCCTGGAACAGCTGGCTAACTTGCGAAGAAGATGTAACCCGGGCAGATGGAACTACTATTGAAAAAGACCATGGTTATGTTTTTGAAGTTCCGGCTGTAGCAAAAGGGCCCGTCGCTCCTATTCCAATTACAGCTATGGGACGATTCAATCACGAAGCTGTTGCCGTGGATCCCAAGACAGGCATCGTTTATCAAACAGAAGATCGACCGGATGGATTGCTCTACCGCTTTATTCCAAACGAAAAAGGGAATCTTCAGGCAGGAGGACAACTTCAGGTACTAGCTGTAGTGGATCAAAATAGCCTGGATACCAGAAACTGGAAAGAACAAAAAGTACAGCTTAATACTAAAATGAGTGTCAAGTGGATGGATATTGACAACATTCACGCACCTGAAGATGACCTGCGTTACAGAGGATTTGAAGCAGGAGCTGCCCGATTCGCACGAGGCGAAGGGATGTGGATGGGTGAAAATGAGCTGTATTTCGCCTGTACAAATGGAGGTCCGCAAGAGTTTGGCCAAGTGTTCCGATATACACTCTCTCCAAAAGAAGGAAGCGCAGAAGAAATCAAACACCCCGGCATTTTAGAACTTTTTGCCGAATCAAACGACAAATCGATCCTTCATATGTGTGACAACCTAACCATCTCCCCTTGGGGTGATATTTTTCTCTGCGAAGACAATAGTGAGCAAAACAGAATACATGTGATCAATAAAGAAGGAGAAATATCCGCATTTGCTATCAATCAAAGTTCTGATTCAGAATTTGCGGGTATTGTTTTTTCGCCTTCCGGCAAAACGATGTTTGTTAACATTCAAGCAAATGGAGACACCCTGGCTATTACAGGGCCGTGGGAGAATTATGGATAGTAGTTAACTAACAAACGGGGAACGAATATCAGGCCCTCGAACTTATTTATAAGCCGTTTACCCTTATCCGTTCCCCGTTAACCGTTTACCGTTAACCGTTATTCGTTAACCGTATTTTCTATTTAACGATCGTTACTTTCTCGGTATATTGCTCTTCGCCAGCTTTTAATCGAAGGAGATAAGCCCCTTCCGGCAAGTCGCTAACTTCCAGGCGGAAAGTATTGCCACCTTCATAAGCTTCTAAGTTTAACACCTGAACCTGCTGGCCCACGAGGTTAAACAGCTCAATTTTTACATCACCTTCTAAGCGAGAGCTGTAATTCAGGTTCAGGAAGCGATGCGTTGGATTAGGAAATACCTGCAATGCCGGCTTATAAGAAGTTTCACTTTCTATTTCCTTCAATTCAGAATCTGCTTGGCTATAAGTATTTGCTCCTCCATTTAATGAAGCACTAATAACCACCGTGTAATCTTCCACTTCCCCATAAGTAAAGGTTTCGCAAGGAGTCGGGTAAGCATTATACTTCATAGCAACACGCATGCGAGTAGGACCTTCAAGAGCGCTGGAAGAGATATTTAGCGTGCCGCTTAATGTACCGGTGCCATTTCCCTGACCAAAAAGTTCTCCGGCATCATCAAAGTCCCCGTCCTGATTATAATCAATCCATACCCGCCAGTATTCGGTATAAGTTGTGCCTGAGAAACCAGGAACTAAGGTAATGGAAGCGGTGCCTCCAGCTGTTACGATAGTAGACTGACCTGTGAAATCAGCATAGCCTCCATTGTTTCCGGAAGTATTATCAATACCCGCAAATTGAATGCGCTCAATCCATTCGAAATTGGAATTATTTCCTTGGGAAGCACAGTAAGAAACAGGAGGTGCGCTCGTCAAACAGAAGTTGGTCGTTTCTGAGCTGTCAAAGCTGCCTCCGGAAGCCAATACATTGCCACTGTCATCGGTAAGTGAATAAGAACCATTACCGTATCCGCAGCAGATGCCATCGCCATAGCTATCAAAGATCGTAAAGTCATAGCAACCATCAATCAGGCAAAAGTCTTCCGTTATGGTGGCTCCTGCTGAAGAATAAGGACCACCAGATCCAATTATACTACCATTAGCATCTGCTAGCTCCCAGGTTGTTTCTCCAGGATAATTATCCAGGTTAAGTGTTAAAGTAACTTCGTTATCTGTACAGGCGACACTACATGGAGGACAAGTAGCCCCCCCGCAATCTACACCTGTTTCATCTCCGTTTTGAATCCCGTCATCACAGGTAGGAGGAGGAACCAGGCAGAAATTCGTAGTCTCTGAGCTTGTAAATTCGCCACCAGAAGCCAATACATTCCCATCTCCATCAGTGAGAGAGTAAGAACCATTGCCGTAACCACAACAGATACCATCGCCATAGCTATCAAAGATCGTGAAATCATAGCAGCCATCAGTCAGGCAAAAATCTTCCGTTATGGTGGCGCCTGCTGAAGAGTAAGGACCACCAGATGCTATTACACTGCCATTAGCATCTGCTAATTCCCAGGTCGTTTCGCCAGGGTAATTATCCAGGTTAAGCGTTAAAGTAACTTCAATATCTGAACATCCGCTGCTACATGGAGGGCAAGAAGTACCACCACAATCTATGCCTGTTTCATCTCCGTTTTGTATCCCATCATTACAAGTTGGCCCTGAGCCACCTAAAGCTTGTAATGCTGCAAAAGCGTTAACCCGACCGTTGGCATATTCATTATCGAAACCTGAAGGCCCCATATCAATGGCTGTAGTGTAAAGAATATTTTTCACCTCACTCTGAGTCAGGCTCGCATCATACCCTAACATTAGAGCAGCTACACCACTTACCACCGGACAAGCCGCTGAAGTCCCTCCAAAAGAAGTGGTATAATTACCGGAAGAATAGCCCGCGCCTCCCATACGATCGATGGTACGAACACCGGCTCCCGGTTGAGAACCAACAGCATTAGAAGGTGCTACAATATCCAGCGTAGGACCATAATTACTGTAGCTCGAACGAACACCTTGATTGGTGAAAGCGCCTACAGCTATTACATTTGGATTATCAGCAGGATAATCTACACAGTTCTTGTAACCATTACCAGAAGCAAAAACGATTACGCAACCTAATCCTCCCCGACCATTGTTAGTGGCATCAGAAATTGCATTATCAATTGAAGGGAAGCTAAGTGTACAAGAAGTATACCCCCAGGAGTTGCTCATTACATCCGCGCCATTATTCTTGGCCCAGGTAATACCATCGGCGATCTGTTGTGATGTTTCACCGCCTGCAAAAATATCAACCGAAATAAAATCTACCAGTGGCGCGACTCCTTGCACGCCAAGATTATTATGAGACGCACCGACAATTCCCGCACAAGCCTGGCCGTGTGCATCGCCACTGCCGGGCAAACCATTTCCACCATTCACGGGTGTATAGCCTCCAACCAATCTGCTAGAGCCTCCGGAATTGTTAAGGTCTTCGTGGTTCTCCACGCCATCATCAATTACAGCAACGGTAATGCTCGAAGAACCAAGTGAAATGCCCCAAGCTTCCAGTGCATTACAATCCATGTCATTCACGCCGGTAACTCCATCAATGGTTTGGCCGGTGTTATGCATTTGAAATTGCTGAGGGAATAATGGATCAGAATTGTTCGTTTTCTCTGCGTAAAAATCAGGATGTGCAAAAGTCACCAAACCCGATTCGTACAAAGCATTGGCGGCATCAAATACATCGTTCACAGAAGTTATTTCTACTCTGCAAACTCCATATTTCTGGATAAGCTCTCCATGTGGATAAGCATCCAATACTTCATTTAATCGCTGAATAGCCGCTTTACTTTTAGGCTTAAAAACCACCTGGTGTGTAGGATAGATCACAAATCCATCATCCAATTGGTGGCCCGGGCTTGCATCCAAAACATTTCGACCCAGCCCAAGTGTAGCGATAAGGTCTGACTCGCTCATGGTTCCTTGTTTCACTTTTGCCACAACAAATTTGTTGTGCACAGAAACCATCACCTCACTAACCTCCTGGATCGATGTTTTTTGAGATAGCTCTTCAAGGCCATCCGTAGTTTTGGTATGCACAATCCAGGATTCGTAGTTCTCGGTGAGCGTTAACTTTCCATTGGTTCCCCAATAATACTTACTTTGAGCATTCATTCCTACTGCTAAAAGCAAGCAAACAAACAAAAGAAGTTTTGTCTTTAGGATCATAAAACGGTTTATTTAAGTGAGAAAATTAAATTTTCAATAATTGAACTGAAAGTTCATTGCTTTAGACAGGGCAGCCCTCTCTTTGGAAAGTCTCGCTTCAATACGTCTTTCCAAATAAAAACTTACCTGTCAAAAGGCCGAAAACCTTTAGAAAGTAGTGTAACAGTATTAAATATTAGTTTTTTTTATTGGTAGGAGGTCTAGCAAAAACAAATAATAAATTATATTAATATAGTTGACATTTTCAAATATATGGGTCTTTAAGGTTAATTCAAAATAAAAAATCTTAAAATTGTAGAATTTTTTATTCTTTGACAGAAATTCCACCAAGTTTTTAAAGGTCTTGATTTTGTTCAGATGCTTACAAAAAAATAAGCTAGAACTTGAAGCGGAGATTGATATACGAGCTTTTGTGGAAATTAGTGTTTTAACTATCTACATTAAGGAAGCGCGCTTGACCCCAATTCTCGGACAGCCCCCCCTGAATCTAAGGTGTAAAAACATCCAAACCTTTAATTAATGCATTTTGGATATCTTTTTTTGTTCCAAACCATAGAAAAATATCACATTTGAAATGCATTCAAAAATAAGTGATTTTGCGTTCATTTCAAAATTCCCAACACTTTTGCCGGCGTTTGATAATCTAAACTTTCATGGGGTCTTTGGTAATTATAAAAATCAAAATATTTCTTTAAATCGCTCTGGTTTAGCCCCCCAATTATCTCAACCTACCCGATGTCGGTGAATTTAGGGATTAGGCAATTAATAAGCTACCCAAATTTTGCGAAGTAATTTTTTTCTCAGGCTAGGCGGAAAACGTAGGCATAACTTGTCCCGAATGCCTTCGGGACCCAAAGGTACGGCGAGGCTTTCCAACACAGCCTGAGGAAAAAAGGACAAGTAAAATGGGTAGGGTATTATTTTCCTGATCCCTTAATATGGTAGGCGAAGGGAAGTTAACCGAAGAAGATGGGGAAGTTTTTATTGAATACGAATCCATAATGAAGGGCTATACAGACTATGGTGAAAATGGCGAAAAATATGAATGGGTTGAAACAAACGAAAAAGAAGAGGAATATTCCGGGAAAAAAGGTTTATTTCAATAAAATAACAAAGCCCTGAAAGCTGACGCTTTCAGGGCTTTTCCTTTGTAGCGGAGACAGGACTTGAACCTGCGACCTTCGGGTTATGAGCCCGACGAGCTACCAACTGCTCCACTCCGCGATGTAATAACGTGAGATTATTTCAGCTCCGCTTAATTAGGTGTGCAAATATAAAGCGTTTAAACTAAAAAAGCAACAGATTGAAGGAATTAATTTTAAAAAAATAGAACTATTTAATGCCCAGCTCTTTGTGCTCCTCATGAATCCGCTTATATTTGCTTGCACTTAATACAATGCATCTATCATGGAAAAAGTTCCCTTTTCTCCCCCTCATATTGATGAAAAAATTGTTCAGGAAGTAACAGATACTCTCCGTTCCGGCTGGATCACTACGGGTCCGAGAACGAAAACCCTGGAAAAAAAAGTAGCTGAAATTACCACTACACCTAAAGTACTGTGCCTAAGCTCCTGGACCACCGGCATGGAATTATTGCTCCGTTGGTGGGGAATTCAGGATGGAGATGAAGTTATTATCCCCGCCTACACTTACTGTGCTTCAGCTAATGTAGTTATACATTGTGGCGCCAAACCAATAATGGTTGATGTTCACCCTCATGATCTGAATATGAATACGGAAAAGGTAGCCGAAGCCATTACAGAGCGGACGAAGGTTATTATGCCCGTAGATCTGGGAGGAATGCCTGTGGATTATGATGCCTTAAAAAAAGTAATTGAAGAAAAGAAAGCTTTGTTTAACGCTCGTAACGACAAACAAGCACAACTTGGCCGAATCGCTATTTTCTCCGATGCTGCGCATTCCTTTGGAGCAACTTTAAATGGGAAGCCTGCAGCAGTATATTCAGATGTGACCATCTTTTCTTTTCACGCTGTTAAAAACCTGACGACCGCTGAAGGAGGCGCACTCTGTCTTAACTTCCCCTCCCCTTTCGACAATGAAGCTATATACAAGGAACTCAATACCTGGTCACTGCATGGACAAAGCAAGGATGCTCTGGCCAAGTACGGCGCAAATTCCTGGGAATACGATGTCTCTGTAGCCGGGTATAAGTGCAATATGCCGGATATCCTCGCGGCAATTGGATTAATTGAAGTGGATCGCTACCTGGATGATATTCTTCCCAAAAGAAAGGCAATCTTTGAGTGCTACCAACAAGCTTTTCAGGATTCCGGTTGGGCGCAACTTCCGTCATTTAGCACGGCCGAAAAAACGTCTTCTTTTCACCTTTACCTGCTTCGAATAAAAGGAGCAACTCTGGAGCAAAGAAATACTATCATACAGCATATTTTTGACCAGCAAGTTTCGGTAAATGTGCATTACAAACCGCTCCCTTTGTTGACCTATTATAAAAACCTGGGCTACCAAATGGATGATTACCCCATTTCGAAAGACGCCTGGGAACGCGTTATTACCCTACCCGTTTTTTACAATTTAACGGAGGAACAACAAGACCGGGTTATTGAGGCAGTTAAAAAGGCGGTGCAAACGGTTTTAGCATGAAAAGGGCTTTTGATATACTAGCCAGTAGCTCAGTGCTTGTCCTATTTTCTCCCTTTTGGCTCATAATTTCCCTGGCAATACTCCTGGACTCTAAAGGAGGTATTTTTTTTCGACAGCAGCGCGTAGGCAGACATGGGGAACTGTTTTGGCTGTATAAATTCCGCACCATGCGCCCGGAAAGTGAAAAAAAAGGGCAGCTAACGGTCGGTAAAGACAAGCGGATTACCAAGGTAGGGGAATTTTTAAGAAAATATAAACTGGACGAGATACCTCAATTATTGAACATCATCAAAGGAGAAATGAGTGTTGTCGGCCCCCGGCCGGAGGTCCCTAAATATGTGGCTCTTTACACAGAGGAGCAACGAAAAGTCCTTCAAATGCGCCCCGGGCTTACGGATTATGCATCTCTGGAATACATTAATGAAGCGGAAATATTGGGTAGAAGTGATAATCCCGAGCGTACTTACATCGAAGAGTTGATGCCCAGAAAGCTCGAACTTAACCTAAAGTATATTGCTGATTTTGAAGGCATTCAAACAGATTTGAAGCTTATTTTTAATACAATTGCAAAGATTGTAAGGAATCGATAAAAAACCGTTTGGCGAAGGCTAAAGCCTCTATGCCGTCAACTTAAGCTTTTTATATCTTTATAGCCCGGCACTTCAGTGCCGGGAAAAATAACGATCAGGCTGGGCTTTAGCCCTTTGGTATCAATAGGCTAAAGCCCCGATAAACCTTAACACTACACCTGGCGCTAAAGCGCCAGGCTAAGAAAAAACTTCAATTGACGACATTGAGGCTACAGCCTTCGCCGAACAAAGTCCAAAAAAATTCTAGTTCTTTGACATAAATTGTGAAAAAATGGAACTTCAAAATGATAATCCTTTCAGCCACAAGAGCATTCAAGGCTTATCATTTTGAAGTTCCACACAATTTGTCAAAGAACGAAAATTCTTAAAAAGATTAGTTCAAAAATTAATGAATACAAATATTTGTATTAATCCACTTCTTCATAATCAATATATTCCTCTTCGCTGCCACCAGACTCCTGCTTCGGTTTTTCAAATCGGTTCAATTCAGGGCGGTCATCCGAAGAAGGCAATTTGGGCAGCACTACCCAACGGTACAATAAATAAACCAGGAATACGACAAATAAAGCCTTAAACATACATTATGATTTTTTCATAAGTAAAGTGAAAAATAAACGCGCCTACGGCGCGAAATTCCTTTTTGAGGTAGGCCGAACGGCCTACCTCAAAAGAAAATAAAGAATTTAAGCATCACAAGGGGGCATTTCATTTTGTCCATGTTTCTGAGAAGGTGTTTTCTTTAGAGATAGGCACGCTGCCGCTTGCCTCTCTCTAAGAATAATCTCTTCTCTTGCCGGCAGCGACAAAATGAAATGCACCTGTATCACAACTCTCTCTAAAAAGCTAACAATAATTTCTTAGTTTTGCAGTTCGTTTCAAAGAAAAATATAATTTTAACTACCAATAAAATGAACTATAGAAATATTGGAAACATAGCCGGATGGATCGTTTTTGCCATTGCGACTATTGTCTACTACTTTTCAGTTGAACGCACAGGAAGTCTTTGGGATTGTGGGGAATTTATTGCCGGAGCTTACAAACTTCAGGTTGTGCACCCTCCCGGAGCACCATTGTTCCTCCTCGTCGGCAGAATGTTTACCTGGGTAGCTGAGCTTTTTTCAAGCAACCCGGAGAACATTGCCTTCGCAGTGAACATGATGTCGGGCATTTGTACGGCCTTCGCCGCTACATTTGTTTGCTGGGTTACTTTTATGCTGGGCAAACTCGCTTTGGTTGGAAGAGAGGAAACACCTACTGACGGGCAGACGATTGCTTTAGCTGGTGCCGGTATAGTAGCCGGACTTTGTACTACTTTCGCCACTTCCATTTGGTTCTCAGCTGTAGAAGGCGAGGTTTATGCCATGTCGACCTTTTTTACAGCCCTAACCCTTTGGTCTACGATTAAATGGTACTACCTTTCTGATACAGACCCTAAAGTAGATCGCTGGTTGCTTTTCTCTATTTACACTGCCGGGCTTTCTATCGGAGTTCACTTATTAAGTATACTTACTTTCCCTGCTCTGGCATTGTTCTACTACTTTAAGCGCTATAAAAACCCAACGATCATTGGTATGGGTTTAGCAGCAATTGCAGGAGTAGCATTGATTAGTTTCATTCAAACTTTCGTCATCGTTGGTATTCCAAAGTTGTGGAGTGTTTATGAAATGATTATGGTAAATAGTTTTGGGCTTCCAAAGCAAAGTGGCGTTTTCCCATTAGCCATTACTGTTTTGGGAATTTTGGCTGCAGGCTTTTGGTATGCTCACCAAAATCAGAATGCCTTGCTTCAGAAGGTGGTTATGGCGGTTGCGCTTTTAGTCATTTCCTTTTCTACTATTGGCGTAGTAGTAATTCGGGCAAATGCCAATACCCCCATTAATATGAATAATCCGGACGACCCTATACGCTTATTGCCTTACCTGAACCGTGAACAGTATGGTGAACGTCCGTTATTGAGAGGACCGCACTTCGATGCGAAACCTATTGATTTTGAAAAAGAAGATCGCTATGGTTATGTTGAAGAAACGGGTACTTATGAAATTGTAGATAGAAAAATCTCCTACGTATTTGCAGATAACGATAAGATCCTTTTCCCCAGAATGGGGGATTACACGCAGGGTAGACCATCATTATATCGAAACGAATGGATGGGAGGTGCTTCCCGAACACCTACAATGGCCGACAATCTAAGCTTTTTGTTCCGATATCAATTGGGCTGGATGTACTGGCGTTACTTCATGTGGAACTTTGCCGGACGCCAGAACGGAGACCAGGGCTTTACTCCTTCTAATGTGAAAGATGGTAACTGGCTCTCGGGCATACCTTTTTATGATAATGCCCGATTGTATAATCACAGTAAATTACCTGAGCATATGGCCAACAATAAAGCCAGGAACACTTATTACATGCTTCCTTTCCTATTTGGAATTTTTGGCCTCATATTCCATGCCAGCCGTCGAAGGGATGACTTTTTAGGCTTACTTTCTCTATTTATCATTACCGGTATCGGTATTATTATTTACTCCAACCAGCCTCCGCATGAACCCAGAGAACGGGATTATGTATTAGCCGGATCGTTTTTCACTTATTCCATCTGGATTGGAATGGCCGTTCTTTCCATTTTTGAATTGCTTCGGCAGAGAGCCAACCTTTTTGGAATTGCAGGTGGAGCTGTGGCTACAGCAATCGTAATTATCGCCCCGATTATTATGGGTTTCGAAAATTTCGATGATCACACCCGTAAAGACCATAAAGGATCACGTGATTATGCGGCCAACTTCCTTAATTCTGTTGAGGAAAATGCCATCATCTTCACTTACGGGGATAATGATACTTATCCACTTTGGTACACTCAGGAGGTTGAGGAAATCAGAACAGATGTTCGTGTAGTTAACCTTAGCCTTATTGCAGTTGACTGGTACATAGATCAATTGCGTCGGAAAGTAAATAATTCTCCTGCAATTAAAATGAGCCTGCCTAAAGATAAAATCAGGGGCTATAAAAGGAATCAGGTTCCCGTTAATAAAGAAACAGAAAACCGTGTAAACCTGAAAGATGCCATTCGATTTGTAGGCGAAGATCACCCGGTAGGACAACAGGCAGAAACTTATCTTCCTTCTAATAAGCTATCGATCCCGGTGGATAAAAACACTGTGATTGCCAACAATGTCGTCTCTATCGAAGATACGGCCAAAATTGTAAATAAAATTGATTTCAAGATCAAAAGCAATTCCTTATTAAAAGGGGATCTAGCCGTATTGGATATCATTGCATCCAACCTTTGGGAACGTCCGATCTACTTTGCCGTTACCTGCCGTCAGGCCTCTTTAGTTGGCTTGCAAAATTATACTCAACTTGAAGGACTTGCATTGCGACTTGTTCCGATTAAATCAGATAATCCAAGCCGTTCATTAGGAATGATTGGAAATGGCTCCGTGAACGTAGATAAGGTATATGAGAATGTAATGAATAAATGGAAATGGGGTAATTTTGACAAAGAAGACGTGTTTATTGATCGAAGCTATGGCCCAAGTATTCAAAGCATGCAATTATCTATCCTTCGTACTGTAGATGAACTTATTAAACAAGGGGATACCACCAGAGCGATTGCAATGACTGATAAGTACTTCGAGGCCTTTCCAAATATGAACTTTACTTACAACTTCAACACTATGAGCATGATTAATAATTATGTTCAGCTTGATGAACTGGAAAAGGCAAAACCACATATACGCACTTTGGCTAAAGTCACCTCCGACGAATTGGAGTTTCTCTATTCCATAGATCAAAGGCATCTTGATCCTCAAACAGGGAGCTTCGGTACAGAGTATCGCTATGCCAACCTTACGATGCAACAAATGAAACCACTGATCAATGGCTTTGATGAAGAGTTCAAGCAAGAAATCAATAACATGCTTGCTCCTTATGAGGTAAGTAGTATTCAAGACTAACCGCAGGAGAGATTTTATGGTGAGGCCTTTTTTGTTTTTTTTTTCGAAGGAAAAACTTAAAAAAAAGCCTCACCATAAAATCTCTCCACTTAAATAAAATCGTTCTTTGACAAATTGTGTGGAACTTCAAAATGATACGCCTTGAATGCCCTTGTGGCTGAAAGGGTTATCATTTTGAAGTTCCATTTCTCACAATTTATGTCAAAGAACTAATAAAATTACAACATATTATGAAATGGCATTCTATTGCAATCGGATGTGATCATGCCGGATTCGAATACAAAGCAAGAATTAAGAAAAAACTGGAAGAGCATGGTCTGATGGTTATGGATATGGGAACCAACTCCACTCATTCTGTGGATTATCCAGACTTCGTCCATCCGGTTGCAGAAGCTATTGAAAATAATCAGGTTCAACTTGGTGTTCTAATCTGTGGATCCGGCAATGGTGTTGCCATGACGGCCAACAAACACCAAAATGTACGTGCCGCCCTTTGCTGGAATAAGGAGATCGCTGCTTTAGGCCGCCAACATAATGATGCTAATGTTATTGCATTGCCTGCTCGTTTTGTAAGTATCGAAGATGCCCTCGAAATGGTGGAAACTTTCCTGACTACCGACTTTGAGGGAGGCAGACACGAGCGCAGAGTCAATAAAATCAGCAATTGTTAATCAATTAATATCAATTTAGAATGAACAAGGTTTTTTTTAGTGCTATCCTCGTCCTTGGCTTTTCAATCGGACTATTGGCACAAACCCCATCAAGTGCTGAAATAAAATTAAAAGAAGTAGCCGAAGGCATCACTTCTCAGGAACTAAAAGCTCACCTCTCCTACCTCGCTTCTGACGAGCTTGAAGGTCGCGAAACAGGTACACCAGGGAATGATAAAGCTGCTCAGTACATAGCTGATCAATTTAAGTCTTTCGGAATACCTGCTGTAAAGCAACTAGGTAATTATTTTCAGCCTGTAGCTTTCACCTGGACCTCATGGGAGGATATTAGCATAAAAATCAACGACAGCAACTACCGTCATCTGTGGGATTTCGTCTCTTTCCCGGCTGAAAGCAGCAGCCTTCCTTTATTTGAAACTAAAAAGATCCTGTTCCTGGGATATGGCATCGACGATGAGCAATATAGCGATTACGATGGCCAGAAAGTTGAGGGGAAAGTATTACTTATCTATAAAGGAGAACCAAAGGACGAAGAAGGAAACTCTTATATTACCAAAAGCTCTACTCCTTCTGAATGGGCCGAAAACTGGGAACGCAAGCTGCAAGTTGCCAAAGAAAAAGGCGTTAAAGCTGTTTTCTTCATTGAAGATCAGCTCCAAAAAAAGCTTTCTGAAAACCGCCGTTTCCTGGTAGGACCAATGCTCACCATGGGAAAAAATGAAGCGGATCAGGAAAAGCTTGCTAACCATGCTTTCATCTCTACCACCATGGCAAAAGAAATAATGGGCAAAAGGTTTGACAAGGTCGTAGAAGCAAGGAAAAACATACAGGCTAGTGGACAACCTGAAAGTGTTAAGCTTAAAGCGAAGCTTAGTATTATTCAGCAAAAATCTGTTACTACTCTTACGGGCAATAACGTACTGGCTTACATAGAAGGTACCGATCCTAAGAAAAAAGATGAGCTTATTGTTATTACAGCTCATTACGATCACCTCGGCCGCCGTGCAGATGCCATCTACAATGGAGCCGATGATAATGGCTCAGGTACTTCCACCAATATCGAAGTAGCAGAAGCATTCGCTGAAGCCAAAAAACAGGGAATTGGCCCCAAAAGAAGTGTTTTAGTTATGTTGGTAACCGGTGAAGAAAAGGGCTTGCTAGGATCTGAATATTACGTTAATAATCCGATTTTTCCATTGGAAAATACCGTAGCTAATATCAATGTAGATATGGTTGGCCGGGTGGATGAAAAATACGAAGATAACCCGAACTATATTTATGTCATCGGTTCTGATCGTTTAAGCACGGAACTCCATGCTATTAACGAAGAAGCGAACGAAAAATACACCAATCTAGTTCTTGATTACACCTACAACGCCGAGGACGATCCCAACCGCTACTACTATCGTTCCGATCATTACAACTTTGCAGAGAGAGGCATTCCTGCAATTTTTTACTTTAATGGCACGCACGAAGATTATCACCGCACAACGGATACTGTAGAAAAGATCAACTTCGAGAAAATGTCCCAAATTGGCCAACTGGTCTTTTACACTGCCTGGGAATTGGCTAATCGCGAAAAACGCATCATAGTGGATGTTGAATAAGGCCAGGAAAAAAGCAAAACCTTTCCGTTTACCCTTTTCCCTTAACTGGATTTCATAAATACCCAAAGCAAAGCGGGGGCTGGTTTTTATAAAAACCAGCCCCCGCTTTGCTTTGGGTATTTATGAAATTAAAAAAGGAGCATGGAGGCAGGCCATATCCCCCCGGTAGACCTAATACCTCCGGTGCTCAAATTCGGTTTTTGGTGAACTGTGTGTGATGTTATTTACCCATTTAACATATATGTAGCAACAACAATGCCATTTTTTTCGCCTTTAGCCATAAGGTGTGTGACAAAAACTTATATTTTTCAGCCAAAATGGCACATTTTCTATTCCGGCATAGGGTTTGACTTCATTTGGTATCCTTTATTTTATTGAAAACCATCAACTTAATAAATTAAGTACTATGCAAAAGGGAACAATATCCGTACAAACTGAGAACATTTTTCCTATAATTAAAAAATTTCTTTATTCCGATCACGAAATATTTTTACGCGAACTGGTTTCAAACGCTGTAGATGCCACCTCTAAACTTCAAACCCTCGCCTCAAAAGGGGAATTCCAAGGAGAAATAGGCGATACAGGTATAGAGATTATTCTTAATGAAGAAGAAAAAACGCTTACCATCCGAGATAAAGGTATTGGTATGACCGGTGAGGAAGTAGAAAAATACCTCAACCAAGTAGCTTTCTCCAGTGCGCAGGAGTTTTTAGAAAAATATAAAGCCGAAAGTAGCATAATCGGTAACTTCGGTCTGGGATTCTACTCTTCTTTCATGGTGGCTAACAGAGTAGAAGTGAGAACGCTTTCCTACAAAGAAGGTGCAGAGGCCGTAGTTTGGTCTTGTGAAGGCAATCCTGAATACACCTTAGACAGTTATGACAAAGACTTTAGAGGAACAGATGTAGTTCTTTTCATCAATGATGAAGATAAAGAGTTCCTGGAAAAAAATCGCATCCAGAGCCTATTGGATAAATATTGTAAGTTCCTTCCTGTACCTATTCAATTTGGTACCAAAACAGAAACTACTTACGAAGGTGAAGGGGATGATAAGGAGGAAGTTAAAACAGAAGTTCCGAATATCATCAACAACCCTAAGCCACTTTGGAAAAAGACGCCAACTGACCTGCAAGACGAGGACTACACCAGCTTTTATCAAGAGCTGTATCCATTCAGCGCTCCTCCAATGTTTTGGATCCATCTAAACATTGATTATCCGTTTAACTTGACAGGCGTATTGTATTTTCCCAAAATCGGAAATTCCCTGGAAGTTCAGAAAAATAAAATCCAGCTCTACTCTAATCAGGTATACGTTACGGACGATGTTTCCCAAATTGTGCCTGAGTTCCTCACTCTTTTACACGGAGTGATTGACTCTCCTGATATCCCGCTTAACGTATCTCGAAGCTACTTACAAAGTGATCGCAACGTGAAGAAAATCACCGGCTATATCACTAAAAAAGTAGCCGACAAGCTTGAAGAACTATTCAAAAACAAACGGGAAGACTTTGAAGCCAAGTGGCCTGACCTGGGTGTTTTCGTGAAATACGGAATGATCTCCGACGAAAAATTCTATGAAAAAGGACTAAAGTTTTCTTTGGTAAAAACCGTTGATGACGAGTATTTCACCGTAGAAGATTATCGCGAAGCCGTAAAAGAACTTCAAACAGACAAGCACGATAAAATTGTATTATTATACACCAATGATCCGGAAGGGCATCACAGTTTAATAGAAAGCGCCAAAGCCAGAGGCTACAAAGTCCTTGCGTTCGATAATATCATTGACAACCACTTCATGCAACACCTGGAGTACAAACTAGGTAACGTAACCTTTGTAAGGGTAGATTCAGATACAGTAGACAATCTGGTTCAAAAAGATGAAGAAAAGGAATCTGTACTTAGCGAAAATGAACAAGAAACGGTAAAAACGCTCTTCCAAGGCGAAATTACAGATGCAGGAGCCAATATAGAGTTGAAGCCTTTGTCTCCTCAGGATCAACCCTTAACTATCACACGGAATGAATTTATGCGCAGAATGAAGGAGATGCAAATGATGCAAGGTATGCAGGGCGCAAATTTCCCTGACAGCTATAATGTAGTCGTTAACACCAACCATCCGTTAATTGCTACAAAGCTCCTAAGCATTGAAGAAGAAGATAAAAAGAAAGAAATGGCCAAATACTTGTACAACCTGGCGTTATTGAATCACAACATGCTTACTGGTTCAAAATTAACCGAGTTTGTGCAAAAAAGTATGGAGATGTTAGATAAGTAAATCTTCTGAAAGAAAAGAATATAAAAAAGGATCGGCTTTCGCCGATCCTTTTTTATTTCAACATCCTCCTTAGGTTTCTACGCCCATTTTGCAAATAACTTTTCACTTCCTTCAGGCTAAAACCACAAATCTCAGTAATTTCCTGATACCTTTTGCCCGCAAAATAAAAAAGCTCGATACACATCCTCTGTTCTTTTTTTAACGAAAGGACTGCTTGCAGCAAATTCAATTCCCTAAGTTCTATTTCTTGTAATTCTTGCAGGGGTTGGAAGCATTCTATATCCTCCCCATACTGTTCTCGGTCTTTCAAGCGTTTTTGACGCTTCCGCAATACGGAAAGGCATTCATTTCTGGTGATCACTGCAAGCCAACTGCAAAAAGACAGAACCCTGTCTTTGGGTTTGCATCGAAGCACTTTTTCGAAAACCTGCATACAAGCGTCCTCGGCATCTGCTCGATTTCTCAGAAACTTAAAACATTGGTTGAATACGAAAGGGAAATAGCGTTGAAAGAGTTCTGCTGCCAACTCCGGAGTACCGGTTTTCTGATAAGCCAGTAACAAAGCTTCATCATGATGTTGCAGCAAAAAGACGGGAGTCGCGTTTTTTTGCATGTTTAATATTTGTTTTCAAATGGTAAAAATTCTTAAAGAAACGAATTCAAATGGTAAGAGAAGCGCGCTAGCGCGCTTCTCTTACCATTTGAATTCGTTTCTTTCTATCATTAATAACTTGCATACCAAGATACGAAGATCTTGGAGAAGTTTCCTGGAGGTAAGGTACCAACCCGGTTCAGAACCACGTTGGTATCATTTACAGTAACGTTGAATTCAGTAGTAATATTGGGATTCACCGACTTAAAAAATCCAACGATTTTGGTATTATTAGCAATGATGGCTGACGTTTTTCCATTTTCAGGCGTCGCTGCATCATGTTGATAATGTGTAAATGAAGACACGCCGACACCGTCATTATCAATATCATACCATTCCCCGAAGGACCAGTAGGTGCCCCCCACGGCCAGTATTTTAATTTTCAATGTTTTTGGCTTCACCCCTAACCCATGATTAATAATCAATGAAGCACTGGAACTAGACATTTCTAAAAAACCGGCTCTAAAGCGGCTGGGAAGGAACACCTGGCCACCATTAGGAGTAAGGGTAATCTCATCCCCGTCAATGGAAAGCTGTTGAAACTCATTTTCAGGATCAGCATCCGCATCATCCACTTCATCGGGTGGTAGCTGGATGGCTCCGCCGTTCTGGGATAAGGAGATCTCTGTTCCGTTTATAGAGATTTCCTGTAATTCATTATTTGGATCAGCGTCGGCATCTTCGGTTTTATCTTCAGGAAGGAGTACGCTTCCTCCATTTTTAGAAAGAGAAATGACGTTATTCGCATTAATGGATATTTGCTGAATCTCGTTTTCCGGATCAGCATCGGGGTCGCTCAGATCGACTGTACCTCCGCCTTTTGAGAGGCTGAGAATGCCACCGTCCAATGTTATCTGTTGGATTTCATTCTGAGGATCAGCATCAGCATCTTCTCCATATAAAGCATAAGGAACGGAAGAAAAAGGCTCCGGATCACCAATTTGTTGGTTATCAACTTTAATGAGCAAATAAAAATCACCATTTCCCCAGTCAATTTCATTGAAAGGATCCGGCCAACAAGGCTCACTACTCGTACCTATGTCAAAAGTAAATAAGCCAATGGCATTTGTTGTTACATTGTGTGTTTCACAAAATACTTTTTCCCCTCCACTACCGGGTACTCCATCAAAGATTTCCACCTGAACAGCTGCCTGTTCGTTGGAACGTATTTCAAGCTGATCATTCCTTAATACAGCTTGATATTTTAAGTTTTTAGGTGCTTGCGCTGCAAGCAGGATTGGGAACAAACCAAGAACCAAAGATATTAGGATTCTCATAATGATAGATTTATACTTTTTATTTTTGGATCAACACTTTGACTGTTGTCATTCGATTATTGGAATCGTCTTTTACATGAATAAGATATTTTCCTTCCGGAAAGGTGCTTAGATCTATTTCATCTTTTAATGCAGAAGAATTAAGCTCTTTTAAAAGATTACTTTTCACATCAAAAACATAAATGGTATGTAAGAATGGGTTTTCGAAGATCAGATTTACTTCACCAAGGGTTGGATTTGGAAAGACAGATAATTCAAATCCCTCCGGAAGGTTGGATTCCAAAATGCTGACAGAGATATCTGCTTCAAAAGGTTGCTGAAATCCCTGGCTTAAATAAGTATCTCCGTTATCGATACAACTAACGCTTAGTTCGCCGATTGTCCAGCTGAGGTGGGTGTTTCCGGCAGTAGCCGTAGCGCCATTAGAAGCAATTACGGACGGGCTAATTTTCATATTCTGTGCAGAGATCGAAAAGCAGAATAGGAAACCCATAGCAAAAATTAAGGTGTATTTTTTTACCATAAGAAATCGGTTTTAGAAATATTCATAAGAAGTAGTTTTTAAAGGTAATTCATGGCACATGGCAGCATCCCTCTAAATAAGAAGGTTTTATGCGAGATAATGAACTACGATTAAAAGACTTGTTCTGTAGCTGCTAAATGGGCTTAAATTGCCAGATTTTATTTTATACCGCGTTGAAAATACTCGACGTAACTAAGGCTATGCCTGCGTTTTTCGCCTTGTCTAAAATAAAATTTGGTCAATTACGCTCCATCAGCAGCTACAGAACAAGTCTAAAAGACTTCCAGGACAAAAATATAAAAAAACTCATGTTATTCTAGGTGCTTCTAAAGGAATTATTTAACCTTTATTATATTTAGAACGGCCTCTTTATGAGTGCATTACCGTTAATTTCCAAAACAATACCGTTCTTTCCAACCGACAACCGTTTTCCGTTCCTCATTAATTGTATTTTCTTCCCAACCTTTCCATCTTTCCGGAACGTCTATATGATTGACGGAGCATTTTTCAACAAAAGCTATCAAGTTCACAAACCAATTATCAAATTAACCCAGGTTGTGATGATATGAGAGAATAAGGAGATTTTTCAGAAGAAATCTTAGGTTTTGCCTCAAAAGGGCTACGAATTCTCTCTTATCATCACAACTTGCATAAATTAAATTCAAGACCATGAATTCTAAACTTTTTTTTCTCCTCCATTTCCTTGCAATATCCATTATGGCATGCAATGAAGATGACAGCATCAACCCAAATACACCAAACAATGAACGGATTGAGCTTACCTGCTCGGAAGCCCCTGGAGTTTGTGCTCTAAGTGAGCCGAACAATTCTTTTGGTTTCCAATTATTAAGCAAGCTCAATCAAGGTCAGGAGGACGAGAACATCTTTATCTCTCCTCTCAGCATTTCTACTGCTTTGACTATGACTACTAACGGAGCTGCTTCCAATACAAGAAGTGAAATGATGCAAACCCTTGAAATCGACGATCAACCACTCGATACCACCAATTCACAATACAAAAACCTGTTAGAAACCCTACCTGACATTGACCCGAAAGTAGATCTTTCTATAGCGAACTCCATTTGGTACCGCCTGGGGTACAATGTAAAACCTGAATTTCTGGAAACCAATACCGATTTCTTTAAAAGTGAAGTCAATGAAATTGATTTCAACCTTCCAAATGCAGTAGATATTATTAACGGATGGATTGAAAACAACACCAACGGGCTCATTAAAGAAATGCTTGACTATATCCCCGGTTCTGCGGTAATGTACCTTATAAATGCCATATACTTCAAAGGAGACTGGTTGTTTCAATTTGATGAAAAAAATACCGTAAAAGCCGATTTTTATTTATCCAACAACTCTACTATTGAAGTAGATATGATGCACCACTCGGAAGTGGGCGTACCCTACTATCAGGGCAGTTTTTTCCAGGCTGTAGATCTACCTTACGGGGATTCCCTTTTTTCCATGACTATTTTACTTCCTGATGAAAATTATACCACTGATGACCTTTTAGAAGAACTGGAAAAAGGTCGTTTTGAAGAATGGGTAGAAAAATTAGCCTCTGAAAACGTAGAGCTTAAACTCCCAAGGTTTTCAATGAGTTATAAGCAACTATTAAATGATCCGCTTTCGGAAATGGGCATGCCGGAAGCATTTACGGAAGGAGCCGATTTTTCCAATATCGCCGATGCTTCCTTACGGATCAGCCGGGTTATTCACCAATCTTTTGTAGAAGTTAATGAAGAAGGTACAGAAGCTGCAGCCGCTACCATTGTGGAAATTTTAGAAACCTCGGCACCACTGATTCCGCTTATTGAATGTAACAAGCCTTTTGTCTTTGTAATTAGGGAAAGAGTGGGGAATAACGCCCTTTTTGTAGGAAAGTTAATGAATCCTGATAGTTTGTGATTTTAATTAACCCGAGTTGCGAAGAATGCATACATTACCGGAGCCTTGCCGCGGCAAGGCTCCGGTAATGTATGCATTCTTCGAATTTTTAATTGGCTGCTTCCAGGTTTTCAGCTAAAACAGCATCTCCGATAATTTTAAGATTCTCTTTGGCCTCATGTAGATTCTGCACATTATCTTTTACGAGTATAAAATACTTATTACTCTTTTTGAATGAGAAGCCATACTTCTGACCAATGGTAGCCACATATTGCACCATGTTTTGGAAAAGCTCTGTTTCATAAAAAGGAGACTGGGGGTTACTGACAAAATAAGCCCTCAATTTATTGTTTTTTAGAATGACTCTTTCAAAGCCAAGATCTTTGCAGATCCAGCGCAAGCGCAAGCCTTCAAATAGTTCTTCGACCTGAGGAGGCACCGCTCCGAATCGATCGCGGATATTGTTTTTGAACTTCTCTATACCTTCTTCCTTCTCCACCTTATCCAGCTCCGTATATAAATTCAAGCGCTCCTGAATATTACTAACATATTCATCAGGAATTAGCATCTCGATATCCGTTTCCACCTGCACATCCCGCACGTATTGATGATTTTTCTCCAAATCTTTTTTAAAAAGGTCTTTAAATTCATTCTCTTTAAGTTCCTGGACGGCCTCCTCGAGAATTTTCTGATAGGTCTCATAGCCAATTTCAGAAATGAAGCCACTTTGCTCTGCTCCCAGTAGGTTTCCGGCACCCCGGATATCCAGATCCCGCATGGCAATGTTAAAACCACTGCCTAACTCAGAATGCTCTTCCAACGTTTTCAGGCGCAAACGTGCATCTCTGGTGAGTGTAGACATAGGCGGACAGAAAAGGTAGCAAAAGGCTTGTTTATTGGAACGCCCTACCCTGCCCCTTAATTGATGCAGATCACTCATTCCGAATTGATGAGCATTGTTGATAATAATCGTATTCGTATTCGGAATATCAAGACCGGTTTCAATAATATTTGTACAAACAAGAACATCGTATCGACGCTCAATGAAATCCATTAATTTCTGCTCAAGATCTTTAGGATCCATTTTCCCGTGAGCGGTAGCTACGTCAACATCCGGGCAAAGCCGACGCACCATAGCTGTTATATCTGGCAAGGTTTTCACTCGATTATGCACGAAATACACCTGGCCACCTCTATTTATTTCATAGTAAATCGATTCCTTGATCAATTCATCATTAAAAACACGGATTTCGGTGTGAATAGGCAGTCGATTAGGTGGCGGAGTGCGAATGATCGTCAAATCACGAGCAGACATAAGAGAAAACTGCAAGGTGCGAGGTATAGGGGTAGCCGTAAGCGTAAGCGTATCGACATTTACTTTAATGTTTCGCAATTTTTCCTTGGCTGATACCCCAAACTTTTGCTCTTCATCGACAACTAAAAGGCCCAGATCTTTAAACCCGACACTCTTATTTAAAAGCGCGTGTGTGCCAATGACAATATCTATTTCTCCTTTTTTCAGGCGGTCAAAAATCTCACGTTTTTCTTTAGCGGTACGAAAGCGATTGACATAGTCAACTTTTACAGAAAATTCTCCTAAGCGTTCATTAAAAGTACGAAAATGCTGAAGAGCCAGGATGGTGGTCGGTACCAGCACCGCTACCTGTTTTCCTCCTACTACAGATTTAAAAGCTGCTCTGACAGCAACCTCCGTTTTTCCAAAACCAACATCTCCACAGATCAGGCGATCCATGGGGTAGCTTGCTGTCATATCCTCTTTTACATCAATAGTAGCCTTAAGCTGGTCGGGAGTGTCTTCGTAAATAAAAGAAGCTTCCAGTTCATTTTGCAGATAGCCATCTGTAGGAAAGGCAAACCCTTGGGTAGCTTTACGCTTAGCATACAATTTAATCAATTCACCTGCAATATCTTTTACTTTTTTCTTGGTTTTGCGTTTGAGGTTTTTCCAGGCATCAGACCCCAATTTACTCAGTTTGGGCACTAAGCCCTCCTGCCCGGTAAATTTTGATATTTTGTGTAAAGAGTTAATACTCACATATAAAATATCATTATTCTTATAAACCAAGCGCACTGATTCCTGAATATGCCCGTTGATATCGATTTTTTCCAGCCCGGAATATCTACCGATGCCGTGATCGATGTGCGAAACATAGTCTCCGGGCTTTAGCTCTCTGAGCATGCGCATGTTAAGTGCCTGATCTTTTGTAAATCCGCTTTTTAATTTATAGCGATGGAAACGCTCAAAGATTTGGTGATCGGTATAACAAGCAATATTAAGATCCAGGTCAATGAAACCTTTATGAATGGCTTTATTAATTGGATGGAATTTAACATTGGCCTCAAGATCCTCAAAAATAGCATAAAACCGCTCAATTTGCCTAGGATTATCCGTGAAGAGATAATTGGCTATTTTTTCTGAATCGTTTTCTTTGAGGTTATCGATTAGCAGCGCAAAGTTCTTATTGAAGCTTGGCTGAGGTTTTGCACTAAAAGTAATTTTTTGATCAAATGGAATTGCTTGCTTACCACTGCCAAAATGGATAATAGGATGCTTAGCAAGGTCTTCCATTATTTCTCCGGGGCGTATAAACGCCCGATCCCGAAAAACAGCTGCCAGTTCACTTTCATCCAGAGAGGAGACTTTTCGACCGTATTCCTCTGCTTTTTCAAAGCAATTCTGAAGGCCATCGAGCATAATTTGAAAGTCCCGGATCCAGACGACCGTATTTTCGGGCAAAACCTGAAGAAGAGATACCTTTTGATTTTGAGAAAACTTGGTGTTAATATTCGGTACAATCGATACTTTGGCAATGTTCTTTTTGGAAAGCTGAGTGGACGGGTCAAAGGTTCTTATACTCTCGACCTCTTCATCAAAAAGTTCAATTCGGTAGGGATAGTCATTTCCGTAAGAAAAAATATCTACTATCCCCCCCCTTATAGAGAACTGCCCCGGTTCAAAAACGAAATCAGTACGTTCAAAACCATACT
Source organism: uncultured Saprospiraceae bacterium (assembly GCA_964537285.1). Taxonomy (GTDB): domain Bacteria; phylum Bacteroidota; class Bacteroidia; order Chitinophagales; family Saprospiraceae; genus CAZHZT01. The sequence goes on along the minus strand of CAZHZT010000001.1, from coordinate 95,365 downwards.
CAACCAATATATCGATAATGGTATCAATATCGGCGATTTCATTTACCTTGATTTCAATACGCGTTTCCTCGAGTACTTTGGGAGCCACCACTTTTTCAAACAGGGCTTCCGGATAAGTAAAGATCAACTCACCTCCGGCTTTAGAAGCACTGATTTTATTGATAGTTTCTGTACGTTGCAACACATTACTGCTATTCAACTCCTCAAAATAAGCGGGGCGCTTGAAGGAATCTGGGAAGAAGTGGGCCTCTTTACGTTCAAAAAGGTTCATAACATTATTCTGAAAATAAGCCGCTTCTTCTTTATCCGCACAAACAATCAAATGGCTCTGAGGCTTATTTCTATACATTGCTGTTAAGACAAAAGCCTCTTGGGCGCCGATCATTCCACTTAACTGAATACGGGCAGGTTCGGACTTTTCTAAAGCCTTTACTGCTTTCTTTACGCGTCCGTCGTTATTGTATTGCTCTAAAAGTTGTTTAAGATTTTCCACAGTGCAAAGTTAACGTATTGAAAAGATAAAAGTTGAAGGCAGGGATTTAAAGGGGAAATAAAAAAACTATTTCCTGGCAGCGATTGGAGAAGTTAAGCGTTTTTTAAGTGAGCTTTCAATTAATTGAAGCATTGGTAAAATCGCAAAACCAATTACCTATCAACAACTTAAATATTAACTTATTTCAAACATGAAAAATATATTTTTTCTTTCCCTATTTACATCCCTACTATTCCAGGCCTGCGTCTGGAGCGAGGATGATGTTGTAAATGATTCCTTCATTGGCGGTTCTCCTGAGAGCGTAATGGGTTTAAAGCCTGTTTATACCGATGCTAATTGGCAAGATATTTATCGTACGGATCCTCTGCCTATCCAAACGCTGGGCAAGATTTACTATAAAGCTCCTTATATTTATGTAAATGAGTTGTACCAGGGCATTCATATCATTGATAACTCCAGTCCGGTAAATCCAACTCCGGTTCATTTTATAAAAATTCCGGGAAATAAGGATATCGCCATTAAAGGGAATATTCTCTATGCAGACAATGTTTCTGATCTGGTTGCCATTGATCTTACTAACTTCCTCCAACCAGAAGTAAAAAGTAGAGTAAGCAATATTTACGATCCTTCTAACTTTCTGGACTATCCGGAAAATTACTTTGGCTATTTCGAATGTGTTGACCCTGACAAAGGTGCAGTCATGGGCTGGGAAGAAGCAGAGTTGAGCTATCCGGAATGTTGGAGGTGATTTAGCTAGAAATATTCATTAAAAAAATCGTCTAAAATCAAAGGTTATGAAAACCAATTTCTCATATTTTTTCTTTTTTATTCTATTTTTTTTTACTGCTTGTTCAGAAGACAGTGCAGATTTTAATGCAAGTCCAACATCAGAAGCTAATGGCCAAACAGGCATTGCCGGCTCTTACGCTCGCTTTATGGCCGTAGGTGATTATCTTTATATCGTAGATAATGAGCGGTTAAAAACATTATCGATTGTGAACCCGGAAGCGCCTGAAATTACCCATCAACAAAATATAGGCCAGGGCATAGAGACTATTTACCATCTGGATGGCCGCCTTTTCATCGGTTCGAGCGAAGGTCTATTCATTTACACCATTAGCGCTGAAACGGGTATTCCAAGCTTAACTGCCGAATATGGTTATGATTACCCTATCCTTCCATGTGACCCGGTCGTGGCTAATGATTCACTGGCATTTGTTACGCTCAACACCAATCAGGTAGCCAACAGTCCTTGTGGAGGCAGCATAATCACAGTGGATGTCTTAAAAATATTTGACATTAAAGATATTGACAATCCAAAGCTAATTAATGAATACCCGATGCATAATCCCAAAGGAGTTGGGATTGATGGTGAGCTTCTATTTCTTTGCGATGACACACAAGGATTAAAGATATACGACTTCTCCAATCCACTTAATTTAAAATTGGTTTATCACTACACGGGTATTACCACTTACGATGTAATTCCATTGAATGGTCTTCTGTTAGTTGTTGGTCCGGATAACGTATACCAATTTGATTATTCAGATCCGTATAATTTGGTTCTGTTATCGCAGATCCCTATTCAATCCTAATATGCGATTTTTTATTTTTATTCTTCTGGCTGTTATGTGTTCGATAAACGCAGCTGGCCAAAATTCGTCTCTTAAGGCTTATACTTATTCAGGCAGATTTAATAAAAGTGCTTTTGAAGCTAAATCCGTATTGAAATATTCACCGATAAGTCATTTAGACCCAAGGCATCCTGCGCTGCAATTTGCGTTTGAACACAAGATCAGCCCGATTTTTTACCTGGAGCATGAAGCTGGATGGATTAAGTTACTTACAAATGATGAAGTTGCCGAGGTCAAATCCCTCGATGGGTTTCGAATCATGGAGGAAATTCGGTATTATTTGAACAGCCATCCATTTGTCGATCCCTTTTTCATTTCAGCTCAACTCACTTGGCGGCAAAGTACCGTTAAAAACACCGAAACCCTGTCCTATGACGATGGTGCTTATTTTCAGACAACCTCTCTGGAATCAACAGATGACCTCAAGGCACTCACCATGGGATTTGGCTTTCAAACGTATTCTCCGAATGACCCTTTCACGTTCGAATATGGATTCAATATCGGTGTACGCTGGTTTAAAGTAACAAATAATGTACCTGATCGCGCAGAGCTGATCGAATCAGATGATTTCTTTAACCGATTTGCCATAAGGGAAGCAGTAGAAGAATTTACCCCGCATTTTCAAATTTTCTTTAAGGTAGGGTTTGTAGTAAAAAGATGATTATTTGGCTAATTCCGTAAACTACTTACCAGCCAGCTTCAAGCACAATACTGGTCCACAGGCTTCACACATGATACACGCGCGGACCAGCAGTGGTTCTCTTGTGAAAAAGCTGAAAGCCCCCCTTCTTTAAACAATTTCTCTCCAAATGCCTTTCTTAAAAATCGAATATTTTATTGGAAATGCCATTTTATTCGATCTTTGCAAAAATCCTTCTTTGACAAATTGTGTCAAAGAACTCAAAAAAATAAACACAAGCCTACAATTTTGGAGTGATGAAAAAACTACTACTTCTCGTATTATTGCCCATTCTATCCGGACAAATCGCGACAGCTCAATCTCCTGAGGCAGACCTCTCCAAATATCAGCTCAATATCCAAAAAACCACCACAGAAATGGCTGTAGATGGTATGCTGGATGAAGCAGCATGGCAAAAGGCCCAGTCAATTAATCAATTCTTTCAAAACTTTCCTTTTGACACATCTTTTGCAGTTCTACAAACGGAAGTAAAAATGACCTTTGATCAAAACTTCCTTTATGTTGGAGCAGTCATTTATCAAAAGCAAGAAGATTATATCATCGCTTCCCTTAAACGCGATTTCAGCTTCGGCGAGAGTGATGCCTTCGCTGTAGATATCGACCCGTTTAAAGATAAAATCAATGGCTTTCACTTCGCCGTTTCTCCCTTAAATGTACAAAGAGAAGGATTGATCGATAATGGAAGTAATATCCCCCTGGACTGGGATAATAAGTGGTATTCAGCAGTGAAAAATTATCCGGAATATTGGGTCGTGGAAATGGCCATCCCATTCAAAACTTTGAGATACAAACAAGTAAGTGGTGAAAATAGCTGGAGGATCAACTTTACCCGCCGATCTACCAAACAAAATGAAATCTCCTCCTGGATACCTGTGCCCCGCCAATTTGGTGCAGACAATCTCGCATTTACCGGGACCTTGAACTGGGATAGCCCTCCCCCGAAACCCGGAATGAATATTTCTCTAATCCCATACGCCATTGTCAGTACAGAAAAGGATTTTGAATTTAAATTTCCCGCTGAGTATTCCGGAGACATCGGAGCCGATGCTAAAATCGCAGTTACGCCCTCCCTTAATCTGGACCTGACCATCAATCCTGATTTTTCGCAAGTGGAAGTGGACCGACAAATTGCCAACCTCAGCCGTTTTGAACTTTTTTTCCCGGAACGCCGACAATTTTTTCTTGAAAATGAAGACCTCTTCGGTAAATTTGGATTTCCTAGTAGTCGTCCCTTCTTTAGCCGCCGTATAGGTATTGCAAGAGGAACTGTTAGTCGTGAAAACCAGGAAGGTCAATTAGTGGAATCCAGACGCAGTCTTAGTGTTCCGATTACTGCCGGCGCACGGCTTAGTGGCAAGATTGATAAAAACTGGCGGATTGGCTTGCTGAATATGCATACCGGCAAGCTAGATGATCTGGATATCGACCCTGCGAACTACACCGTTGGAGTGGTTCAACGGAAAGTATTTGATCGATCTTTCGTAGGAGCAATTGTCGTTAATAAAGAGAATTTCGAGCGCAATGCAGATGGCGAACTGGTACATGATCAGAATGGGTATAACCGAATTGTTGGCTTGGAATACAACCTATTTTCAAAAGATAATAAGTGGGAATCCGAGATTTTTTACCATCGCTCCATTTCCTCCGGCGATGATACGGATGCGCAATCAGCGGCCTTGTTTTTGGGTAGGTTTACCCGAAACTTCAGCCTCTTCTTTTCTAGTCAATATGTAGGAGAAAACTATCAAGCCGATGTTGGTTTTGTGCCAAGAACTGGATTCTGGTCTACAGGTCAAAACATCAACTTCAATATTTTCCCTGGCAATCCAAAAATTATTCAGCTGGGTTTTCGTCTTGAAAATGATCTTATCCTTAATCGAGAAGACTGGCACCTCACCGATCGCTCCAATGGCATCAGGGCTTTCATTCAATTCCCCGGACAAAGCGAATTGGGCATTCGCTGGCGCAATGAATATACTTATCTATTTTTCCCTTTTGATCCGACAAATATCGGAGGACTAGAACTTCCCGAGGGCAGTGAATATACCTACAACAGTGTAAATGCTTATTTTTCTTCGGATTTAAGGAAGAACTTGTATTACGACGTAGGAGTTCAGTTTGGAGAATTTTTTAATGGCCACCTTACCCAGGTAGAAGGCTCCATCAATTATCGTTGGCAGCCCGTTGGCTTATTAGCGCTCAGCTATGTTTACAACAATATAAATCTTCCCAATCCCTACAAGAGTACAGACTTCTGGCTGATTGGCCCCAGGGCCGAGCTTTCTTTTTCGAGAAGCCTTTTCTTTAGTGCCTTTCTTCAATACAATACCCAAGCCGATAACGTTAATGTTAATATGCGTTTGCAATGGCGGTTTCAACCTGTTTCAGACGTATTCCTGGTTTATACGGAAAACTATTTTACAGAAGATTTTCTACCTAGCCCGCTTCCAAAAAACCGGGCCTTAGTACTTAAAGTTACTTATTGGTTGAATTTGTAGTTAACTCAATTCCGTGGACTACTTAAGTAGTTCACGGAATTAAACTGTATAAACTATCGATGCCCTTGGCAGGAAGGTTTTTGAGTTGGAGATCGACACTTTTTTGGGATTTTTCTTCGAAAAATCCCAAAAAAGTGTCGATCTCCAAACGAAAAATGCTTCTACAGCGGGCAAAGGTTATTTATATAGCCCAATTCCGTGGACTACTTAAGAGCTTTTTGATATTTAATCTTTCTTATGTCATTTTTGATTTAGTATTCATTAAATTGCATTTTCTGAAATTTCCTTAACCTTTACCCATTATTCCTTCACCCTTAATCCAAGAACTATGAAAGACGAAATGCATCAAGAACAACAGCAAGAAATTGAGAATCAAGTAGCGGCGCAGCCCCATTTTTGCGCCTTACCTGCCGTAAAAGAAAGAGAATTCAATGCCGAGGTTAACCCCGACCGCGCCCGGCTCATACTGGAAAGCGCCAAAAAATGGGTTAACGGCACTGTTCTTCATTACTATTTTTTTGACAAAGATGATGACGGTCAGTGGGTCTTTTTCAATGACGGTACCCGGGAATGGCGTACCTGGCAAGGTGGTGAAGCCGAGAAAAATGTAGTACGTAAAGCTTTTGAAATCTGGAAAGAAGTAGGCATAGGCCTCGAATTCAGGGAAGTGGACAACCGCAGGGATGGTGAAGTACGGATCGGTTTTATGAAAGGTAACGGATCCTGGTCTTATATCGGCCGGGATATCTGGAATATCTCCCGAAATGATCGCACAATGAACTTCGGCTGGGACATTGGCGTCGGTGGTGGAGATATCGATACAGCCCTTCATGAAATAGGCCATACGCTTGGTTTCCCTCATGAGCACCAGAACCCTAATGCAGGCATCGTTTGGGATGAGGAGGTCGTCTATAGTGCTCTTGCTGCGCCCCCCAATCGCTGGGATCGAAACAAAACCTTCAACAACATCATCCGGAAAATCAACCCCGATATCGTTCAAGGATCCAATTGGGACCCTAACTCTATCATGCATTACCCGTTCAGCCCAGGCTTAATCCGAATGCCTGCAGCATTCAATTCCACAGGAATTCGCCCGCGGCCTGGTTTATCAGAACGCGATAAAACGTGGGTAAAACATTTTTACCCTCCTTTAAAAGAAGATGATTACATGGAATTGACGCTTCTTCAATCGCAAACCATAGATATTCAGGCAGGTGAACAGAAAAACTTTGTCTTTATTCCGGATGCTATACGGGAATACAGTATCCAAACATTTGGTCAAATGGATACGGTAATGATCATTTTCCAGGAAATAGATGGAGAACTTGTTTACATTGATGGTGATGACGATAGTGGCTTTGACAGAAATGCATTCGTAAAACTAAAACTTATCAAAGGCAATAAGTACATTATACGACTGCGTTTGTTTTTCAAAGAAAGTGCCGGTTCTACAGCCATTATGATATGGTAAAAAAACGCCACTAACTTTTACGGTTAACGGTTAACGAAATCTAAAAACCTTTTCGTTAACTGTTCTCTTTTAGCCGTCAACTGCACGAAAAAAGTTTTTTATTAATGAATTTTATTGACATTCTTATAAGCGCCGTTCTCGCATTGATCATGTTCGGGATCGGCGCTTCCCTTACCCGAAGAGATTTTAATGATCTCTTTCAATCACCTAAGGCAATTATTACGGGCTTGATTCTCCAAATGGTTTTTTTACCGGCGCTGGCTTTTTCAATAGTTTTTCTCAGCCCGCTTTCGCCTGCCTTTGCCGTTGGTTTATTTATTGTATCTCTTTGCCCGGGGGGAACAACATCCAATTTCATCAGTTACATCGTCAATGCAGATGTGGCCTTATCCATCGCACTAACTGTTATCAATAGTGTTATTATCCTGTTTACGATTCCTACTTTTTCTCAACTGGCTATTAACTATTTTATGGAAGGAAGCTCGGCTGTCAGTTTATCTGCTCTTGATACCCTTCTTCAGGTATTTTTAATTGTTTTGCTCCCTGCGCTAATTGGTCTGATTTTTAACGAATCCTTTGGAAAGCTTTCAAAACGCATTCAGAATCCATTGAAATACATAAATACCTTACTACTCTTTATAGTTTTCATAATCAAGTTTTTTGCCGGAGAGCAATCGGGAGGAAGTGGGTTGAGTGTAGAGGATATCACCCGGATTCTTCCATATGCTCTTGCTCTTCACCTGCTTTCCATTATTATTAGTTTTACAATTGCTCAATGGAACAAGTTAAGTAACTTTCAATCCACAACCATTAGTATCGAGGTAGGCCTTCAAAATACAGCGCTGGCTTTGCTCATTACCGGAACGCTTATCGGAAACAATGAAATGACCAAACCTGCACTGGTTTACGCTATGTTCAGCTTTGTGACCACTTTTTTATTCGGTTATATTGCACGCAGGATCGGACAAGGAAAGGATATCTTGGAATTTTAATCTCCGAGGTTTTCTCATCAATATGTTCGTTGCAACAGGCAGGAGTATTTTTTATTAAATACTCCTGCCAGGCCACACGAATTTCTTATGAGACCGCCTTGTTTAGTTAAAATCAGACTTGTTTTTTATGCCCTCTTTTTCTTTTGGTTTAGAGCCTCCATTTTTCTTCAATAATTCCTTTTTACCGGATTGGAGTTCCATTGTTTCCGGGTCAATACCAATGAACGTCAGTTCTGTGTGTTTATACTTCGCATTTTCTTTAAAATCGAATAAAATATCGATAACATCGTAATCAAGATTGATTGTATGCGAAGCATCAATGATCACTTTACTATTTTCCGGTAGGTTCTTTAGAGTAGTCAGGATCTTTGCTTTGTTTAAGAAAGAAACATCCTCTGACAATACAATGCGAATAGGCTCATCCGGAGCATGGGGCTTCGGCTGTAAGAAATACGGAGCTTTGAAGTTCGTAAGTAGTATATAAAAAAGTGCTACCCCTAAACCGATTGCAATACCAACGAGTAAATCAGTAAGCAATATTGCGGCAATAGTTATCACGAAGGGTAAGAATTGATTCCACCCCAATTTGAACATAGATTTGAACAGGCTTGGCTTCGCCAATTTAAAACCAACAATGATCAGAATCGCAGCCAAGCTGGCTAAAGGAATTAGATTAAGAATATTTGGTATAAAAGCTACACAAATCAATAGTAATACCCCATGAAAAAACGCAGCCGCTTTTGTACGTCCTCCCGATTGAATATTTGCAGAACTACGTACAATAACCTGTGTAACCGGCAGCCCTCCAATTAAGCCGGAAAACATGTTACCAACCCCTTGGGCAATGAGTTCCTGATTAGTAGGCGTAAGCCGCTTGTAGGGATCTAGCTTATCTGCTGCTTCAACGCATAGTAATGTTTCCAAGCTGGCCACAATCGCAATAGTAAAGGCTATGGTAATTACTTGTGGATTGAAAACCTGAGTGAAATCTGGTAGTGTAAATTGACCTACGAAACTCATGAGATCAGAAGCTACGGGTAAGCTTACGACTTGTGACGCTTTTAACCCCCACTCTGTTCCCCCTAAACCTACATTCAAAAGTATCCCGACGATCACGGCTACTAAAGGACCCTGAACATACTGCAAAGCCTTTATGCGTTTTATAAAGTCCTGTTGCCAAACAATCAGTATTATTAAAGAAATTACACTAACTAAAATAGCTCCCGGAGTTAATGACTGAATGGCAGAACCCAGTGCGGAGAAGGTTGTCTCTCCATCCGATTGCACAAAGTCCAAATCTCCTTCATAATCCTTGTCGTAACCTAGCGCGTGAGGTATTTGTTTTAAAATGATAATCAATCCAATACCCGCCAGCATTCCTTTAATTACCGAACTTGGAAAATAATAACCAATAATACCCGCTTTAAGAATACCTAAGACAATCTGGATCACTCCTGCTATCACTACGGCAACCAGGAAGGTTTCAAAAGCCCCCAAATCCTGAATTGCATGTAAAACAATTACTGCCAATCCCGCAGCAGGGCCACTAACTCCAAGTGGAGAACCACTCAATAACGTAACAATAATACCCCCTACAATACCTGCGATTATACCAGAAAATAAGGGAGCTCCCGATGCTAAAGCGATTCCTAAACACAAAGGAACGGCTACCAGGAAAACAACAATTGAGGCAGGAAAGTCATATTTGAACTCTTTGAAGAATTTTTTCATATATTTTTTTTAGTTCTTTGATATAAATTGTGGAAAATGGAACTTCAAAATAATAACCCTTTCAACCACAAGGGCATTCAAGGGTTATTATTTCGAAGTTCCACACAATTTGTCAAAGAAGGTATTTTTTTAAATGATTGTGATCTTGACTTGTAAAATGTAAACTTTCCGATATTATACTAAATCTTGAAACTTGCATCGCTTAGCAAGTATAATGAATAGTAAAACTATCGGCGAACTAAATATAGCATAAAATTAAGAAAATTGTTCTAAATAGTTGGAAGTTTTGGAATCAAAAGGTAAAAAACCCAGCAATTCTCGCTTTGGAAATCCCAAACCAAATTTACGCCGCTTCACTGCCAAATTTCAACTCCTGCCCAAATGTCTAAACCCTTCCCACAAGATTTGAATGTCATCTATCGTTCTGTAGTCTTTGGCATAAAGAAAATTAAGGCGATGCTTTGTAGCATTATTGAGATTAGAAACTCTCAGACCATCCAGAGGGGAAAGCACCCCATCAGATAGATCGGGTAGATTTTGTTGGTTTTCAACCTCAGCAAAGCCCACCCAGGTTTTACCACCTCTAATAACTGCGAGGATATTCCTAAAAAAACCGGCTTTCCCTTTTACAAAAAGCATAGAAAACGGGAAAGTCAATAAAAACCAGATAGATAAAAGAATATCCAATAAGCGTTTGTTGCGGCGATTGAGCGTATCTTGAATTTGAAACCGGACTTCAATAGTGTAAAGCTCGCCTGAGGTATTCTTAGAGGTGCTTCCAATAATGCTAAGGCTTTTTGGAGGAACGATCCGGTAAGCAATTTCCGGACCAAGCCGAGTCATCCAGTTTAATATATCCTGCGTCCGTATGTCTTTAGAACAAAAAATAATCTCTTCTACTTTATAGATATGCACCACATCATCTATACTATCCAAATCACTCAGATATGCATCTTCGTTGATGACTCCCGGCGGAGCTACGGTTCCAATCAGGTTCAGATGCTTAACCTGTGCATCATGCAATAGCCCTAAAACCCTTCGACTCTCTTCTTCTGTTCCCACAATAACTAAATTCTTTTTACTCTCCTTGCCGAGAGAAAGGTTTTTATACAAAAAGAAATAAACTAACGTTCTGAAACTACTTATGGATAATATCCCCCAAAAAGTTCCTAATAGTATAAGCACCCGGGATGTTCTGTAAGACAAGTCCAAGAAGCCATAAATAGCCGCAATGACTAAAGTAGCCGCTAAAAGCCCTCTAATGACCCTGCGTAAATCAAACACCTTATCGTAACCACCACTAAAATAGATGCCCAATAACCAGACAGCTATGTAGAGTACAATATTAAAGTACATAACAGGCTGCTCATAGGCCAAAGGATCATTGAATTTGTAGCTCCCCCAGAATCGTTTTAAAAAATGAAGCCCTACCCATAAAATCAGACCATCAGTTATCGGGATACTCAAACCTTTTGTCCAATTGAGAAGCAACGTAATGGTCGCCCTGAAATAAATACCAAAACGAAGAAAAAGAACGTAAAGCCCCGCCTGATTACCTGAAAAATGCTTTCGCGCAAAGATGACCATCGCCTGATAGAAAGTCCTTACATAGTTCAAGCTCCCCTTTTTCGTACTTTCTCCTTTGTAATGGATGATCTTTGTTTCGGCAAAGTAGTAATTCTTATACCCTGCTTTCTGAAGACGATAAGACAGGTCGATATCTTCTCCATACATAAAAAAAGCCTCATCTAATAGCCCTGACTTCTCCAGGGCCTCGGCCCTCATCCACATAAATGCTCCGGACAGGATATCCACCTCATTCGTTTCATCTTCATCCAAAAACCCCATGTGATAGCGATTGAAGATGGGAGAGCGAGGAAAAAGCGTAGAAAGCCCGAATGTTTTGCAAAAGGCCACGAATGGAGTTGGAAAGCCTCTTTTCGACTCTGGCAAAAACTTCCCTGAGCCATCAATCATTTTTACTCCCAGGCCTCCGGCATCCGGATGTTGCTCCATAAAATCTAAGCATTTCCTGAAAGTATCTTCCTCTACTACTGTATCCGGATTAAGAAGTAGAACATATTTTCCTTCAGAACGTCTTATGGCTTGATTATTTGCCTTCGAAAAACCAACGTTTTCTTTATTCGCAATAAGATGAACTTCAGGAAATTTTTCTATCACCATTTCCACTGAACCATCCGAAGAATTATTATCAACCACGAACACCTCCGCCTCGATTCCAACAATAGCTTGCATTACCGACAGAAGCGCCTGCTCTAAAAAATACTTTACATTGTAGTTAACTATAATTACTGATAATTCCATCTAAATGGTATACGATGATGATTAGACTTGTTCTGTAGCTACTATCGGAGCTTAATTACTTATAAGGCACCCGAGCCACTATTGACCTTCCCAGGGTAATCTCATCCGCATACTCCAAATCTCCCCCAAAAGACACCCCTCTGGCTATAGTACTTATTTTTACAGGCTGACCTTCGAACTGCTTTGAAATGTAAAAAATAGTTGTTTCTCCTTCAATTGTAGGGCTTACCGCCATTATCAGCTCTTTTGTACCTTGTTCCTTAACGCGCTCCACCAATGCTTCGATGGTTAATTGTTCAGGCCCAACTCCTTCAATCGGAGAGATAATTCCTCCAAGTACGTGATAAACACCCCTGAACTGATTAGTATCTTCTATAGCCATTACATCTCGTATACTCTCTACAACGCATATTAATTGCTTATCGCGGCGAGGATCCTTACAAATCAAACAGACCTCCTCATCAGAAATATTATGACAATGCTTACAAAACTTTATTTCAGACCGCATTTTTTGTACGGCCTCTGCAAATTGCCTTACTTCTTTTTCCTCTTGTTTAATTAAAAAAAGTACCAACCTCAAAGCCGTTTTTTTTCCGATCCCTGGTAAAGTGGAAAATGCCTCAACAGCCTCTTCTATTAATTTTGATGAAAACTTCATACTTCTTTCAAGTTTAGAAACTTCCGCTCTTTGACAAATCGTATTGTACGGAAAGTTGAAATAGTCGAGAAGGTTTAAGTTTTTAGTTCTTTGACATAAATTGTGGAAAATAGAACTTCAAAACGATAACCCTTTCAGCCACAAGGGCATTCAAGGCTTATCATTTTGAAGTTCCACACAATTTGTCAAAGAATGAGTTTCTAAACTTTCTCCCTCTACAAACCTTTATTCCACAAAAGTAGTCAATATACAATTACAGAAAAAATCCCATTTTTTCCATTTGTAAACTTTAATCCTATATTTTTGTAGTTCTCGATTGAAACGGTTTTATTGCGTACTCTTTCAATCATGTTGTTTAAAGATAAAGAGGCAAAAGGCAGTTCCTTACCCTGGGCAAGGAAATAATATTTGAACCGAAACTCTTTTTTGACCCTCTTCTTCAAACAAATGGATCGAAATGAAACAGACCTCTAAACCTTTTCTGTAACCAAACTAAATTAACAAACTCAATCGTTATGGCAGAGATAATTAGACTACCTAGAATGAGCGACACCATGGAAGAGGGTGTTATCGTGGGCTGGGAAAAAAAAGTCGGTGATTCCGTAGAACCCGGAGACCTTTTAGCGGAAATCGAAACCGATAAAGCCACCATGGATTTCGAAAGTATGCACGAAGGTGTTTTACTACACATTGAAGTAGAATCCGGAGCAGTTCCGATTAATGGTTTAATTGCTATTATCGGAGAAGAAGGAGAAGATTTCAAGGATGCACTGGAGGCTGCCCGGAATGAAAACGGAAGTACTTCAGAAGGCCAAGAAGCTACGGCTGATTCATCCCAGGCAGATGATGCTGGCAGCAGCTCTGCAGAAGCAGCAAAAACATCTTCAGAAGAGATTACTGACATCAACACGGCTGACAGCCGTGTCAAAGCTTCTCCACTGGCTAAAAGCATGGCTAATGAAGCTGGAATTTCCCTAGCGCAAGTTCAGGGCACCGGAGATCAGGGACGTATTGTAAAAAAGGATATTGAGGCATTTTTAGCCCAACAACAAGAGGCTCCTAAAGCACAACCTGCACCCACTCCTGAGTCCGCTCCGGTTCCTCAAGTAAAACCAGCAGCACCATCAGCTCCGGCAAAAGATGCTGGCCCAAGCATCCCTGCATTCAGCTTCAGCGGAGGCGATGAATCTTTTGAGGATTTAACTGTTTCTCAGATGCGCAAAACCATTGCTCGTCGTTTGGGAGAAAGTAAATTCTCTGCTCCTCACTTTTACTTGACAGTGGAAATAAACATGGACAAGTCCATAGAATTGCGCAAAAGCATTAATGGACTTATCGCTCCGGCTAAAGTTTCCTTTAACGATATCGTTATTAAGGCCGTGGCAATGGCTCTCCGTCATCATCCGGCAGTTAATTCTTCCTGGATGGGCGATAAGATCAGAAGGCATCACAATATCCACGTAGGAGTAGCAGTTGCCGTTGAGGAAGGGCTTCTCGTACCCGTAATCCGTTTTTCGGATATGAAAACATTTATGCAAATCAATACGGAAGTTAAGGACCTGGCTACCAGAGCCAAGAATAAAAAACTTTCGCTTGATGAAATGCAAGGCAATACCTTCACTATTTCTAACCTGGGTATGTTTGGTATTGAAGAATTTACTGCAATCATCAATCCACCAGATTCTTGTATCCTCGCGGTAGGTGGAATCATTCAAAAACCAATCATCAAAAACGGTGAAGTAAGTGTTGGAAATATGATGAAAGTAACCTTATCCTGTGATCACAGGGTGGTAGATGGTGCTACCGGTGCAAAATTCCTCCAAACATTGAAGGAAATGCTGGAAGAACCTGTAAGATTGATGGTGTAAAAATAGAATAGCTCAAAAAAGAGGCAGCAAGTAATTCAATGCTTTTAGCATTGAATTACTTGCTGCCTCTTTTTTGAGCTATTCTATTTTTTAGAACTTTACTGGCAAGCAAAATTAACTATATTGGAAAAAGAAACCGTCATTGTTTTGGGAGCATCTCCCAATCCCTCAAGAGTAGCTTATCAAGCTATTGAAAGATTAACCTACGAAGGTTATAATGTTATTCCTATTGGCATAAAACCAGGTGTAATAGCAGGTAAGGCCATTGTTCAAGGCAGGCCTGTTATCGAAGATGTGCTTACCGTAAGTATATATTTAAGGGCTGGCATACAAAAAGAATATTACGACTATATTAAAGAACTCGCTCCCAAGCGACTTATTTTCAACCCTGGAGCTGAGAACAAAGAACTCATGACGATAGCCAGGGAAGAAGGAATTGAAGTCGAGGCCGCATGTACGTTGGTTATGCTTTCGTTGGGCTCTTTTTAAGCTTTTCTAACAAACTCCAGCTTTGCAAGATCTTTTTTAGATGTGAAGATCTTATCCAGTACACTAGTTACTGGTAAACTTAACCTTTGCAACATAGTAGAAAGGGGCGTTAAAGGTTCTCCTTCCACCCGGGTGCTGGGATTCAAACCTTTTCTTATGGCTCCTGACACGTAGTAGCTTGTCTGTATGTTAATAAATTGGGTAGCGGCAAGTTCAAAGCCATGCTGTTCAAGCAGGCCCTGGTAGTAGGTTACAGGCCTTCCGTAGCAAAGCTCATCCCCTTTGATTTCTTTTTCAATCCGTTCGAATAGGATTACTTTATTTTTACTTACTCTGGCAAGCTCTGCGACCACCCGCTTTAGCATTTCTTCATCCGTGTTATGCTGAAGCACCGTAGCCGTAAAAACAAGATCGAATGTTTCATCTTCAAAAGGAAGCGTTTTTCCATCTACTTTATGGATATTTACTTCGGATGGCAAATTCTCACGAGCTATATCGACCATATTTGAGGAGATATCTGCACCAGCGAGCTTAGCGGGTTGGCGTTTCCAGACTTCCAATAGATTACCACCGGGCCCACACCCAATTTCAAGGACGGATTTGCCTTGAAAATCAACGGTATGCAACAACTGCAAGAATTTTTTTCTTTTGTACCGATAGTAAGGTTCATCATCGCCAGCAATTACATTTTTCCCTTGTCGCTGTTTTATGCGATCTGCTACTTCTGACCAATATCGCTCAGGATGATATTCACTCATTTAATCATATTTATGAAGAGGCTGTATCATAAGTTTGTTCGTCGCGACTGGCAGGGAATTTTCTTTTTGAGTGGGGGCTTTTTTTGAAATTTTTAGTGAAAACTTCAAAAAAAGAATCCCCTTTAATAGAAAAAACTACTCCCGAGCCACACGAATTACTTATGAGACAGCCTCCTTTAAGATTAATAGACTTGTTATCGAACAGCTACAGAACAAGTCTAATTTTTTTATTAAAACCCTTGTCTATTACCAGAATAATTCGTCTTCTTACCTTTGCCTGCCTTCTTCACGCCACAATCAGGAGCAGATTTATTAATCGTTTCAGAAGGGGTAGCTACACGAAACTCAACCCGACGATTCAAAGAACTTGAGCCTTTGGTATCTTCAATATTTATTTCTTCCCCTGAGTAATCGAGAACAAGGCGTGTTCTTTCCAATTCATATTTTGCAACCAGGTAATTTACTACAGACTCAGCTCTGTTAAAAGAAAGCACTTGATTGTAACAATCACTTGCAGGCCTGTCAGCATAGCCCGTTACAAGGATGCGCATATCAGGGTTTTGCTCTAATACTGCGGCTACTTGGTGTAATTTACCAAATTCAGACCGACGGACTGAATAACTATCATTATCGAAATTAACCAATGGAAAGTACCAGTTAACCGTTGGATCCGGCAAGTTTTTACGGAAGGCTTCCAGCTTTTCATCTACAATTCGATTTACATCATCTTCGGTGGTGTAGCCAGGGTCTGGTACTTGAGCAACTCCCCTTTCATTGACTTCGAACCCGGCCGGAGAAAATGGTTCGGCATCTTTGTGATTAGGAATACCATCCTTATCGCTATCCAATGCAATTCCTTTAGTGTTTACATCAACTCCTTCCGGAGTATCTTCTTCCTGATCAACGAGATCAAGTACTCCGTCTCCGTCACTATCTCTCAGGCCTTTATCTACACGCTGTGTAGTTTCGAGCATATCATCTGCCAGTAAATCAAGCGGACTAACCCAATAAAGGGGCGGGAGGACACCTTCTTTCTTTTTACCTATCGCGATGTTTACACGAAGATTCGTATAATTAATCAGATCTTTTGATTGGGTCAAACCTCCGTCGGTTGCCCAACGATAACCATCCAACAAATCCCCTTCCCGGCCAAAAATAGAGATTACCTGATGTTCAAGTGTCAAGTTTACTTTTTCATTCAATCGATATGATAATCCCCCGCCTGTATTCAGGTGTAAATTTATTTGCGTTGGGACATCATCGTTGGAAACGTCTGTTTCGCCGGGGCGACGTCCTGTTGCTACATCCCCTCTGGTTTCGTAATCACCGTCAAGGATATCGTTTTTAACCTCTGAGCGGATATCTTTCCGGTCATCTGCATTGTTTTCAGGGTTTCTATTTTCCAGCACCCGATTAAAATCGTAAGGATTACCATTTTCATCGGTAGCATCGTAATAGGTTTCCATGATATCTGCTCCCCCACCTAGCATAAGGTAGAAATTCCATTTGCGTTTACGCTGTTTAAAGTTAAACACATTCAAATTCCAGATACCTTGCACACTGGCAGAGTAAAAATTCGTTTTAAAACTGTGAATCCAGGGCAGGCCGGTTCCGGAACCATATCCCAGGCTATTCGTTCCCAAAATATCCGGCAAGGCATCTGCGATATGAGTTGAGTTACGAGGCTCCAGTCCAAATGCTTGTCCGTAAAGCAGCTCAAAGCGGTAGGAAAAAGCAAAGTCCAAGGCTCTGCGAAAGTGAATACCAGCCCCCCAGCCCGGACGAGGCACTACATCTCCTGACACGAAGAAGTGACCGACATGCACTCCTATTTCAGACTGATGTTTTTTGTAACGGTATATTTTTAGGTTTTCCTTCTCATAAGCTTCAGGATTATCTTGAGCAAATAATGCTGAATATGAAACAAAGATTAATGAAATCAGTAAAAAATTCTTAATTCTCATGTTAACTGCTTTCTAGTTTTTTAATTTTCTCGGCTGTTGTGGGATTTTTCTTATAAATCAGTTGATCCCGCAAGCATAATTATAAAATCACACAAAAGTATTGCTTTTTTTACTGCTTACCAATGAATGCATTATTTTTTGTATAAGCAGCCCTTTTTATTGTTCGAATTGGCAGTAATCTTGAACGTATGACCAACATATAATAGTCTAACACCTCATCAGAACGGCCATTTAAATACTTCAAAATGCTTTAATCCTCTGGAACATAAGTTAATGAATATTTCAGCAATTCTCGTTTTGGAAACCCCAAACCAAATTTACGCCGCTTCGCGGCGATATTTTCTTGAGAGGGAGGCCGAAAGGGCTATTTTGCTTCGCAAAATAGCCCTTTCGGCCTCCCTCTCAAAGGAATTTCGCGCCGTAGGCGCGTTTATTTTTCAAAGCGAGAATCGCTGTGAATATTTTGAATGAAGGGATTTTTTTTGAAAAGTAATAGTTTTCCCCTAAACAATACCCATAAATTCTGTATTTTAAAAGATATGAATTAGCCGAGTTGCGATGATAAGAGAATGCGTCGCTCTTTTGATGCAAAATCAAAGATTTTTTTCAAAAATTTCTGGTTCTTTGACATAAATTGTGATAAAATGAAGTTTAAAAATGATAACCCCTTCAGCCACCAGGGCATTCAGGTTTTATCATTTTTAAACTCCACACAATTTGTCAAAGAACGAAACTTCTTTATTAACTCTTATCATCGCAACTTGAATTAAATAATTATACGACTACCAACATTTGTCCAAAGATGAAATTTGAATTAACAGAAGAACAACTGGCCGTACAAGCCGCCGCAAGAGAGTTTGCACAAAAAGAATTGAAACCAGGCGTAATCGAAAGAGACTCAGCGATGATCTATCCTACTGAACAGGTTAGAAAACTGGGAGAGCTTGGTTTTCTTGGGATGATGGTCTCTCCGGAATATGGAGGAGGAGGAATGGATACTATTTCCTATGTCCTGGCTATGGAAGAACTTTCCAAGATAGACAATTCTGCCTCGGTGATTGTTTCTGTGAATAATTCTCTTGTCTGCTGGGGAATTGAAACATTTGGCACCGAGGAGCAGAAAGCAAAATACTTACCCAAACTGACCACGGGAGAATGGATCGGCTCCTTCTGCCTATCAGAACCGGAAGCAGGTAGTGATGCTACAAGCCAACGCACCACAGCGATTGAACAGGATGATCACTATCTTCTCAATGGAACCAAAAACTGGATTACCAATGGTGGTACTTCTCAAGTGCATCTTGTCATCGCACAGAGTCATCTTGAACTTGGTCACCGTGGCATCAATGCCTTCATCGTGGAAACGGATTGGCAGGGCGTGGCAATTGGAGCTAAAGAAGACAAACTAGGCATACGTTCGTCTGACACGCATACGATCATGTATTCTGATGTAAAAGTTCCCAAAGAAAATCGCATCGGCGAAGATGGTTTTGGTTTCAAATTTGCTATGAAGGTGCTTTCCGGAGGGCGTATTGGTATCGCTGCTCAAGCATTGGGAATTGCGGCAGGAGCCTATGAATTAGCTGTAGCCTATTCAAAAGAACGAGAAGCTTTTGGCAAGCCGATCAGCAAGCACCAGGCTATAGCGTTTAAACTTGCCGACATGGCAACTGAAATTGAGGCAGCACGCTTGTTAGTTTATCGGGCAGCATGGTTGAAAGACCAAAATATGAACTATGATACGGCTTCTTCAATGGCAAAATTATTTGCATCCGAAGTGGCTATGCGCCAAACGGTTGAGGCGGTTCAAATTCACGGAGGTTATGGGTTCGTCAAGGAATACCACGTAGAAAGGCTCATGCGGGACGCCAAGATCACCCAGATTTACGAAGGAACCTCAGAGATCCAACGCCTGGTCATTGCACGTAGTGTGCTGAAAGGTCAACTTTATCAGCCCTTACTAACGGAATCAGCTCAATTGAGCTAACTAACCCAAGCTGTGGTGAGTAAGGGGAATTTGTTTCAAAACTTCTCGCCTATGGGCTTTGTTTTGAAACAAAAAACCGCTAATTCAGCCTCATTCATCACAACTTGCATTAATTAAACATGAAGAAAAGCTCTTTAAAAATAATTACCATTGCCGGTATACCTGTAAAGGTACACTGGTCATTTGGTTTATTATTCCTTTGGATAGGATTTGTTGGGTTTAGAAGTCGGCTGGACATCCAGAGCACGGCCATACTGGCGTTGTATTCAATTGTTATTTTCATTTGCATAATCTTTCACGAATTCGGCCATGCACTTACGGCAAAGAGATTTGGAGTTATTACTAAAGATATTATTCTTTTTCCAATAGGAGGCGTTGCCCGTTTAGAACGCCTCCCGGAAAAACCCATCCAAGAGTTTTTCATAGCGGTGGCCGGGCCTTTGGTTAATGTTGGCATTGCTCTAATACTAGGGCTTTATTTCTTATTTTTTCCTTTAGAAAGGATGTTAGAGCTTTTTTCTGACCCAACGCTTCTTTTCCACCCCGCTTTCTTCATCCCCTGGGTCTTGGTTACTAATTTACTTCTGGCTATACTCAACATGATCCCAGCCATTCCAATGGATGGAGGAAGGGTACTTCGCTCTTTATTGGCCCTCAGACTTAGTAAAAAAGTAGCTACTTTTTATGCGGTCGTTATAGCCCAGATTCTTGCTATTGGTCTTTTTTTTCTAGGTATTTTTATTGGACACTACATATTGCCTTTCATTGCGCTATTTGTATACTTTACAGCCATTCAGGAGTATAGAATGGTTAAGTACGACGAGTTTGTCAAAACCTTCAATGCCAGAGACCTCATTCAAGGCCAACAGACTGCACTGCATATTGACAATCCTGTAGCGCTGGCAATAGATGCCTTAAAAAAGCAGAATGAAAAAAATTTCCTTGTCTTTAACCACTTGAGTCATCCATGCGGTATTCTTTCAGAGAATACCATAAAGGAAGCCGTGACAAAGGGAGATTACAGCACTCCTGTTGGAAACCTGATGATAGAGGACTATTCAAAGGTTCACCCGGAAGATAATTTGTACAAGATTTTCACTTCGATTCGATCTCAGGAAACCGATGTTGTTGTTGTTTTTGATGGAGAAAAACCGCTAGGCTTAATTGATGAAGATACCATCGACCACTTTATTCAGTTTAAACAGCAACAGGCTATCAGGAATAAGAAGGAGCAAAAACGCCAAGAAGACAATAAACTGCTTAATCCAATTCTATAAGCATAGCATTTTTTTCTACGGCATTTGACTTTTTTACAAAGATTTTTTTTACGATACCATCCCCACCGGCTTTAATAACATTTTCCATTTTCATGGCCTCCAGAATGATCATTGGATCTCCTTTCTCGATATTCTGCCCCTCTTCAACGAGGATGTCTAAAACCATTCCAGGCATGGGAGCTTTAATATCTTTCACTTTCTGGCCTTCGTGAAGGTTTAGGCCCATTTTTTTAACTAATGTGTCAAAACGATCGGACAGGAGGACTGAAAGGCGCTTTCCGTTTATATTTAAGTAAAAAAGCTTTTTCTGGTAATCTGCCTCCAGAACCTCTATTTGATATGCACTTCCTTCATGTAAAAGGTGGAAGTGAGCGCCGGAGGTGTGCAAAAGATCGAGGTCCTTGAGTTCTTCCGTACGAATTTCAAGGCTTTCAGTGTCATTAATAACAGCAGAATATAAATTATTTTCCATCTATTTCAGGCATTTGTTTTACCGAGTTTCATTAAGAAGTGCACCTCAAAGATGGTAAATCCTAGATAAATTAAGAAGAATGGCAATAAAAAAAACTTTGAGGATGGAGAAAAGCCATACCAGTACCCTAAAATAATTACCAAAGACAGGGCAAATTTTCCCATAACAGCTCCGATAATCACGTTAGTGTATTTGTTCTTATTAGCGTCATGGGCGGCAGAGTAAGCTGTTTTATAGATTAAAACAGAAAGAGCGATGAAGCCTGCCCAGCTCACGAGGGAGAAAATCCAGAAAGAGGAAAAGCCAGGAATGAAATGAATTCCCAGAAGAATAGCAGCAACGATGAGAGCTGTTATTCCTAATTGTTTTATGAAAAGAGGTTGCTCCATTAGTTATCCTTCCGCAAAATGTCTTTTAAGATAAGGTATAGCGCGACAAAAATTGCAAGCAGAGACAGGACAACCGTCAAGTAGGGTTTTTCTGTTCCTAGTCGTCTATCCAGTTCTTGTCCGAGATAGGCCCCAATGGAGATAATTACCCCCATTTGGATGGCCATCCCGGAATATTTCAGGTAATCGTTAACCGGCTTCTTTTTGGAGTCCGGATTCTTCTCTGACATGATGAGAAGACTTAGTTGATTTAACAATGGCTTTTGCTTTGCGTTTGTTTTCTACGTGACCGTTGGAGTTGGATTTTTTCATTCCCATTTTACAGGAAACATTAAACACTGCACCCGCATTAACCACCAGGATATTTGTTTGTACATCCCCATGGATTTCAGCTGTTTCTCTGACGTGTAATTTCTCTTTTACTTCTAGCTGTCCTTCAAACCTTCCTTCGATTACAGCATTTTGGCAACGGATTTCCCCATTAATATACCCTGAAGGGCCAATAATAACTTTTGCAGTACAATTTAAAGTACCTTTAATTGTACCATCAATTCGGATATCGCTATCTGAGTTGATGTTTCCTTCAATAACAGTACCATTGACGAGGCTGTTTAATTGAAGTGAAGCCGAGGAAGGAATGAAGCCGTTTTTTTTAGTTGAAGAAGGGGATTTTTTCTTGTGTCCGAACATGATTGCTTTTAATTTTTTTGATAATTGATAAAGGTCAATACTTGTAAAAGAAAGTACCTCATAATTCTTTTAGTTCTTTTTAGAACGCTAGTTTGGATAGTAGTATTCATGAGATATTCCTACTGTGTAACCTTTCTTTCCCTTCACGTCTCCAAAAAAATGGAGCATTCTTGATTGATCCAAGTTGCTTTCAGTACGGGAGGATTACTGTAGAGCAAGCTGAATTGAGCAATTTGTCGTATAATAAACAGAAGCTATCTAAGTAGCTGAAAAAGTGTCTTTTAATGAACCTTCGCCAAGATAAAATAAATTTATTATCTAAAGAATTTTTAAGCCCTGAACATTTAAAATTTTAACACTTATCACCTTATTTTTCCTGTAAGGCTCAAAATTCTAGTGTTTTAACTTCTAAATTCTTGCATTAGTACTCTGGAATCTAAGTTAATGAATATTTTGAACGAAGGGATTTTTTTCTTCAACTTCGTTAAAAAACCTCGCCATAGCTAAGCAGGCTGGCCGGGAAGAGCTAAACAGTGGCCTTTACGCTTTTTTTGACTACTGATAATCAATTGCTTGAATTGAGAAATCGATAGAAGTTTGCATTCTCGGCCAGCCTGTAAGGCTCAGTGCCGTCAACTTAAGCTTTTTCTTTGCCTGGCGCTTTAGCGCCAGGTGTAGTGTTAAGATTTGTCGGGGCTTTAGCCTATCAATAACAAAAGGGCTAAAGCCCAACCTGACAATTATTCTCCCGGCACTGAAGTGCCGGGCTATAAAGATATAAAGAGCTTAAGTTGACGCCATTGAGGCTCCCGAAGGCATTCGGGACAAGTTATGCATGTGTTTCTTGCCATGTTGAAAAAAGAACCCTTCAAAATGATAAGCCTTTCAGCCACAAGGGCATTCAATGGGTACCATTTTGAAGTTCCGCACAATTTGTCAAAGAACGCGGATTTTTTTTTAATAAAGAACACTATGCCCTTTAAGACAACCTATCGGCTGTTAAACCAACCTTTTATTTTTAGTTCTTTGACATAAATTGTGAAAAATGGAACTTCAAAATGATAAGCCTTTCAGCCAAAAGGGCATTCAAGGCTTATCATTTTGAAGTTCCACACAATTTGTCAAAGAACGTTATTTTTTTACCAGGAACAAATTTTTGCCCCTTAAATCATTTAGCCTATGAAAAACGGCCAAACCCAACAGACTTAATTCTGCAACTAAAGCCAATTAGAAATTCGGGCAGAATACATTACGAGCCTCATTTCCACATATTTTATAGATGAATGAGAACTCAAAGGCACCGTTCGAATTACTTGCCGGCCTTAATGAAGACACGTTAATGTCATAACTAAAACCGACGCCAAAGCTGTCATAATCAAAGCGGGTAGAAAGGATGACCGCGTCGAGCAGTGTACCTTCAAACTTATTGGCTACACGCCCCCAGATTCCTAGTTGGAAAGCCTGATTAGACACACGGCTATTTCCAAGGATAAACTTAAAGCTGGTTCCCGCATTGATCTCCATGGAAGGCCCCTGTAAGAATATCACAGCACCTGGTAACATAGCCAAACGGCCTGCACGACCTCTGCCACTGCCTGTTCTGAATTCTCCACCTGCGTGAATAGTGAACTTACTGTAAAGGGGAACATCTACAGAATCCGCATCAAAGAATGTTTGGTTCGCTCTGTTCAAGTGGTGATATGCACCACCAATGTAAAAGTTTTCGTATCTGTTGCTCACGCCATACCACATTAATCCAGCAGCCATATCTCCGAATATGAAATTATCGTTGAAATTAGTTTCTCCGGAAGATCGCGTAGGATCAAATACGCCATTATTATTTTGCTCAGGCCATTGGGCTTTCAAAAAGTCGATACTTCTTTGAGAAATACCCCCATCAACTCCTACAACAAGATAATTTGCACGGTTCCGATAGCCACTCATGCGCTTTGCATAAGAAAGAGCCAATTTACCTTGCAAGGTAGCAAAGTCAAGTTCACCAGCTCTATCGCCCCAGAACAATCCACCTACGCCGAAGTAGTCATAACGACCTACGGGGATACGTTGATCATAAGAAGCAGAATAAGTATTAAAGGCATTAGCCTTCAATACACTGGCCCATTGGTTGCGATAGTTAACCACAAAGCGGTGGGTACAATTGGTCACCCCTGTCATCGCAGGATTTAAGTTAAGGGGAGACATGTAAAACTGAGAAAAGTGAATGTCTTGCGCATTTAGGCTCAGGGCAAACATACTCACAATTCCGATAACGATTAGTTGTCTGAAATTCTTCATTAAATCAAGGGTTTTTTAATTCAATTCCCGAAATACTCTCTCTAAAGGGCAATAGCGATTCCAAAAATAGACATAATTTTTAAACTTTTAAGTTAAAATAGACCTATTCTTAAAAAAACTTCTAAATTTTCGTCGTCAACCAAACATAAATTGGCAATATCGCTATTGTGTAAAACTAATTAACCCAAGTTGGGTTAAAGGTGGAAACCGTTTACGAACAATGAGTTCTAATAGCCGAAGGCCTTTATTGGTATATTATTACCCGTTCTCACTCACCTTTTTCCTTTAATTGCAACTTAGGTTACCTATCTGTTTCTTCCAGATGACGAGCCTGAAAAGTATTGATCAAAATATCATCAAAATAATCAGCCTGTTCAAACAAGCGATTCAATAATTTTGTCCCCGTTTCCAGATTCAAATGGCTATCATAGATTATTAAGGACAAAAATATCTGATTTTGATTTATTAAGAAAGTTAAATTTTCCGGTTTATTGTTTTGCTTAAGCAGAAAGCGATATAATTCCTCATCCTCCTTTTCCGGCAATAAACACAAAGCAGCATCGCCAGAAATCATGCCACTTTCTTCGTGATAGTTGAGCTGTATTTTGGCGCTACCTTGTTCTATAGCCCAGGCATTCGGCCCTCTTCTCGCTGTAACAATCTTGTATCCCATATTTTCCAGCATTCTCTCTATGGTGAGGGCAACGCCTTCCGGCTCATAGTCCGGCCATTCATTAGCCAGAGACAATTGTTGAGAACAACTTAAGCATTTATGATTAGTCGTTTCAGGCTTAGCAAAATACCATGCCCCACAATGCACACAACGCACCCCATCTTTTCTTCCAGCTTCCTCAAATAGGTTGATGGCTTCCTGAATGTATTTTGCAGGCAAAGCCAGGTTTTCCATTTCCCCATGAGGAAACACAGTCATCCCCAACAGTTCTTCATTTTTATTGATAATGGCTCCCCCCAGATCTTCGGGACCGATATCGGCATTATGTACATACCACGAAATATCATTTTTAAAAAACATATTATCGGTCACTTTGCCCTCTACCCATTTAGCGGTACCATTTTTTTCCAATTTCCCTGCATAAACCATTTCCCCTATTTCTGCAGGTTTATTCTCAAACCTAATTAATTTACCTTTGGAACATTGGTCCGGGTTATCCATTTTAAGAAACGCTAATCCCCAAAGTTGATCAATGAAGGAAACTTTACACTGCATTTCTCCGAATTTTCTACTAAAGAAAACGACTTCATTGTTTTCCCTTACAACAAATTCGCTGGTAACCACCAGTTCTTTGTCAGCAAAAAGCACTCCACTTCCTATGCTGCAGGGAGTTGCAATTGAAACGATATTGTGATTCATACACTTCGGGTTTCTTTTTCTGTGAGGAAGTCAATTTATTTCTACCAGCAGAACCATTTCTAAAAAAGAACGAGCAAAAGAGGGTAAGCTGTCAAAATTGAGCTTTTCCATCACTACATCACAATTCATATCCCAATGCCCGCAGGCTTCCTTAATGGTTTTAACAGCTTTGCGAATTGCCTTTCCATTCACTTTGCCATTTGAAGGATTATGGTAGGAATCGATTTTAAACCCCAAGGATTTAAAATAGGAAAATTCCATTATCTGATAGTAAAGATGAAATAACTCTCGATCAGGTAAAGGTAGGGTGAAGTTGAACAGGCAATATCCGACGATATAACCTGAAATAGCTAAAGCTATAGCATCATAGCCGTTATTGAGGTACCAATTCATTCGACCTAATTCGGCGCGAATAATTTCTTTTAGCTGTTGATGCGTAATAGGTTTAGTAATGCTAAATGTAAAAGATACTTGATAGAATTCCTTAAAGTAAGCTTCTTTCTCTCTTTCTAAAAGTTTCTGAAATTCCGGAAGAAGGATATTATTTTTCTCTTCTACCGGACGGCCATCCTGAGCAAAGTTCAAGCGGTGGATGCGCTCTAATGCTTCCATGGTCAGTCCTTCCGGACGTATGAGATAATCGATCTTGTAACCAAGATTGAGTAACAAGTACGTTCTTGCTGATGGATAGAGGGTAAAGACTTCTTCAAGTTCTTCGAATGATCGAAAAACCTTTTTTACTTCCTGTGTAAGGAAAGCGTATTTTACTGCTTTTTCTTCTGTTGGCAAATGGCGAATGGCGCTATTCCCTACGGGCAGAAAGCCGTCCGAATTTTCCAGGAGAAGATCATCTAACTTATCAGCCTGTGTGGCAAGTTCCTTAAAAGCGTAGAATAACTTAAAGGGGGAGCTATCGGAAGTGTAAGTATCAAAAACAATGATTAGGTTGTCTTCCTCATCAAGAGCATATTTGGAATAGGTAAGATCGAAATTGCGCTCAAGCAATCTTTTCAACGTATAGGCATGCCCCTGTTTAATTTTTGCAATTTGCGCCAGAGCTCTTAGCTTATACTCATTAGCTTCCCCTTTTATAATTTTTGACCCCTGAATGATTTCAAATTGCAAGGATTGGCCTTGAATCGAAAAGTGAATATTGTTTTGTTCCTCATCTTTAAGATAATCGAGCAACAATTTGAGTGCCTCTATAAAGTTTCCCTGTTCAAATTCTAACAAGGCCTTATCCCATAAAGCTCCATTTTGTTTTTCCCGGTAAGCATCGTTATACCTGCCGAATAAAACAAAGGGATTATTATCCAAACGCTGTTTTCCTAATATTCGATAGAGAAGGCCCATGAGATTTCACTATTTCATCTTTGGCCGGCGTCTTTTTCCACCCTGCATAGCCCCCATTCCTTTTCCGCCGCCCTGACGAAGGTGTTTCATCTGCCCTCTGTTGGTCAAAGCTTTTTCAAACTGCTTCATTTGTTCCCTTAAGTTGGGGTCAGTAATCTTTAATTTCTTTGCAGACCTGAAAAGCAATTGAGCATTATTCCATTTACTTTTTGTTCCACTGATATTGGCAAGTTGTAGAAGGATCATGGCACGCTCATCATCGCTGGAGAGCGGAAGTTCATTCGCTTTTTTTAGCCACTCTTCCGCTTCATCTGTTTTTTTCAGGTTGAGGGCTACCGTCCCTTTAATAATGTAGTAGTAAGCTCTACTAGGGCCAATTAACAGCTTAGGGCTCAACGTCATTCCAAGGCGTTTTTCCGCTTCCTCAAACTGCATCTTTTGCATCAATTCAGCAGAAGACTGCACCGTACCGAACATTACATATCCGGCGAACAGGATCAGACCGGCCAACCAAAAAGGAAAGCCATACCAAAAGTAGATTACAATAGACAGAACAACTCCGCCTACAATTAGTAAGGCCGATAAGGCCAGGCGTAAATAAATATTTATCGTAAACATATCAAATTATATCATTGAAGTTTAGTGGCTGGACAATAATAAGTTGATTTTATGAATATAACCAAGGATAATTTTAAAAAAAACTTCATTCTTTCAATCTAAGTTGAAGCGAACAAATATAGTACAAATTAATTAAAATTACGAACATAAGTAGTTCACAGAATTAAACTGTATAAACTATCGAAGCCCTTGGCAGGAAGGTTTTTGAGTTGGCGATCGACACTTTTTTGGGATTTTTCTTCGAAAAATCCCAAAAAAGTGTCGATCGCCAAACAAAAAATGCTTCTACAGAGGACAAAGATTATTTATATATTCTATTTCCGTTAAATACTTACTTATAAGACAGCCCCCAATAAGCTTACGGCCCTTGGGAAATTACTTTTTCCAGTTCCCTAACTCCATCCTTTATTTTGAGATCGTTTACATTCATTGATTTGATTTGATCCAGGATGGATGGAATTTTTGAAAAATCTTTATTTAAATAAGCAATGTGCCCCAAGTTCAACAGCCCGAGTGCCTGAGTTCTGGGATCCAATTTTCCCAGTCCAACTGCTTTTTCAAGAGCTGCCTGGCCATTGGCGGTGTTCTTTCTTTGCAAAGCAAGAACGCCTTTGACAAAGAAAAAATAGGCTCTGGCCCTTTTTGTCAACCATGAAGGCCGGCGAACCATATTTATCAGTTGCTCTGCCTCACTCGTTTTTCCTCTTTGAAGCAGGCGCATGGCTATAAATACATCTCCTAACAAAATTTTTATTGCCAACATCAATAAAGCCGCCAGATACAAATGCCAGGCAGCCTCGAAACCAAACTTCCAGTTAAAAACAATTCCGATTACGAAGAACAGCAAGATGAGTATATTTCTGGCTCGTGCGTACCACATAAACAAATTATTTTCGTTCTTTCAAAATTTATGCGAAAGAACTATTTGACTTGATTTGCAGCTGATTAAGGGTGCATTTCACATTGTCGCTGCCAGTAAACTTTTTTTAGTAGAGGCACGCGGCTGGTTGCCTCTACTTAAAAAAGTTTACTCTCCAGAACAAGTCTATTATTTTAAGAAGCTATTATCGTTAAAAAGCATTGCATTTCCTTTTACTTTAAGAAACTGAGCCTTTGGGAAAACCTTTTTGAAAGTATTGTTAAAAAATAGTTCCGTTTTTTGTTTGTCCCCTTTCAGGTTCGCTAGTCGGTTGTACATGATTACACCATGAGGTTTCAGACGACTTTTCAGGTTTCTTAGAAAATCTAATGTTTCGAATTTTGAAGGAATAATATCATCCTCAAAAATATCAACAGCTATAAGATCATATAGATCTTCGTGTTGTTGAACGAAACTATTCGCATCTGCACAGTAAACTGCCATTGGAGATGAAAGTTGTGAAGTTACGTACTTTTCTGCCAGATAAGCAACCACTTCATCAATTTCAACTAAGGTATAATGAAGGATTAAATGACGCTTTTTCTCCAGGATATAGGGAATGCTTCCCAGGCCTAAACCAAGAACAAGTATGTTTTTTCCTTGATTAAACACAAGATCAAGGTTCATCCTATCGAAGGCTAATCTAAAGTTATCGTATAGATCCTGATAGGAATAGATGGCGTTGGCGGTACTAAGCTGTAACCGACCTTTTTTAAGGCTTACGTATAGATGCGGATTGAAATCACTGGAAGCGCTTTCTAAGTGTTGCTCAAAGAGATAACTCAGCCAATATTTCCATTGAGGAATTTGATTTTTTTTGTCCAATGATTTCATTTTTTCAGTCTACCCTTCTTCCCAAGGGCGGAATTGAGCGGTACTCTTGTATATATTTTCCAAAGTCCCTTTATCCAGTTCTGAGAAATTTACTTTCCGGCGGCTCATCACTCGTTCTGCAACTTTCCAGGCTTCTTCCAAGCGATAGGTACTGAAACCGTTTTCACTTCCCCATGAAAAAGACGGAATGAATTTGGGAGGAAAGCCCCCACCAAAGATATTCGCGAAAACACCGACCACTGTGCCTGTATTAAACATGGCATTGATTCCACTTTTCGAATGATCCCCCATAATCAGCCCACAGAATTGCTGCCCTGATGGAACAAAAGATTGAGCGGGATAATTCCAGACTTTTACTTCTCCGTAATTATTTTTGAGATTAGAGCAATTTGTATCAGCCCCAAGGTTACACCATTCTCCTAGTACAGCATTCCCCAGGAAGCCATCGTGCCCCTTATTCGAATAGCCTAATATTACTGAATTATTGATTTCACCTCCGACTTTTGAATAGGGTCCGATGGTGGTAGGTCCGTATATTTTTGCTCCTAATTTTATTTGGGCGCCTTCACAAAGGCCCAATCCTCCCCGGATCATTGCGCCTTCCATTACTACTGCATTTTCTCCAATGTAGATTGGGCCATCGGTAGCGTTAAGTATGGCGCATTCCACAACAGCCCCTTCCTCAATAAAAATATTTTCTCTACCACGTATTTGATTGGTACCACTTATGGGAGCAGAGGTTCGCCTCCGGGTTAGGAGTTCAAAGTCACTTTTCAGAGCTTCGCCATTAAACAGAAAAATATCCCAAACTCTCCTTAGTTTGAGCAGGGGGGTATCTCCGAGATCATAGCCTTTGAGTTCTTTAATCTCCTCATCTTGCATAAGATGGTGGAATTGGGCAGCATCGAGCTTAGCCGCTATAAGTTCTCCATCTTTCAGATAAGCTTCATTCAGTTCCAGTTCTTCTACTAGCTGGCAGAGCTGTTCAGAAGGGATAACAGAGCCGTTAATGACAAAATTTTCGGATTCAATTTGAATGGGAAACTTTTCAGAAAGATATTCTTGCGTAATATGAGAAGCATTACCATTTAGAAAGCGCTCCCATTTTTCACGAATCGTTAGGATACCGATCCGAATTTCAGCTACAGGTCTAGTAAAGGTAAGAGGCAGGAGATGATCACGCACATCGTCGTCAAAGAGAATAATATTCTTCATAAGCAATTTGCAAAAAGGAAGAAATAAGCCTTTACATAACAGTCATCTTGAAAAGAATAGCGGTAAAAACTGATCTAATTTTTCGACAGGCATAAAGCCTGCTTTCGGGGTAACATAAATCAAAATTCTTGTAATCATTATTAATAGACTCTAAAAAGCTGGATGGACAATTATGAGCTGATATTGTTACCAAGGATATTTTCCTTCAGGCTAGGTAAGAAATTCCCTTGTTCAAACGGTCATGAGCTTGGCTCATCATTGTCCTGCCGCTTACTCATTTCGAAGTAAAGTCTATTTCAGAGAGGTTCGTTTTTTAAATATTGAAGAGCGTTTAAAAAACGAACTTCTCATCAGTAAAGAAGTCATAGACTATTTCAGTTCTTTGACATAAATTGAGGAAAACGGAACTTCAAAATAATAATCCTTTCAGCCCAAAGGGCATTCAAGGCTTATCATTTTGAAGTTCCACACAATCTGTCAAAGAACGACTATTTATTTTGTCTTCTTAGCGAATTTAGCGAACTTCTTATTAAATTTATCAATCCGACCAGCGGAATCGACGAACTTCATTTTTCCTGTGAAGAAAGGGTGAGATTCACTGGAAATCTCAAGCTTGATAAGTGGATATTCTTTTCCATCCTCCCACACAATTGTCTCTTTTGATGGTGCGCAAGAACGTGTAATAAATGCAAAATCAGCAGAATAATCTTTAAAAACTACCATTCGATAGTTTTCAGGATGAATATCTTTTTTCATAATTCTTATATTTTGATGCCTGTCTGGCTTAGTGCATTATTAAAATGGATGGCAAAGATATGACTTTTCCTAGAATTTTGAGTTTTTTTTTGGATTTATTTTAGTGGCGGGAAAAAAGCATCTTCAAAATGACTTATCTCGTAGGAGTCGTATTCTTCGAAAAGAAGAACCCCGACGATATCAAAGCGGAAGATCCAGTCATAATTGATGGACTGCATGTATTGGGTAGCGGCGTCAGCAAGCATTAATTCCTGAGAATAAGTTACAAAAGAAGCAGGTTCGCCAAAGTAATCGTCGGTTCTGGTTTTGACTTCCACAAATACCAAGGTGTTGCCATGTTTGGCAATTATATCAATTTCTGCACGGCTAAACCGCCAATTTCTTTCGAGGATCTGATATCCTTTTTTTTGCAAGTATTCCACTGCAAGGTCTTCCCCTTTTGTTCCGATCGCTTTTCTGTTCATTTGGTAGAGGTTTATTAAACGATAGAGCAGGATAAGGCATGCTGCTTGATCTTTCCTACATTTTACAACATTGTCCAGCAATTAAGTAGTTCACGGAATTAAACTGAATAAACTATCGATGCCCTTGGCAGGAAGGTTTTTTCGTTTGGAGATCGACACTTTTTTGGGATTTTTCGAAGAAAAATCCCAAAAAAGTGTCGATCTCCAAACGAAAAATGCTTCTACAGCGGGCAAAGGTTATTTATATAGTCTATTTCCGTGAACTACTTAAACGCTTAACGTTAAAAAAAGGAATTTATTTTTTGGCATAACCAATAGACTTATCCGCTAGCTTAGTCAAAGATTCAGCGATTCTCGCTTTGAAAAATAAGCGCGCCTACGGCGAGAAATTCCTTTGAGAGGCAGGCCGAAAGGGCTATTTTGCAAAGCAAAATAGCCCTTTCGGCCTCCTTAAAAAGAAAATATCGCTCTGCAGGCACGCGTTTATTTTTCAAAACGAGAATTGCTGTCAAAACAATTTGTCAAAGAACGAAAGTTAATAAAATATAAAAGGGGGAATTCCGATGTTAAAAGGTGTTAAGGTGCATCACAAAAAACGGACAGAACGTTTTCCTACCAAACCTTTTGCCATGAATACTAAAAGAATTGAATTAGCCCTTACTGTTCAGCTTATTGAGAATAACTTGAAAAAGCAGCTTATTGCCGGATTAAAAGACCTGTTTAATTCACTTCGTGATGAAGTTGGAAACCTTATTCATGAAGAAAATACACCAAACAAAATCCTCGATCGCCATTATTCCTTGCGCACTCACCATATTCATTTCGATAATTGCAAAGTTTCTTTCGATTTAATTAAAGATGAATTTACCGGAGAAGAACAAGTCAACCGTTTTCATATACAATAAACTTTAGTTCTTTGATGTAAATTGTAAGCTATAAAATGTTGCCGCTTGCTCCCTGGCATATATAATAATCCAATCGCATTTCCTTTTAATAGAACAATTGCTTAATTTTCGCCCATCTTTTACCAAGAAATAATTGTTCTATGCTCCCTAGCCAAGATCCAACACAAACGAATGCCTGGCATGCTCTATCTGCCCATTATAAACTGATTAAAGGCCTTCACATGCGGGACCTATTCGACAAGGACCCCGATCGCTTTCATAAGTTTTCCTTCCGTTGGAAAGACTTCCTCTTTGATTATTCTAAAAACAGAATTGTAGATACGACAATACCGCTTCTGATAGAACTGGCAGAAGAGATGGGATTAAAAGAAGCAATCAGTGCTTACTTTTCCGGTGAACACATCAACCAAACTGAAGACAGAGCTGTACTACACACTGCCCTAAGAGACCTTTCAGGTAGTCCGGTTTACGCTGATGGCGAAGATATAATGCCCGCAGTGAAAAGGGTTTTAGGCCAAATGGAGCGCTTTTCGGATCAAATCCGTTCGGGAGAATGGAAGGGATTTACAGGGAAAGCAATAAAGAATATTGTCAATATTGGAATTGGCGGATCTGACCTGGGACTCGTGATGGTGGCCGAGGCACTGCGCCCTTACTGGCACCCGGAACTAGATATTCATTTTGTTTCAAATGTTGACGGAACACACATATCGGATACCTTGAAAAAGTGCTCTCCTGATGACACGCTCTTCATAATAGCATCAAAATCTTTTACTACTCAAGAAACAATGACTAATGCTCAAACAGCCAGAAGTTGGTTTTTGGAGGCTGCTGAGGGTCAGGAAGAACATATCAAAAAGCACTTTGTCGCATTATCTACTAATGAACAAGGGGTGAAAAACTTTGGAATTGACCCCCAAAATATGTTTATTTTCTGGGATTGGGTTGGAGGCCGGTTCTCCTTAACCTCTGCTATTGGGCTATCCATTGCTTGTATCATTGGTTTTGAAAGATTCAAGGAACTACTGAATGGCTTTCATGAAATGGACAACCACTTTCGTCAGTCTGTATTTGATTACAATATGCCGGTCATCTTTGGCCTGCTAGGGGTTTGGTACCGAAACTTTTTTAAAGCGTCATCGCATGCAATCTTACCCTATGATCAATACTTACATCGCTTTGCTGCCTATTTGCAACAAGCTGATATGGAAAGTAACGGAAAATCCGTAGATCGCAACGGAACGCCAGTGCAATATGAGACCGGCCCGATCATTTGGGGAGAACCAGGCACGAATGGGCAGCATGCTTTTTACCAGCTCATTCATCAGGGGACTCAACTCATCCCGTCGGACTTCATTGCCCCGGCAATCTCTCATAACCCGATTGGGAACCATCATACTATTCTGTTATCTAACTTCTTTGCCCAAACAGAAGCCTTAATGAAGGGAAAAACAATGGAAGAAGTTATTGCAGAAATGGATGATAAATCAGAAGACGAAGTTAAGCGATTGGCTCCGTTCAAAGTATTTGAAGGAAATAAACCAACGAATTCTATACTCATTAAACAAATAACACCAAGCAACTTAGGAAGCCTCATATCTTTTTACGAACACAAAATCTTCGTTCAAGGAGTTATTTGGAATATATTTAGTTATGACCAATGGGGGGTAGAACTTGGAAAAAAACTAGCCAAGAAGATCCTTCCCCAATTAAAAGGAAAGGATGATGTTGCTTCTCATGATTCTTCCACTAATGGATTGATTAATACTTTTAAAAAAATGACCGAATAAATGATGAAACAACTAGTAGAAAGTTTCCCGGAACAACTGGAAGAAGGAATGGAAATCGGTAAAGCCGCCAAATTTAAAAACTCAGGTTCGGGCGTTAAGAATGTATTGATAGTTGGAATGGGAGGTTCAGGCATTGGGGCCAATTTCACAGCTACATTTGCTTCGAAGCATAGCTCCGTTCCTTTTTTCATTCTCAAAGACTATCAGATCCCCAACTGGGTTGACGAACATACATTGGGTATTGCTTCTTCCTATTCAGGCAATACCGAAGAAACACTATCGGCATTTGAAGAAATGCTCAACAAAAAGGCTGAGGTAGTTTGTATCTCTTCCGGAGGAAAATTATTACAGGCTGCGCTGGAAAATAACTTAAACCTGATCAAATTACCTGAAGGCAAGCCCGCTCCCAGAGCTTGCTTAGGTTATTCGCTTACGGCTCAGTTATATGGATTGCACCATTGTGGTCTGATCAACAATGATTTTGAACAGCAACTTTTGGCATCCATTACTTTATTGAAAACGGATAAAGAGGAGATAAAAGAAAAAGCAATGCAGGTAGCTGGTTTATTGACCTCAAAACTACCTGTTATTTACAGTACCGCCGAGATGGAAGCTATAGCTGTCCGTTTTCGTCAGCAATTGAATGAAAATTCAAAACTGTTGTGCTGGCATCATGTTATTCCGGAAATGAACCATAACGAATTAGTGGGTTGGTACCAGCAATATCCAAATATCTTAGTGATCCTGATCCGGACCAAATCGGATCATCCTAGGAACAAGCAGCGCATAGACTTTGTAAAAGAAGTGGCTAATCATTATTCTTCTGGTACAATTGAAATAATGGCTAAAGGGGATAGCTATTTGGAAAGATCTATATATCTGAATCATTTGTTTGATTGGGTTTCTGTTTATTTAGCAGAGAAAAGAGGAGTCGATGTAATGTCAATTAAAGTTATTGACACTTTAAAACAAATGTTGAAAGATAGCTAGTAGTTTATTTGAATGAAGAGTGGATAACGGAGGAAAAAGGAGCTTGGCTCCTTTTTCCTCCGTTATCCACTCTTCATTCATTAAGTAGTTAGCAATTAGCGTCCCCCTCACCTATCGATAATAATTTCTTCTTCGAGCAGTTCCTGGATACGAAAAATTATATCTCTGGTAGGAGTAGCCATACCACTTTCTATAGTTTGAACCTGGTTGATTGTCAACCCAATTGCTTCAGCCAGTTCAGCTTGAGAAATTGATTTACTTTCCCGGATTACCCTTATTTGATTTCCAACAGAAAGTTCATTATTCAGTGATTCTTTTGAGATTGTAATTACTTGAGCTCTGCTTGGCTCCTGAGTTTTTGTGTTAGCACTGAAGTAAAAAAATGCACTTATGATAAGAACAGGGAGTAGTAGATTTTTCATATCAGAAAGTATTTATTTTAGAGTAACATTATCCAGTTTATAAAGCTTATACTTTTCAATTATCCGGACTAATTTTTCCGCATATTTCTTATCGGTCGCGTAGCCTGCTTTTTGCAGCCCGGCGGCCCATTTTTTATAGTCTTTCCCATGCTTTTTAAGTTTGCTGTAGCGGCTGTTGTTCGACAATAGCAGGCTATGTTCCCGCCAGCTTTCCCAATCGGTTTCAAATACCCGAAACATATCAAATACATCATCATCGGCATAATTCCGGCAAGTACACCCTTTACACTTCCGACGACATTTGATGCCAAAGTGGTTATTGCTCTGGGTTGCCAATAAGCTTTTCCCGGAAGAGCTTTCCATTATTCCCTGCCCCATTTTAATACTAGCCGGTATTCCGTACTTGTTCATTTCCTTAACAGCCACCTCTGCAAATCTTTTAATATAGTTAGTGACTTGTTGATCGCTTACGCCCTTTGTTAATTCCCCAAGGGATTCATCTTTAGAAATAACTTTGGACACATTCTTTTGCAGCCCAACAGAGGGTATATTCGCTTCTGCGCTGCTTATCAAGCCTGAAAAAGGAGCATTAAACGAAAAATTGAATTGCATTTCCTTCTGAAATAATAGATATACCAAAAGGCAAAGCATGGTTATCTTAACCCAGGGAATGTCATTGCGTTCCCATAATTTCTTTAGATATGTGCTAAAGCAAAAGATTACTGAATTCAGTGGTTTGAAAGTCAGATAAATCAACCTTTTGACTAAGTGCCAGATATCATTATTAATGTATTCAAAAATAAACCGCTGATTATCCGGTAAATATCCCTTGGTGCGAGTATTTTTTTCCTCGTAGCCGAGTATTCTAATTCTTGATGACTTCTTACTTCCCTTCATAATTCTAAACTTTTTTTTTGGAAACACTACAAATTTAAAACAAAAAATTATTCCAAGCAAATATTTAACAACATTTTGTTTAAAATAATTTTAAATCCTTTCCACTTTGTGTTTTTAAGAATAAGCATAAGCAGGAAGCTCGATCTTTTTTTTACAGAAATTACCGCCAACCAAAGTATTCTCGTACCTTTAATTTTGAGATTAAAAATTTTTGGAGGACTCTTATTTTGAGAGGTTTCCCTTTTAAAAATAACCTACTTTGACAGATTGTGTGAATCCCCCTTGAATGCCCTTGAGGCCGAAAGGCTTATCCTTTTGAAGTTCCATTTTTCACAATTTCTGTCAAAGAATTTAAATCAATAATCAGAATGAAATTATTAGAAGGAAAGAATGCTCTGATTACCGGAGGCTCCAGAGGAATCGGAGAAGCTATTGTAAGAAAATTTGTCGAGCATGGGGCTAATGTAGCCTTTACTTACCGTTCGTCCAAAGGGCCATCTGATGCCCTGATTGCTGAGATTGGAGGGAACGAGCAAAAACTGGTTGCTTACCAATCGGATGCCAGTTCCTATACCGCTGCAGAGGAATTGATCAAGAATGTCATTGATGAATTTGGTCAAATTGATATCCTTATCAATAATGCCGGTATTACGAAAGATACTTTAATGCTTAGGATGAACGAAGAGCAGTGGGACGATGTGATCCAAATCAATCTTAAATCAGTATTTAACCTTACGAAACACGCTCTTCGTCCTATGTTGAGAAAGCGATCAGGCTCTATAATTAATATGAGCTCAGTGGTAGGTATTTTTGGCAATGCCGGGCAAGCTAATTATGCTGCTTCTAAGGCAGGCATAATAGGTTTCTCTAAATCTATTGCGAAGGAGGTGGGATCTCGTGGCATACGTTGCAACGCCATTGCTCCTGGTTTTATCGGTACAGACATGACGGATGCCTTAGACGAAAAAACGAAAGAAAATTTCCTGGCAAATATACCTTTGAAGCGGCTGGGAAATGCTGAGGAAGTGGCTGATGCTTGCCTCTTTTTAGGTTCTGACCTTTCGGTTTATATCACCGGGCAGGTTTTGAGTGTTTGTGGTGGCTTGAATACTTAAAAGGAAGTTACGGTAAAACGGGGGACGGGAAAGAACCCACTTTCCCGTCTCCCGTCTAACCCAATTCCAATTCAACAGGTATTAAAGTCTGATTTTTTTGAAGATCAATAAATGTCATTCCCGCAATCTGAGGGTTCTTGTGAACAGATGTGATGCTCACTGTTTTTACTTTTTCATTCCGATTCATAACGTAGTCGACATGCGGGTTGCCCTCTCCTCCCCTTTGGTGAAGATTAATAATATTGCTTTGGGAAAGATTGGTCGTGCTGCGTATCCAGCCATTGAACCATTTTTGACGTTTTGCACGCATATTCCTATCATAAAGCGTGGATGAAGACCAGATGTAGCTTCTAAAAGGGTTTAAGCTTTTAGAATGCAGTCTTTCTTCGTCCCAACGCAATTCAAAAAGCTGAAAATTTTCATAAACAATAACTGTAAACGGTTCCATCCCTTTGAACATATAGTTTTTTCCAAAATGATGAATATCCGTAAAACTGAAAAAATCCAGGGCCATTAACCCCCGGCTTCTTCGGTAGACACTTTTCCTTTGATGCTTTTCAAAAGCACCATTTAGAACACAAATCAGGCGATTGTTATCAGAAATCGCCAACCAAGTCCCCCCGGATCGTTTGTCTTCGGGAAAAACAATTTTCTGTTGATTTACAAGAACGGATTTCACCTCATCCGCTGCTCTATCAGGGGCCTCGTCTCTGTTGGAAGTAAAGATAAAATGATCTTTCCCCTTAGGTATGAATGTTACTGTGCACATTTTATTAGCTTAAGTTGCGATGAAAGGTAAAGCGTTGCCCCATTTACCGCAAACCGGATTAATCAGATCCGTTCTTTGACAAATTGTGTGATTTATAAATCACCTAATTGAGGGCGAACAATTATTTCTTCTACTACGGATTGATTGCTCAGCTGAAAAGCATTTAAGACCAAATGAGCGATGTCTTCAGCGGGCATAAGGCGATCTTCCGGAAATGGAGCACCTTCCCAGGATGCGGACCATGTAGCTCCGGGCAATACAGAAGTTACCTTTACTCCTTTATTTTTTAGTTCTTCCCTCAAAACCTTACTAAAGCCAAGCATTGCGAATTTAGAAATAGTGTAAGAACCTCCATTTGGATAAGCAAATAAGCTGGCAATGGAACACATATTGAAGATATGCCCTTTTCCTTTTTCGGCCATTACAGGAGCGATTTTTCGAGTCAGATGATAGGCACTATACAAATTCGTTTCTACCATTTGCTCCATTTTGCCGTCTTCTTCCTGGAGAATTTCTCCTGGATAGAAAAGGCCGGCATTGTTGACCAGAACTGTCACATCATCCCATTGTTCAAGAATTCGTTCCGCGAAATGCTCTACCTGATCTTTTTTACTGACGTCCACGACTTCTGTAAGCACCTCTATTTCCGGATAATCCATTTTAAACTGATTTTTCATAGAAGCTAAATCAGCTGCATTGCGAGAACAAACGGCCAGGTTGGCGCCCTGGGCAGCAAATAATTCTGCGACAG
Source organism: uncultured Saprospiraceae bacterium (assembly GCA_964537285.1). Taxonomy (GTDB): domain Bacteria; phylum Bacteroidota; class Bacteroidia; order Chitinophagales; family Saprospiraceae; genus CAZHZT01. The sequence continues at coordinate 55,504 of CAZHZT010000001.1, read as the reverse complement.
CTCTTCCGATTCCCTTTGTTGCACCGGTTATGATTACGTTCATGTTGTTTGTTTTTATTAGACTTGTTTTGAAGATGCTCTTTTTTAAACAACTTCAACGTTTTGAACGTCTTTCCTGTTTAGTTTTTCGAGTTCTTTGGCATAAAATGTGGAAAATGGAACTTCAAACAATTTGTCAAAGAACGATTTTTCGTGAAGAGAAGGCGTTTTCTCTGTGAAAATGCCTTCTCAAGAACAGCGAAAAAATGAAATGCGTCCAATTGAATTTACGAATCTATCAAAATTAGCTTATTTTTGGCGATAATGTAAAAATATGAATCTTAGGTTATTTTATCATTTTGGAAGGTTTCTCTTGTTGATGCGCACCGCTATTGCCCGGCCCGAAAAGTTGTCTATGTACTGGAAAGAGACAGCCCGGCAGATGAACGACATCGGTATTGGCTCATTGGTGATTGTCGGGTTAATTTCTGTATTTATAGGAGCGGTAACAGCGATCCAGTTCGCCTATCAATTGAACGGGACGCTTGTTCCAAGGTACTATATTGGCTATATCGTTAGAGATATTTCTATTATTGAAATGGCTCCTATGTTAACTTGTTTGGTACTTGCAGGCAAGGTGGGGTCAAATATGGCTGCAGAGCTTGGGGGGATGCGACAAAAAGAACATATTGACGCGATGGAATTAATGGGAGTCAACACGGCATCTTATTTAATTATGCCCAAGTTAATCGCAGCTATATTTGTAATTCCTTTATTGGTTACCGTTTCTGCATTTGTAAGCATTCTGGGAGGATATATAGCAGCTGTGCTTCCCGGAGAGTTGTCTCACATGGAATACATCCGAGGTCTTCGGTCCTTCTTTGTAGATTTTAATGTATTTATGATGTATGTTAAAGCCTTCACTTTTGCCATCATCCTTACCTGCGTATCCTGTTATCAGGGTTATTATGTTACGGGAGGAAGCATAGAATTAGGGCAAGCGAGTACACGGGCGGTCGTTTTCAGCAATATACTTATCCTTTTAGCCGATTATATTATCGCGGTTCTACTTACTGGTTAATTTTGGGTATGAACCTATTTGTAAGAAATTGAAATATTCATGATTAAGATAGAAAATATATATAAGAGTTTTGGGGATGTTGAAGTACTTCACGACATCAGTGTAGACTTTGAGCCCGGGAAAACAAACCTGATTATTGGGCGAAGCGGAGCAGGAAAGACGGTTTTGCTTAAAATAGTGGTAGGGTTGCTGGAACCCAGCCAGGGGCACGTCTGGTATGGAGAAAAAGATTTCACCAATTTACCTAAAAAAGAAAGACGGGCATTGAGAATGGAATTGGGTATGCTTTTTCAGGGCAATGCCCTTTTTGATTCCTTGACGGTAGAAGAAAATATTCGTTTTCCTTTGGATATGTTCACGACCATGACTTACAAGGAAAAACAAAATCGTGTAAATTTTTGCCTTGAGCGAGTTACGCTTTCTGGAGCCAACAAAAAATATCCTTCAGAAATCAGTGGTGGGATGCAAAAACGCGTAGGTATAGCTCGCGCCATAGTGTTGAAACCCAGGTTTCTTATGTGTGATGAACCCAATTCAGGCCTGGACCCCAAGACTTCAATGGTAATCGATGAACTTATCAGAAGCATCACCATCGAAAACCAAATCACTACCGTTATCAATACCCACGACATGAACTCGGTAATGGAAATTGGTGATAATATTGTATTGCTAAGAGGCGGGCAAGTTGCCTGGCAAGGTAATAAGGAGGAGGTTTTAACGAGCAAGAATGAAAACCTCCAGAACTTTATTTTTGCTTCTCCATTCCTGCAAAGGTTAAGAGAGACTGCTATTTCAAACGGCTAATCCGGAAGAAAGGGTTTGTATCTTTTTATTTTGCCGGCAAAATAAAAAGATACAAACCCTTTCTTCTTATAAAAATACTCCGTACCTTTGCGATCCATTTTAAGTAGCCCAGGTGGTGGAATTGGTAGACACGCTACCTTGAGGGGGTAGTGCTCTTATGGGCGTGCAGGTTCGACTCCTGTTCTGGGCACCAAAAAGACAAAGCATGTCTTCATCCGATTTTCCTCAATGGACTCGGGAATCTTCCGAAGAAGGTCCGGATCTCAAGCTGTTCAAGGTGCGCTTTGATTACATGAAAAATCCTCGCAACAGCAAAATCATCAAAATGGTCGTTTTGGAATCCCAGGATTCCGTCAATGTACTTGCTTTCACTCCGGATGAAAAGATCATCATGGTTCGGCAATACCGCTTTGGCATCGGGGGTTTTACGCTGGAACTCCCAGGGGGTTTAGTTGATCCGGGCGAAGATATGATGGTTGCCGCACAAAGAGAACTGCTTGAGGAAACAGGCTACTCCGGGACTGACTGGCAATTCCTTGGCTCTATACAGTCCAATCCTGTTTTCATGGATAGTTACTTGCACCATTTAGTGGCTAAAGGAGTGAAAAGAACAAGTGACCTGATCTTGGACGACGGAGAGGATATTGAAGTGGTATTTATGACATTGGAAGAAATAAAAGCAGCGATAAGCAAGGGAGAGATTGCACATCCTCATGTAATTTCTGCGCTTTCCCGTTATTATCCTAACCTTTGGACATCAATATAGATGATTGTGGTGACTACCACAATCATCTATATTGATGTCATTTCACGCACTTGTTTTTCTCGTAATTTCGTCCCTGATCTTAGCCGCGCTTTCATAATCTTCATTGGCGAGTACTTTTTCCAATAGATTTTCCAATTCCGAGACACTATATTCTTTGAGAGCCGTTTTGCGATGCCTGCGCTTTGGCACCTCTTCCTCATTTTCCATTTCCATGATTACACCGGCCTCATCCATAATGAAACCTCTTGAAAAGATAGGACATCCGTAGCGTACCGCCAGGGCAATAGCATCAGAAGTACGTGCATCTACCTGGATATAATCTCCATTGGATGTCAGTACAAGAGTAGCATAGAACACTCCATCAATAAGCTCAGAAATGATGACTTCGAGCAGTTCCGCCCCTAATACATCAAGGGTATTTTTAAAAAGATCATGCGTAGAGGGGCGCAAAAGGGGCATACCCTCCATAGCCAGTGCTATAGCCTGGGCCTCGAAACTACCAATTGCAATCGGTAGCCGACGAAAACCTTCTATTTCTTCCAGAATAACCGCAAAGTTTTCCGCTTCAATCTCGCTTTTAGCCAAGCCTACTACGGTTAATTCGAGTTTATCTGCCATGACATTTTGTACTGCGAGATAGTCAAAAAGTTCATACATTCGTTTCTTCAACTTCGAAGACTATCTCTGCTTTTTTTTTAATTTGTTATAATGTTTTAAGAAATTTTTATCAAAAAAGTTTATTGATTGCTCCGTTGAAAATGATGAATTCCTTTTCATTAACGTCAATGAATCGCAACTTGCATTAATATATCACTTTTATTCTATAAAGAAAAGGGCCAAAAATTTATTACCGTAAAATGGTGCAGATTTATTTGACATCACCCCGATTTCCAGAATGGCTCAAAGCAACCCAGATCTATTAGCAGCCGATGAACTCCACCCATCAGCCCTAATGTACGAACAATGGGTAGATTTGTTTTTTGAAGAGATTAAAAATAAGTTAGCACCCTAATAAAGTGAAATGGATATATTTGGCGGCCGCATGTGCGCTAAAGCGCACATGCGGCCGCCAAATATATCCATTTCACTTGAACCTGATTGTCCATATTTCCGTTGAAAAAAGGGAGTTATAAAGAAAACGAGCATGACTAAAACAGAGAACCTATTAAAAAATCATAATCTTCGCATCACTCAGGTGCGCAAAAATGTTCTATCGCTTTTCCTTGATCAAGACGAAGCCCTTTCCAACCATTTTATTGAATCTCAATTAGAAAAGGTAGACAGGGTAACGCTGTATCGAACACTTAAATCTTTTGAAGAAAAAGGTCTAATTCACAAAGCATTCGACGGGAGCGATATCTCTAAGTATGCGCTTTGTTCCAGTGATTGTTCGGAAGACCATCACCAAGATAGTCACGCGCACTTCCATTGTGAAAAATGTGGAAAAACTTTATGTATGGATGATATTCCTTCTCCTAACTCCTCCCTTCCCTCAGGCTACCAACTCCATTCCACCCACTTGATCCTCAAAGGCTATTGCAATGAATGCGGTTAACGGGAAACGGGGAACGGTTAACCGAAGTTTAGTTTTCCGCAATCTAAGTTATTTCCGCCACTTGCCCGGGTTGTACTTCCATTACTACATTAGTCACTGATCTCTGTTTCAAACACCATACAAAGCGCTTATATTTGTTGTGTGGAAAAGTTAGAGGAAGATTATTTTATTGAACTAAGTAATTTCAAAACCAATCCAAGATATTAAAATAGATAAAAGAGTTTGTAGTTCTGAAGGGCTACAGTTCTTGTACATAAAGTAAGTGTAAATAAATCTCAGCGGATTGAATATACTTACGATAGCGCTAATACCCTAGATAACAGATTAGAATCCCATTTTTTCCCCACTTATATGGTTTCATCGCTGTAAGTGATGTTATTTACCCTTAATGCAATTGTTGGAGATTTTCAACACCAGAACACCTGTGCCTAAATCGCGCCTTTTGAATTTCAGTTTGTTACCTTTTACCCGATATTCCCTGTGTAACAACTTCATCCCGAATCTGTCCAAAACTAGTATTTTTCAGGCGTTGGGCGCAGGTGATTCTGATTTTTTGGAATTTCTTCAAGAGCTTAAAGCTAAGTGATAACCCTTCCTTCTTTAAAGAACTCTCTTTTAATCCCTGCCAACAACATATCACTGGATAGTTTAGATGTATTTTTTTCCAAAGCGGAAAGGCAGGTATAGTGAATTACATTAGTAATTCCAGATCCTGAAAGTTCGTATTTTTGAGCAATTTTTTCAATATTCACATTGGAATCAAATTGAAATTTCTCGGGCAACGCTTTGCGCCAAAGTTTTAAGCGCTCTCGTGCTTTTGGCATGGGAAAATGGATTATTGCCTGAAAACGCCGAAGAAAAGCCTCATCAATATTAGACTTGAAGTTAGAGGCTAAAATAACCAGACCATTGTATTCTTCAATGCGCTGAAGCAAGTAAGCAACTTCCTGATTGGCGTATTTATCATGCGCATCTTTTACATTTGTTCGCTTTCCAAAAAGGGCATCAGCTTCATCAAAAAATAATATCCAATCTTTATTATCTGCTTTGGCGAATAAGTTGGATAAATTCTTTTCCGTTTCTCCAATATATTTCGATACGACCATGGATAAGTCTATACGGTAGACCTCTCGACTAGTATGTTTCCCGATAAGGGTAGCGGTCAATGTTTTACCTGTACCCGGTGGCCCGTGGAAAAGGGCTCTATACCCAGGTTTGACACGCTTTGACATCCCATATTCAGAGAGCAATAGCTCGCCATATTTCACCCAAGTTTCCAGTTCTCTCACTTGGTCTAGTGTATCTTTAGATAGTACGAGATCCTCCCAATCCATTTTAGTCTCTATATATTGAGCAGGGAAGCGCATACCAAACCTTGGACGAGCCACTTTACCCGTTGTAAAGACCTCGACGTATTCTTGAGACAATATGATATTCGCGCTCATTCGCGGTTCCCCTGGTGGCACCTCATCCAGCCAAAGAATCTTTTTTTGAGCAAATAAATGTTCTTCACTGAATAAGCTTCGTATCTCGATTTGCTTGCTTGTCTCGTCACCAGCTAAAATAAAAAGAGCCGTTTGGCCCGTGGGTATAAAACCCCGGAATTGTTTTCCACGTGTTCCTCCAAATTTTGGAAAATCACCAGCATGTGGAATCTCTTTTTTTATAATCTCATCAAAAAAATCGGGTTGTACGTGAGGGGCAAGTGCAATGAGTAAAATAGTAAACTCTTCAATATTAAGATCATGCGAAGTAATAAAATCAGAAAGGTATCCACTTTGATGATCAAAACTTACATGGTCGGGCAAGTGGAAGGATGCTGCCTCCTCTGTAAAGTAGGCACTCAATCTTTTACGTACCATTTCCCTTAAAAAGGCCAAAACCGATTCCAATTGGTTGGTTGATGCGTGTATACTCATAAGCTAAATACAGGAGGTGGCAATAAGAAATAAAAAATTTCGAATTACTTAATCTCGAGTTGTAATGCATTTGATTTTAAAGAACCAGTCCAGGCAGTTTCACCATGAAGATCTTGCTCGAAACTATTGTTGTAAAAAGCTTCGATGGTATAAACACCAGCTTGCTCAAAATTAAAATAACGCTCAAGGTGGATGGCACTCCCAACACAGGCATTAGGTTGCACAAAAGAAAAATCTTCCATCATAGGGCTCCCCATATTCACTCGGGCACTGAATGGCAAAGCTTCCCCATCAGGGCCTACAATCTTAAAAAATACTTCTCCCACGGCACCTTCAAGGTTAACTCCAAACCGGGAATTAAAGACCAATGGATCATCCAGGTAATTGAATAAGAATAGCTTAATCACTATTGGTTCGCCAATTTGGAAGCTATTTTGTAATGAAATAAGCTCCAGAACAATATCTTGTAGCATAAAATAATTTTTTACTTGAACGGTTTGTAAGGGATTTTCTTATCTCCAACCACCTTTTTAGTACTTTGATAGGCACTTTCGTACATTGGGTTAAGTAACTTTTTACTGGCTTTGCCTAAGCCATTCCACTCACTATTTAACCGCGACCAGGCATCAAGCATCAACGTAGGATAGGTTGAAAGCCCCGTCTTATCTGCATTAATCAATTCATAGGCATAAGCCTCTACCTCCTGCCTTTTTATAAGCCATCCAAGTCCTCTTTGACCTTTTGTTCCTCGGGCGACGGGTTCTTGAAATTGTTGTACATGAATATATTCGTGCATTACGGTAGAGTATAGAAGCGGCACATTTTTAAAAGCTCTCCAACCAATTCTTACCGGAGTGGGTTTAGCTTTAAGTTCTCCGGTATCGGGATCTTTTTTATAACCAGGAGGAGAAGCCAAGCCTTCTCCACCAGCTGCACCACCATAATGCATTTTACCTTCTTCCAACAAGGAAGCATCCATTTGGCCATCATTAATAAGGAATTCAACCAGTTTATTGAGGGCTTCTTTGCGTTTTTTATTGGCAATTAGCTCGGTTAATTCCTTTACAATTTCAGTTGACAGGCCGGGAATTTTCTCTGCTGCGTCTTCTTTTTTCAGTTTGCTATCCGCGATCGGATCTTTTTCTTCCGTTACTACGTCGCGATCTTTTTCTTCATTTTTCTGGATGAACTTTTTTTTTACTCCCGCCTTTCCTTGCTGGACTACATGCGTCAATTCATGAGCCAAAAGATGTTTTCCGGTGGTGGTTTCCGGGTTGAATTTATTCTCGTCGAAAAAGATATCTGAACCATGAGTAAACGCTTGAGCCCCAATTTCTTTGTTCATCTGAACTGCCTTAGCATTCGTATGAATATTCACCTTGCTGAAATCAAGACCGAAGGCCGCTTCCATTTCTGATTTGGTTTTATTTGGAAGGGGTTGTCCTTTACCTCGAGAGCGCTTTACTTCATTAGATAAAGTCGGACTGGCCGTCCTTTTACCAGATGCATTGGCTTGGTTCGAATGATGCTTACCCGTGGTTGGTTTTTCTTGCATATCCTCTTCTCCCATTGCTTGAATGGCAGGCTGCTCCTGCATCTCTTCCTCTCCCATTGCTTGAATAGCAGGCTGCTCTTGCATCTCCTCCTCTCCCATTTTTTGAATAGCAGGTTGCTCCTGCATCTCCTCCTCTCCCATTTTTTGAATAGCAGGTTGCTCCTGCATCTCCTCCTCTCCCATTTTTTGAATAGCAGGTTGCTCCTGCATCTCCTCCT
>CAZHZT010000001.1:0-47527 GCA_964537285.1 uncultured Saprospiraceae bacterium | reverse complement strand
GCAGGCTGCTCTTGCATCTCCTCCTCTCCCATTTTTTGAATAGCAGGTTGCTCCTGCATCTCCTCCTCTACACCTTGCTTTTGAATGGCGGATTGCTCTTGTATCTCTTTATCCATCTGCATTTTACTACTATTACTACGTTGGATATTCTGAGTTCCTCCTTGTTGAATGTTAGCAGAATTATTTGACTGTTTAACAACCTGATCTGCAACAGCATCCGCTTCCTGTTCATATTTATCCCCCCTTTTACCAATAGTTAATTTTGCCTGAATTGGGCCGCTATCAGTAACTCCAGGAGAAAAGAAAGCATTTTGAGATTCAGAGTCATTTTTAGGTTCTTTTACAAAGAAAGGTTGTTTTTTATCATCTCCGGTTTTGGGATTTCTATGCCGGCGAGATTTTCGCGTACTAACAAATTTCATATATAATTGATTGAGGGGGTGAAGATTTTAAATTTAAAAATAAGAAAAAACGAATATCATATCAAGCTTTAGACTCAACAAATTTAATCATATCCGCAAAATCGAAGCTACCATCCCTTTTGGCCAGCATAGGCGTCCAATTAGGTTGTGAATTAAAATAAGAGGATTCATCATGTTTGAGGATGGTAAAAAAGCACTCTCCAAGCAAAGTACTGCCTACAGGACCGAGATTTTCTCCACCATTGCCCAGTATTTCAGCCTCCCTTAAGATGTAAAACCAAAGGGGGGTTCCATTTAATTTTAGTTGCTTAGACTCTTCAACGTCAATAGCTTCAAACCCAAGTTTTTTAGCAACATCCTCTCCTGAAGGCAATCCATAAACAACACCTCTTTTTAAATTCCGGAAAGGAAGTGAACGTACTCTTTGATTATTAGACTTTACAATAGGGAGATCGTGGAAGATTTTAGCGATCTTAGTGTCAATCAACTTAGCAAATTGGCATTTTCCATCGTAAGAATTAAAAATATATCTCCAATCCACATAATCTTTCATTTCAGCAAAAAAGCCTAAATCAAACAATTCCCTCTCGGTATATGCATTAATACGATTCCGTTCCCTGCTCTGAGAGTGTCCAACCCTGAAGGCTGCTCCCGTAAATTCCAATGGCAATTGATGTGGCGAAGTAAAGAAACGGCAGCCTTTATTAAGAAGGTCATTAAAAACCTCTTTATCCATTATTTTATATAAATATTCATGCAATACTAACCAATGATAATACCAGGTAACTTGTTTACGAGCCTCTTCAAACAGTTCGTTTTCAGGTACTTTTCCATGGAAGTAATCCACAATTTTATTATGAAATTGAATAAAAAGCACCTGGAGCCGAGAAACTATAAGGTTTTCATCATTCCGAGCATCAGGGATGATAGCTATATCCTGTATATTTCGCTGAAGATCGTACCATTTGACTTCTTCATTACCAAATTCTTTTCCCAGCAATAAGTACTGTGGCTTTTTATTATCATAGTAAAAAGTCTGCGTAGTTTGTCCATATAGGCAATCAAGGTCTAAATTAATGGTCCGATCATTTTGTAATAGAGGGATACTAGCATTGGAAATCAAATGAGAGGTACTTTCAAAAGTGATATCATGTGCCAGGAATTGACCAAAGATGCATAACCCATTACTAAAATACCGGCTATCATTTCGTTCGCCATCGAATTCAACCATAGCCATTGCCAGCGACCAGATTTGGTCATCGTCCATTTCCAGAGGAGGGAGATCGGGGAAAAGGCGAAAAAAGTGTTTTTTTTCTTCTGTTTGAAAATTTAGAAGTGGTTGATGTTGCATGTAGATGGTTGTTTGAGTAAGTAGGATTAATTTGCTATAAAGTTAAATATTTTTCCATAAATTTTCTGCATTTCCCTAATTATACGTATTTTAATTTTTGAAATTTTCACTCATTCAAAAAGTTATTCTAATATCATGCCCTCAAAATTCAATAATTTTAAAACAGAGTTTGAAGAAGATACTCGATTTACACCCGATGAAGACGGATTGAACTGGGAAAAAGAAATCGTAACGTATATTCTATATTACAAAGGACGTATCCTGGATTATTATGCCGGTGAGACGAGGGGAAGGTTTCGAGAAACGACTTTTAAAGATCAATTTAAGGCGGATACAGGTGGCCTGGAGTGGGATAAGAATTTAAATACGTATATTTTGTACTATCGAAATTGTGCATTGGAGTTGTATTTGGAGCAGTACGACGATCGTGTGAAAGCCTTGGAGGATCGCTTGGATGACATTAGTGGCTCGGGTACATCACTGGAGAGTTTTAGAATTACTACTAACAACAATATTTCTGGCAATGATGCGGATATAGCGACGATTAAAGCGGATGTAGAGATGTTAAAAGGGCTTCATGGGTTGTAGTTTGTTCGGGTTTAAAATTGTTGTGATTGCTCGGATTGCAAATCCTCGCGAGCGGTGCATAAATTAACGCTCGCGAGGATTTGCAATCCGAGCAATCACCGACACAAGATTAATTTCTTTCATCACTATTCCTTTCTATCGACAAATCTGATGAAAAGCGGATGAGGCTTCAGCCAGTAGGCGCAGAGTAAAGAAGGCTTCGACCAGTGGGGGAATAACTCTATTAACTTCTGACCGCTGAAGCTATCACCATTTTGTTTGATTCAAATGAGGCACTCCTTGAATTTTTGTGTTAAAGAAAACATTTCCTTTTCAACATCAGGATTAAGTGAATCTCTGTAATCAGAGGTTAAAATTATGAGCAAACTATCTTCGCCGATCCATTCAAAATAAGGGCTATCAATTCTTTTCAATTCTTTAAGTTCGAAAAATTCAAGATGTTTGGCGCCCAGAAAATTTACCCAGTAAACACCAGAGAACATAGGACTAATTGTAATGGGGTCTGTATAGGGCCCTGATTTTGCAAAATCAGTAAGTTCGTGGACGCGCTCCCAGGGGTGCATGAAGGCAAATTCGGTATTTTTATCAGAATGTAGCATTTTAAAAATTTCAATGATCTGTTTGGAATCATCGGCATGATACCCATTCTCTAAACTAAACCAAAAATTTATAATGTTATAGCCCAGAACTTGTTGAATCTGTTCATTAAATTTGGATAAACCTATCGATATTTTCCATTTCCCATTAACTGAGCCCCCTGCAGTAAATTGTAAAAACTGTTTTTTTGATTTCTTTTGTTTTAGATATTCCTGGAGGTGGTTTCCTGAGCCTGCAACATCTAGTTTTTTATCCTCAAATCCATACTCTACCCAATCAACCTCTCCTATCAAATTACTTTCTTCCAATTTTTTCACGACCCAATTTGGGAAAGTTAAATCTGCATCAAACCAATCATGAAATCTTGTCGCTGCGCTCCAGTGCAATTCCATACGAATTCTTTTTTCTTATTTATAACTTAACTAAGGCATTGGTGGTATTATCAATATAATAAACTCCAAATTTGTAGGTAGTTGATAAGTGTTTATTCAATTCCGCAGCTGCTTTAGTAGGGAAAAGATAATTTATTCCTTTTACAATATTTTGATCAGGCGCTACTTTTCCAATTAATCCCAAATAGTCTAATGCCTGATCATTGGGAACCTTGGAAAAGGTATGTTTCATATCCCAGATTATTCCCTGGGCTTCAGTCCATATATCAACGGTACGCCTGTAGGGAGGTTTGGTCTTCTTGAGAAGGGTTCTCAGATTGAAGGTAATTCTTTTATACGTGAGAGAGGCAAGTTGAGGGACATGTAGAGCAACCCATTGCTCAAACATAGCTCCCTTCAATGCAGCACCTCGGCGCGGCTCGACTTTAACGATTGCAGCTAATATTTTGTTAAGGGCGGTAATATCTTTCCCTGTTTTTGCCGGGACAACACTAGTAAGATATCTTGTAAACGTTCGATAAGCCTGAGCAGGATTTGCATCTTCTGGCGTCAGAAAATCTGCGAGTTTGGCAAAGTCTTTATCGGTTAACCCAGCTTCTTGAATAGCTTTCAACAGGCTCGAATTTTTCTTTAATTTTTGCGAGATCTTAAATTTATTCAGCCCTTTTGGCAGAATATCAAGAACATCTTTTGCGGTATTTAATTTTTTGCCTCCTTTTCCAGCTAATTTCAAGGCTTTTTCAATTTCATTGACATCAACCTTACAAGGGGAAGAACAACCAAGTAAGTGCAATTTAACTTTATCCGATAAACGTGCAAACCGTTCTCTGGCCCACTGAGGCAGCTTTCTGAGTTTTTCGATGTCTAATTTACTTAATCTCTGTAGAATTGAGATTGGAATACGCAATGCCTTGCCCGCCCAACCGTGATATTCAGATAAAGAATGGGCGGCTTTTAGTGTCGCACGCACTTTTTGGATGCCCTTGCCCTTTAGAGCTTCGGCAGCTTTTACCAACTTCTGTACCTTGCTGAGTTTGGCGATATAGGAACCTATCTTCCCGAATTTTCCAACCCTTCCTACCCATTTAATAGCCGTCACAATACCAACGGAAAAGTACATCAACAAAATTTCAACAATGATATAACCGATGACATAACCTCTGAATTTCCACCGATCCCAAATATTTGGATGGTTCCATTTGGCTCCAACCATTTCTAGGATATCATCCATCTTCAGGTTACTGATATCATCCCAAAATGATTTGGCATCAGAAATTAAAGTTCCCTTAAATAACTTGATAATTATATCGACAATAAGTTCACCAAGATCATATATCCCAATAAAAATGTCAGCTATTGACATGATAGCACCATGCAGTAAGCCGACAATAAAAGCAGCTACTCCAATGGCTACATCTCTTATGGTGGTTAGAACTTCATAGGAAATTGAACCAGAGGAGATTTGACCATGCAAAGTGTCAATAAGTTCAATACCAGGAACCCATATTTGTCCTTTTTTCGTTTTTGTTTTTTTCCAGGAATCATCAGGATCATTCTTATAGAAATATCTTCTCTCCTTAGCTTCATTTACAATAGCCAATACATTCACTAAATACCGATAATCTTTTCCCCAAGAAGGTTTGAAATTATCCTTGAATACCTCCATCGCAACTGAAAGTGCTCCCTGACCATCTTTTTCAATTCGATAAAGCCAAGCGCCAGGATCTGGAAGGTCTTTGTTAATACTTACTGCCGAGATATACCCCATAGTTCCCTCAGGAACTGGAATACTTTTTCCTCGCTGGTGACCTTCAACAAAAACAGATACCCACCCATTTCCGACGTTCCGATCGATAAATACCCGAGTATTTTGAGGTAACAACCCCAGACTTGGCTCGGACCTATCAGGATGTGGCCAAAGGTTAGTCCCATCATCTACCTGAACAATTCCATATTCTTCTATCGCTTTTCCTTCCTCTGTGGCGTCAAGTTCTTTATCCGTTGGTTCAAAAACAGGTTCTTCATAACCCTCAGATGGCTGTAGTGGATCAACTTCCACTATTTGAAAGAATTCAAAGAATGATGGCTCATTATCGCCAAATTGCACCATACAAACCACCTTGTGTTTACCCCCAAAAGCCCATAGAGCTTTTTCCCAAACCTGACTACTAGGTCCTTTTACCACATTAGGCTTTTCAACGCCTTGCTTCTTAAACTCAAAAACTGAGTTGGGATCATTATAGACCCACCATTGATATTTTACCGTATCAAAAATAGATTTACCTATTTCCATTTTATAAGTCACCTCAGTAGATGGCGGAATCTTCTTCTTTGGAGGATCTACCAGAATCCTCTGTTCATATGGAGTAGTGGGTGTGGTGAGTGCTTCATCACTAGTTTTTACCTTATGATGCAATAATTTATAAGCTCTATAGGTGTTTTTTTTATCCTCAAATTCATAATCCAAATCCTGGGTGAGGTCACGGCCTTCTCTAAGAGATTTATATTTTCTTGAGTAAATAGATTTAAGACTTAAAGCGTCCGAAGGAGTTAGACCAGTAATTGTATCAAATATTGTGTCTTCATCAGTCCCCCATCCTTCGACTGCTTTAAATATTTTGTCCGCTTTGAACTCTACCCCCTCCTCACTTAAATCCCTCCGTATATTTGCCCCCCCCTGCTGCACCGTATGCACCAACTCATGCGCCAACAACTTCTTCCCCCCAACATTCTCCGTATCATACTGCCCCGAATTAAAATAAACATCCGAGCCATGCGTGAATGCCTTCGCCCCCAGATCCTTGTTCATCTGCACAGCGCCGGAACCTGTGTGGACGCGCACACCCGAAAAATCAGCCCCGATAGCGCCTTCCATTTGCGTGCGCGTATCCTCAGGTAGTGGGCGGCCACTACCCTTAGAGCTATTTAACCGGCTTTCTAAATTAGGGCTTGCAGAAGACTCCCCTCCTGATTCATTTTTTTGCTGGACTTTTTCCTCGGCAGCACAAGCAGCACATTTGCGCTGGACGGAGCTGTCATCTTCTGGCGGGGCACTGCTTTCAAAAATAGGCTTGCGCTGAACGGTTTCCTCAGAGGAAGCCTCTTCGCTCTGTTGCTCCTCCATTTCAGCACCGCATTCGGAGCATTTGCGTTGGATGGTTGAAATGGGCGTGGAAACCCGCTGAATGGCTGGAGGGGCACTATTTTCTAAACCGTTTGCTGAAGCGGATTCAGAAGCAACATCAGATTGAGCAATGCGCTGAACAGCTTGATCTGCTACCTGATCTGCCTCTTTTTCAAATTTATCATTTGGCTGCCCGATCTTAAGCTTGGGCTGAATCGTACTTGGAGAAAAGAAAGAACCATTATTTTGCCCCTCCCTTCCCCCAAATGGAGATCGATCTAAAACGGCCGTCTCAGAAAAGAAGGATTGCTGTCCGTCTTTTTGAAAGAAAGGTCGCTCCGCCGATTGATTATTTTGGCGGGCGTGTGAAGAAGCCGTTTTAGATTCAGATGCTTTCATTCTATCTTATCTTACTGGTTTTTGAAAGCCTTCACAATAATAATGGCTAGGTGTACTGCAACTGGCGACCATAAGGAATCGTCATTTAGCAGGTTGGTTTTTATTTTTTGAGCGATATTCTTATACTCATCTTTTTTGGAAGCATCCGGATCAAACAGCTCATCATCGATTGCCAATAGTTTTTGGTAATAGGACTTAGCCAGGTTCCAACCTATAAAAATAGCCCAATACTGGTAAATGATATAATCTTCAGCAGGGCCTTGGTTAAAAGGTACTCCTACCGGGATAACCGTGTCCTTGGAGATGCATTCGTCCATGCCGGGGTCAACGACTTGATTTTGTTGCCGGTAAAGACGATTCGGACAGAAATAGCCTTGCTTCGCATGTTGAGAAAATTCAAGAAAACTTAGCCCTACTTCATTAATGGGCTTGAATAAATTAACAGTGGGATCAAATTGTTCCCAGCAAAAGCGATCCTCTTCCACGACGCTGGTAAAACAACTTTGGAAAGTGGTTATAGCTGCCCCACTAAGGGCATTCACAGCGGCATATTCGATCAAGTCTTTTGATAACACGGAAATGCCGGCCTTTATTAAGCGGCAGTCATAAAGGTGGACTTTTTCAATGATATTAATAATAAACAGATCATTCATATCTTGAGGTATTAAATGCGATTAATAATTCCATTCTACTTTGAGTAATTCAGGCATCCAGGGCAAGTGGATGTTATTGATTCCCCAGGGCATTCGATTGATCAGAATATCGATGGTTTTGCGTTCTACCATGAGGTACCAGCCGGATTCCCTTAGTTCTAGTTTGCCATCACGCTGAAGGAAGCCTTGTCGTAAACCATCAGGAGAGGTTGCCTTTAAAGCATCCCAGTGCTCTATTACCGCGCTGAGCAGTTTTTCTACTTCTTCTTTTTCCTCCTTTTTTAGTTTGATATTACGTTCAACAGGCACTTCCAAAAACAACCCACACAAATGTTTGGGTAGCACGAGCTTGTATTCTGGTAATTGCTCGGATTTGGTAGCCAGATATTCCAAAAGATGTATGGCTCGATGCCGGGCCTTTTCATTTTTAAAGGTTTTCCGGTCTTTCATCAAATCCAGGGCTTGAAAAAAGGGTTGGAAAAATGGATGAAGGAGTACAATACCTGCGTTTTTCACAAAATGGGCGCTGCCTATTTGCGGTTTTTCTATCTGATAATATTCAGGACCAGATTCAACAAACGGAGGCCTTTTCAGAGAAGTCTCAAAAAATGTCCATTTTTCTTTGATAATATTCTCCTCATCTTCAGAGTCTTGCTGGTCTTGATGCTGGCTCGGATCTTTAACGAACTCTTCTCCTAACGCTCTTTTAGGAGGTCTATGAAGTTCTTCTTCATTCTTCTCAGAAGCTTTCGTTTTTCCCTGGTCATCTCTATTACTTATATTGGAGCCAGGTGAACCTAAATCATCATGCTTGGTAGAAGCAGCGTCTCTATTAGCTCCGGAAATTTCATTTTGCTCCGCATGCTTCCCAATCTTTTTCTCAACTGATTCCTCTATGAATTCGTCAGGGCTGGCTTTTTCACCTGAATCATTTAATTGATCCAATGATTTTTCGGAAGATAATGTATTGATATCATCTTCTTCCAAATTTAGCTCATCGCCGGCTTCAGAAACGCCTGGCTTTTCGACGAATTTATTAAAGGGTATTTCTTCAGAGGATGAAGCCTTCTTTTTGCTTATTTCCTCGTCTTGATTATCGAGCAAAGATTCTTTACTTTCAGGGCCTCGCTTGGTTTCTACAAGATCTTTTTGAGAAAAATTTTCATCAGAATCATCTAATTGGGAAACGCTTACCTGGTCTCTAGCGGAGAACATCAGGTCTTCGCTTTGAGGTCGTTTTTCAGTTTCACCCCACTCTTCTTCAGCTTTTAGATGCTCGTTATCAACGACTATTTCATCCAAAACTTTATCTAAAGCGATTAAGATGGTGTTTTTTTCACCGAGTTCAACCTTCAACTTCTTTTTCACGAATCTCCTAAAAACTGCCAGAACCTGGACGGGCCACAATTTAGGAAGAACGAGTTCCAACAATTTAACCGTATCCTCTTTTAAGCGATTTTTAATAACTTCTTCCGAGATAAGCTTCCAAAAACGATGGATTTGTGCCTCGCTCGCTTCTGCACTTATTGAGCGATTGCGATTTTCGAAGAGTTCTTTATTAGTAAAAAAGGCTTGCAGAACATCTTCAACATACTGTAAAGCCTTTTGAGTTTTTCCCGAAAAAGCCTCCAGTAAATTGATTAAAAAGGCCGTAGAACGTTGAAAAACGATACGGTCAAGTACAAATGGCTTTTGGGCAATCAATTGACGCAATGTTTCTATGGCCTGAACCTTGCTCGCCAGAACCTTTAAGATAGAAGTGTTCCAGGACGTTTCCTCAGGGATGGCCATATTGGGTGGCAAAGCTCCATGTTCCAGGAAATAAACCCAGAGATGGAACTGTCCGTCCTCCAGATTATGCTTTTCCAGTTGAAAATCCACCGGCGCTTTCAAGGCTTGCTTTTCAAATTGTTCCTTAAAAGCCTGTAGAAAGCGCTTAACCAGTTCCTCCAGCAGAACAGCTTTAGGAATACCCCCAAGGTCAATTTCCAGGCGATCGATTGTCCAAAGTTCATCTTTTGGCACAAAATCATCGAGTACTTTTTCAAGAGCCGGCAGTACGTCTTTCCAGAACAGCTCCTGCATTTGCTGTCTGAGCAAAGATGCCTCCTCTCTCTGCTTCACTTTGAGATGAAAGATATGCTTATTGATGATATGTTGGTTCTGCTGTGCCAAAGATTATTCGGTTGTTGATGTAAATAACGCCCGATAAGCTTCAATGGCTCCGGCACTCTTCACCTCCTCAGAGAAATCATTTTGCCAGGCTTCGAAGAAACCGGCTCTTTCTCGCTCAGCCAGATCGAGTAATGGTAGTATATGCGCATTGATAATGTCTTCAGCTCCATCTGCCAAAGCTTGCTGATCCTGTAGCAGCCACTTATCCAGGATATCAGAGATAATGAGTCGGGCAACATCCCGGTACTGGTCTTCGCGCTCTTCGTTCTGGTTTCTATTAAGTGCGGTGGTTAGCTTTCTGGAGGCATTTTCGTAGGCTGCGTTGACTTCTTCGGTTGCCTCTAAGGATGCTTTACTGTTGGTATACACTGTATTGGAGACTAGAGAGTCTTCGTTATCAGGGTTGTAGGCTTCGAGTTCGGAGCGGTAGGTTTGGTTGCGTTGGGAGATGGTTTCGGGGAGGGGGGAGCCACCGCCGTTGCCTCCACCACCGGTGAGATCGCCGGAATTGCCGCCGGTGCCGCCTCCACTAAATGGAACCTTATCAATTATAATAGGAAGTTTGTCAGATTTTGTTTCAACGCAACCAGTTAATTCTGGTTTAATTGAGTAAACCAGACGATAACGACTACCTTCAGGTAGGTCATTACCATCATCATCTTTACCTGAGAAATAATAAACACAGGTTTTGCTTGTATTATTATACACTGAGATAATTGAGTTATAGAGCAATGGATTAACTTCACCTTCTTCAAACAATTCAAAAACGCCCCCATCTTGTGAAACATGAATTTGTTGCTGACCTCCTGTATAATGAAAATAACCTGACATTTCATCAATTACAGAAGGCTCTTCAAAAGATAATCCAAAGCCACAATATGGAACAATATTATCAAACTCAGATTCAATGTTGCAATTAATAAGAAAATTGATAGCCTTAAAGTTCACTGAGACTTCACCTTGTAACTCAGCAACCGTAAACAGAATATTTATATTTTTTTTGTCAGTTTGACCGGAATCACTTTCCTCTCCGTTAAGGAACTTTTCCCATATAAAATTTGTCGCTATGCTTGTGATTTCGAATTCTCCTATCTGTCCATTAATTAAACAAGAATTCTCATCAATATTGAATGACATTTTTTTAAGTTCAACACTTAAATCAGTAGGTTTCTTATAAAAAGTTATTGTTACTGGAGCTGAAATTAAATTATTTAACTTGTAAATAAGTGTAACAGGAACTTTTCCTTCGCTATCAAAGCCAACACCTGGTATATCGTTAAAATCAAATGAAGTATTTCCAATAGCAAACTCTTGCCCAAAATAAAAAAATGATCCGCCAGGCGGTGATACAACTGCACTTACAGGTTCGTCTTCACAATATTGTGATTTATCGGTAGTAAATTGAGGAACAATTTCTGGAAAATTAAATTCAACCTCAATAAAGCAATCAGTTATGTTTTCAAAGCTTATCTGAAGAGTACAAGCCTCGCCGAAGTAATCAACACTGTCTGTCGTATAAACTATTTTTACTTTACCATCAATTGTATTCATTCCTTCCATTAATACATCCAATGATATTCCTTCTATTTCTTGACCTGACTGAGAATCTCCCAAGAATGCTTTGATATTAATTAAAGGACTGACTGAAGGTGAAATTTGGCTCAATCTAAATTCAAATTCAAATGCTTGCTCTCCTGCATTTGGGTCTGGAATTGGAACCTCTGGAGGAGGCGGTACGATCAGAGACAATACGGTTAATGACTTATTGAATAATGTAAAACCCTCCCAACCGGGCATTAAACTTACTCCACCTACTGAATATTTTAACTCGTACACCCCAGAAATTAGCTTGCCAATATTAAATTCATATTCAAGACTATCACAATTTATGGGTTGTGTATCATCTATAACAGATGATAAGAAGTCTTGATCACTGATTGTTCCACCCAATAAGAGTTCAAAATCTCCTCCTTTGGGAAATACATCAATCGTAATTTTTTGATCTTGGTCGTCTATACAAGCAGGGAATTCGGAAGGATCATTAAGTTCAATATCTTCCTGATTAATAAATATTCCTTCTAGTGAACTCATAGCCATTCCACACATTGACTTAATACCTGCCTCAACCTTATAATAATTAAACCCATTAGTAATTTTGAATGACACATCAAAACGAGAAACCCCGTCGCTTACCGAAGTGGTCGTCGAAATATCACTTTGATCTGGTTGGTTTCCATTTTCAAAGTCAACATCATCAGAAATAATTATGTTCCATTCAATATTTTCTGGTTCTAGTATATCGTCATTTAAATTGAGGAAACTTTTGTTTACAATAAGATTCAATTCTCCGTTTTCATAATTACAAATAAATTTATCATCAACAGGGGCCTCTTGGACTAATACTTCCGGTGGAGTTTCCACAAATAACTTAAACTCATCAATACAGCCATCCTTTTTATATTGAAGAACAATTTGTTTATTTCCTTCTACCAAAGAAGGATTAAACACGAGTAATCCACTATTAGGATCTTCTATAACCCCATCAGTTTCGTCATTTAATATATCCCCTCCTTGGGGTTTAAAAATAATAGGATAGTTAGTATCGTCATTATCACAGAAAGTGTTCTTTTCTAGTTCTATAGTTGGTTTGTCGCATAATATTACGGTTGACTGAGGGGGACAATCAGAAACGCAACTGTATGGCAGAGCAAAGTCTCCTAAAACAATATTATCGAGAGGGTTAACATTTCCTATGGAATCGCCGTAACTATCGCGATAAGAATTTAAAAAACTATTTAATAGATCATTACTGTTTTCTCGAAGATCACGATAATTAGAATAAACCAATATGAAGGTTCCCCCTTTGGGTACGCCCCCCATATGCTCCATCCCCGGATGCTTTTCGCAGAACTTGTTGAATATCAGCCTAGACTTTTCTAACTCCACCCGCTCAGTATATTCATTGAACAACACAGCGAATTCTTCATCTAAACAAGTATTTAGTAAACATTCAAATTGAAAGATAACTTCCAATGCCAAATCTTTAAACGACGATTCTGGTTGGAGCCCGATATGGTCTGTTTCTATTTCATCTCGGAGGGACTCTATGTCATCTAATATTATTTGTAAAGGATTGGTAATGTTTGTTTCCCAAGCAAGAATGATTTCCGATAATTTCCGGTAACGTTCTACTGTATCTTCCGTTATTCTAAGCCCTTTATAAAAATCCTCTATTGCCAAAAAGAGATCGCGAATTGTTACTTCGTTCTGGTTTGTTTTTTCATTGTAATAGGACTTCCAAAAACCCGTATTCAATGGAAAATTTAACTCGTGAACTGCTCCTAAAGTACCATTTTTAACTATATACTTTGAATTACAAGCAGTTATCAACGTTAAATCTTCGGGGCTGGAAGGGTTGTATATAAAATTTACTCCAACATCTTGGTCGTATAAAAAGACTGCCCAATTCCCAAGATTGCAAATGACTTGTTTAACAAGAGCCGAGTACTTCGCTTCCAAGTCATAAAAATGGCAAGATCCAAGCTTATCATCAACCTCTTCAACCACATCCTCCAGCTTCAATACGACGAGATCAAAAGGAAGGTTATAATTTTTTCTATGCTCGTCTATAACAACACATACATTGTCAAGCCTATGCCCAATATGCCCTTCAACTCTAAAGAAAGATTTATCTTCAATATTAACAAGTAAGGATTCTTTAGATTGATGATGATAAGAAAAAACTTTCTCTAAACATTTTTCTCTAATCGTCCAGCAAGCGATGAATTCCTGAATTTGGTTTTGATCAAAATAATAAGGTATAGGTCGTTTACCAAGAATTTGGTTTCTTCCTCTACTCGATGTAATTTTAATAAAGTCAGAAAGAGGATCTGGAACAATTGGATTATTACTGGAGTTAGTATGGAAAGGCGAAAGTATTTTGAAATTTTTCACTTTACATTTTCCATTAACCTTTTCTAGTTCCGTCAGCTTTCGCAAACGATCATATAATTTTTTCACCTTTTTCTCCTCACTCTGCTTATTTACTCCAATCATCCCTGAAACACTTGGAGGCTCATGACGCGCAAACTCTTTCTTTAGTTCTGGTGTCGTTTCATCGTTGATGCAGATAGCTCCCAGGCTCACATATTGACAATGATCTACGAAAGCATCTTGACATTTAAAACTTATGGCCTCAAAAACACAGGCTTCCTCAAGATATTCATTAAAGGCCTTTGCTACATCATTCAAATAATCGTAGCAATACTGTAAATAAGGAGCGAATAAAGTATTGAAACCAAAGGACGCTGAAGGGAAAAAATATTCAAAGCCTTTTTTCCATTTCTGAAATTTAATTGCATCTAAATCTTCTACAAAAGGGAGTCCTGCCATTCCATCAAATGCCTGCTGAATAATTTCGGCATTCGTATTGCAAACTTGAATAAAGTAATCTAAATATTGGTTAACCCCCTTTATTGAGCACAAAGCAGATAATTCAGGTTCGACAAATGCATACCTTTTTAATAAAATTGGATCTGGAAAAGTTATCTCAGCTCCATCATCACTTGACGCTATTAAGTCCCCCGCCGGCCCAACTACTATTAAGGGTACGAAATCCCAGGAAATCACATTTCCTGATGTATCTGTACTTCCTGAACACTTAGTATTTTGGTTTTCAACATTCTGACCATCTCCCGGGTTAGAGATGTTTACCCAAAGGAATAAAGCAGCCTGCTTACCATTTCCACAAATTTCCTCGAAATTTATACTACCTCCATTTTCATCAACTGTTAATTCATAGAAATCAAGAAGATTAGAAAACTTTGAATCCGGATCATTGGGATCATTTAATTTAGGGATCACCACATCTAGCTTTTGTGGGCTATTATATGTGATTTTTTTTGCCCCTTCCACAACAAAATCGATAGCATACCCGTCAGAAGTCACTCCAATTCCTTGATGGATCGTTATTGTACCCAAGTTAGCATTCACTTCCATATCTAAACCACAGACAATTCCCCGTCCCAACAAACCTGTACGAGTAAAGCGTATATGATTGTACAAAAACTGTAGCATACTATTAAGATCACCAGCAGTAAGGAATTGATTGGGAACAAAGTCTGTATACTGTGTTATTAGCTTTAAATCAGCCATGATATATATCTTTTAAACTATTATCCTAATTTTGAATTATTCAATTGAGTTGGTATAGATTCTTCATCAATGATTCCTGCAGAAAGTCTTGCCGGTGGATATACATTATCCAGGGCTTCCAGTTCCTGAATTAGCTTGTTTTTGGCACTTATCTCATCGCAGCCGCCAATCGCCGAGATGCTTTCGAGCCACTCCTTGTAGGCACGCTCAAAGGATAGCATCTGTTTGGGCGATATCCAGGCAATTTGCAGAGCCACGTGTGCCGGCGCCTCCTTTCGAAGGGTCGTTTCAAAGAACGTTCTGAAATTGTTGTTTTGAAAGCGCTTGGGCCAGTAAGGCAGTACAATAGTCACCCAGAAGGAATAAGGATCGGCATCCGGGAAAAAACTGGTGTAGAATTGCTCCTCAAGGGATTCTGTGTCGGTTTTGCATAAGTCGTTGCCTATTTGCTCAAGGTCAATAGGCGCTATTTCACAAAGTGTGCAATCATCACTAACCTGACGACTTGGCGGATCTATGCAAATGTCAAGCAAA
Source organism: uncultured Saprospiraceae bacterium (assembly GCA_964537285.1). GTDB lineage: Bacteria > Bacteroidota > Bacteroidia > Chitinophagales > Saprospiraceae > CAZHZT01. The sequence goes on along the minus strand of CAZHZT010000001.1, from coordinate 32,138 downwards.
GACTCGGAATTAGAGGAAACACATTCAACTTTTAAGCATAACTCTGATTCCGGATTTTCTTCAAAGGAGTTCAGTAACTCTTGTCTAAAACAATCACAAATACCTTTAGTAGGCTGACTAGAAATAAGATCCGGTTCTCCTTTGAAAAAAGTATTACAATCAATATTATCGTCAGCATCATAAACCTCCGAACAAATCGTTAACTTATTACCATACACATCCGTTAGATCCAAGGTAGGGTTTTCCTCACTGCAAGGCAAAAGGCAGTTATCCTTGTTCTCTTCATCAAATTCATCTTCAAGCTTTTTTCTGAAAATCTTCTCTAAATAGTATTGAGCAGCCGCCGGAGAGTCGAATTCCGGAGCAAACCTGAATCCGACCCAATATTCCCCTTCATCGCAATTGACTTTTATTGCTCCCTTCATGACGCAGGTCTTCTCAGGCGCTGTTTTCGGCCTTAACAAAATATGCTCCAACACATGAAACCCTTCTACATTCAAACAATCATTAACGCGTTCAATGGCCTTATCCCGATCATATTTATTATCGTAAGTAGTAGGATGTTTGGCAAGCACTCTATTTGGATCGACCAGCTCCACTCCATATTCCCCGCAATCTTCATCTCCGGTGATGCGGAAGTTATCTTTGCACTTTTTGAGCTGATCAAATAGCTTCAAGGCACATTCTGCCCCCAGGAAGCTGCTGTATAAGCCGCTGACAAAATACATCCCTGGCTCAATAATCAAACGGCGACTATTGGGATCTTCATGGCAGCGCTTGGGCAATGGAATGTCAAATACTGCTCCTTCCGGACAGTATAACTGAAAGCCATAATTATCACCCTCTTTAAAAAATGGGAATTGAAGGGCTTGTAAAATTAAGTCTTTGGCTACTTGCTCCAGGTAATTATTTACCTCCGCTGATGGTGGGATCTCTAAATTCCAGGAGATAAACCGTTCATCTGAAATTTCTACGGTTTCAACGCCATCAACAACTTCTATTTTCTCAATTCTGGAATATATTACAGCATCAGCAATCACTTGCTTGTTTTCATTCATTAATTGTAAAACATACCGTTCTACTACTTCATCGTCTATCCGAACCTGTCTTTTGATTAATTGATAACAATCAATGTTTTTAGCATAGTTCATTACCTCTATGTGAAACGCTCTGCATTCACTTTCATTAGCATCTTTCGGGAACAATTCAGAACTCATCCAGGCAATGCTTTGAACCAAATCATCAGAAGAACCTGGAGGATTCGGAATAGTAATCCCGGTATTAATAATATAACTCTCGCTATTTTCCTCTTTAGGACATTTGAAACACTTTAGATTATCATTTAAAGTATAAAGAGCCGGAGTACAATTCACCTTTTGATATATCCAGTCTTTTACTAAAGAAGCTTCCTGCTGGGCAAAAAACTTACCTGGATAACGGACAAGCTGATGCCTGCCAGATACATATTGAAACCCATACCTACAATTGGTTCCAAAATCCTGGAATAGATCGAGACTATTTTCTTCCTGGCCCGTTCTTAAAAAATCATTGACGCTAGACCAAACCTCTTCAATGTCATTCTCCGCATCACCCACTTCTGCTTCATTCACGCAACAACTTTCCAATAACACCTCTCCAATTTCAAATTTAAATATGCATGCGACCTGATCATCCGTGCGATAATAATGGATATCATTTTTAATCAAATCCAGTACATGCTCAAAAGTCTGCCAGGCTTCGTCTTCAGTAGAGTAATGAAGGGTACTCGTCAACTGAATAGAATGAATATTATTTGGACTTAGTAACTGAAAGCCGTATCTCCCCTCTTCACGGGAAGTGATTGGGTATCGGATGGCCGCTAATACATATTCATTGATTTGGTTGTAGCATTCTGCAAAATCATCATAAGTTTTTGAAAATTTAGCGATGGCCTCTCCCCCTTGGTTGAACAATTTTGCCGTCCACTTATCTTTTGCCGGGTCTTTCTCGTGTTTAAAATGATCAAATACTTTCGCTGCTTGAATGATTTCAAATTGCTTGACTGCAAGATCATTTTGGGCTTCAGTGGTCGTATCAAAACCATTTAGGCCTCTAAGAGTTTTTCCACCAATAGATAACTCAAAATAGAACTTATTTTCGACTTTGACAGTGGCCCCTTGTGCATAAGAATATTTAAGCTCCCCTGTCTTTGCCAGTTCTGACAGCTTGGTAACGGCTTGATCTCTTTTTTCCGTGCTTATATACCTGTCGGGGTGCTTTGCCAAACTAAAGTCTTCTTTCTTTAACTGAAAGCCATAGTACTCTTTATCCTCAACTTGTTGCCCCTCGTTTTCATTTACTTTGCCAGTTATACAAATACTGGATACATTTTCTTTAAGCTTAAATAACCCACAGCTGGAATCTTCTTGATGCATTTTAAACGTATCCAGATAACTCTCTACTTGTAGGATAACATGTTCTAATTCATCCAGAGAATTATAATAGGCCGGATGAAAAAGCTCAATGGTTGGATCAGAAGTTTTTTCTAATTTAAAAGAATAGATGGTAATATTATCAGGAGGAACTACCTCCACTATATTATCCAATATAAAGTTCCCTTTGATAATTGCTTCCCTTATGTACCCCATTTCCTTGATAGCATCGTTCTTATTGTCAAAAGGGGTACCCTCAAAAAGAGTCGTACAATTGCATCCACAATCCAACCATTTCAAGATAAACTGATAGAGCCCTGGCTTGTTTTGAACATCAAAGGAATAGGCCTGCGCATTAATATATTCCAGAAGTTCTTTAATAGCAAAGTCTCGCTCATCCTTATTGGGATAAAATATGGGATGCTCGGCAATAGGATTTTTATCTTTGTCGCGCACTTCAAAGCCAAAACAATAGCCGATGCCGAAAGCAGAGGGTTCATTTGCTTCTTCACCTTTCTTATCCTTATCCAGCTTATGGATGTATTTTAATTGGTTAAGATCCGTTTCCTCCAACAATAAGTGGGTGAGTTCAAACAAAGATTTGCGAGCCAGCGTATGATGCTCTAAACGGCCAAGTCCTTCCAGCCAAATATTTTCTTTATTTGGTTCTTCCTCATCAGCATCTTCTTTTAATAATTGATAATAATGATTTCCAGATTTAGAGGAAATTTCTAGTGGAAATTTATACTTAGACAGGAAATCGATTATTGCTGGAATTTCTTGATCCGGTTCGCTCGAAACCTCTGTAACTCCAATAGGCATAAGGTTTTTGTCGCGGATGGTGAAAAATCCAGGTGTCGAATAAATGTAATTATCGGAGTCAAGCGCGAGCTCCAATAAATGGATAAAATCTATGAGAGCGAGCGCTTTTTCATTGTATACCCGGGGACTTTTAAGCAAAACCTTCCCTGCTTCATCTTTTAAATGAAAAATCAGTCCACTCTTAGAAAGATTGGTTCGAACGTTGGCCACTCCTTGTTGTGCGGCTCCTATAATTTTCTGTTTTACAAGTTCGGCTTCTTCCAGAGCATCAAAAAGCTTCCCATTTTCAGCTACTGGTTGATCCTGGTCATTAATAACCTGGACTTTCCATTGGCAAAAGCCCTCCTCACTCTTTATTTGAACATGGGTTTCTTTGACTGCCCATTCCAACATTTTAGTTCCTTCAGAAAGAGCAAACTGTCTTTCCTGATATTTTTGAACACTTTGCAGAAGAGTAGTATAGGTATCATCTACTAGCTCATAAAGTTCACTTTTTGCTACCTCAAAAAGGACACCATCAAGTATCTGTGCTAAAGATGCTTTAAAGGCCAAGCGTTCGTCCTCGCTATTCAGCGGATCTGATATAGCCAGCAGTAAGCCAGGCTCTTTGCAAATAGAAAAGCCGTAATTTTCATCATTATGGAAGCTGTTTTTTTCAGCGTATTCTAAGGCTTCCGTAAAAGCAAACAAGCTTTGTAGTTCATCTTTATACTTTCTCGCTCCGTTAAGTACCCAGTAGGCTTGTTGTCCTTGCCACTTCCACTCCCAATAATCTGGTAATTGCTTTATGGTATATTTTAAATTTTTGCTTTGAATGAAAGAATGGACTCTTTCCTTTTCCTTATCGCGCTCCAGTGGATCTTTTAATGGTTCAGGGTATTTAGCAATTGGAGTTGCATCTTGATTTTCTTTGACCACAAAGCTAAACTGTTGACTCCCGGGGGTAGTATCAAAATAATGATCTATTTCTTGAGCCAGATCCAGGAATTCAAAGAAAGCCGACCACGCATCAAAAGACTGTTCATAGGTTTTCTCGCTTTTGAAGATCATTTTCCCCTGATCATCAAATAGCTCAAACAGAAAACCTTTTCCAAAATTAATAATTCTGGGCATCCAGCCGGTATGGTCACCTAACTCAATTCCTCCTGCAGTTGCTGTATCTCCTTCGATTTCAGCATTGCCATTAAGCCAATTCTTTACGCACTCCAGTACTTCATCTCGTTTCTCCTTAGTTGCATAACTTGCAGGGTGGATCAAATATGGATTGCCGTAGGCATCCGCAAAATAAAATCCGAAGGATTGTTCTGCAAGGCAGTTGGTTTTTACGCATGATTCTGAACCTTCAAGTACATCCAGGGTTTCCTGTGAACAAAAAGCAGCTGCTGCCGCAGCTTCAGAGGGGAAACCTTTAGCACTTTTTAACAGCGGGCAGCCATTAATAATTGGAAGGCCGATTTCTGCATCTATTACCTCATCATTTAAAACCTCATCAAGGTTTTTATCATATAACTCAAAATAGTATACATCCTCTCTCTTGACCACATGGAAATTGCCCATGCTTTGTCGCTTCCAATCATGCACTCCCATCAAACGAGGCACCCGGCTTTCAATACCGGAAATATTCTCTGTATCCCAGACAGGTGTTTCTTTGTAATTAAATGCTTTACCACGATTCCGACTAATGTCCGGATAATGCGATAAAAAGCGGGCTTTGTCTCGAATGATCTCATCCGGGTCGTTCTGGCCTCCATTTAAAGCAAACATCAACAAGACATAGTCAGTGAACTGCTCCGAAAAACGGGCTAAGAGATGATTCAGGAAGGAATCGCGGCGAAGTTCATACTGATCTTCACTCTCTAGTATTTGCTGGGTATAATCGAGATAATTCTGAGGCTCATAAACCAATTGATAGCCATACTTTTCCTCTAATTGCTGATTTACCGGTCGATATGCCTGCTCCTGGGCGCCCAAAAATATCAAAGATGAAGCTACTTTTTCTGCCTCTTTTTGGGTGAGGTATTTATCATTACTTTTTAACTGTGAACCATCGATGGTATTGTTGATAAAAAAGCAATAAGCTCCATTGCTCAATTTACTTCCTATACTAATCTTATCCGTTTTAAAGGCTTTGATCCAACTTTCAAGCGAAGCATCCCTTTCATCTGGTGTTTTAAAAGCTACCGGGGCATCCGGATCATTGCTATTTATCGTTTCCAGCGTTGCTATTGTAGCATTCTGACTAAAATACTCGCTTTGAGAGTTTGGGTCATAAAATTGAATAAGCCTTTCTATTTCAGGAACGCTATTCAGAGGAGCCGTGAAATAAGTATGTTTTTGGCCTTCTTTGCGGTCTTCATCCGGGATAATAGAAAACAGATCGCGAATATGAGATAACTGCGCTAAATAGTTGGCCAGTAATTGATCAAAAAAGCTTAAATAAGCTTTTAGCTGTAAAGCCTGGGATTTTCGTACTTGCGGTGCATTATCAGCTATTCCTTCTTCGCCGATACCGTATGTAAGGGGAAAATCATTTTGAATAGAATAATGCGTTCCCAGATCAGATCTGTACAAGCCTTGTGGGATGCTGGCATCTAGTTGGCTGCGATCCAATTTTACTTTCTGAACATTGGCTAAACGCTCGTCAAGGGTAGAAAGAAAGGATTGCTCATTAGCCACATAAGGCAGCACCCCTTTTGTAAGTTTAATGTTGGAAAAAGAAAGCCGGGCACTTAAGACTGGACGATGTACAGAGGTGAGAGGCAGGCACCATGACTGCCAGTTCGCAGGAGCAATATCTTCAGAGAAGGAACTTCCAACGAGCAAATCCCTTACCCCCAGTACTCCTTCAGTTTGCATAATGACTTGGTAAAGATCAGAACCCCTTATTTCCCTTCGTAATTCAATATCTTCAAGGGCTTCAGCATCAATGAATCCATGACTATAACCACCTTCAGGTACAATAGGGCGACCTTCGAAGATTTCCTCCATGCTTTTTCCCCTATCCACCATTTCTTCTAAGGTATAAAAAGTCAACTCAGGAGATAAAAAAGCCTGAATCTTTTCGAACACTTCCACAAGGGTTTGGGTAGGGTCTGCATCGGGTTTAAGTTCAATATCAGCACATAAGGCAATAAATTCATCATTTAAAACCGAGACCCCTAAAAAGTCTTCCCCCAGGTTCCGATGTGCATGAAGACGATCATTAACTTCTTCTAAAACAGTATTGATAATATCTTCTGTATCTGCACAATCTCCCTCGCCCGCGGTCAAAAAAGGTTCTAGTTCGACAAAAACCTTATAAAGTCCATTCAGAACGACAGGATGGTTGGTTTTCTCGGTCGTGAGAGCATACTCCGTAGAAATGGATTTTTCCAAATAAAGCTGGACTTCTGCTTCGGTAGCTGGTTCCAACCATGCATTTCTGACCCCCTCAATATCGACCAACATTTTGCGATAATCCAAAATAGTGGTTGGATTAGAGGATAAGATCTCTTCCGGCGTAAAGAAGTTACCATCCTTAATACCATTAACTATTTCCGCTGGTTTTCTGGCTAATAAGTCTTCGATTCCCAATCTCGTCCTATACCCAAGATCTGTTAAAGCATAACAAAGTACTTCTAAAATTGTAATGCCAGGGTCATGAACGTTGTGATCGGTCCAAATTTTACCCGCGAGTTTAGCAATATAGTCTATGCCTTTTGCCCTAAGCCGGGAAAAGTTAAGATATTGTGGAATGGAAGGATCGTCTTTTTTTATGGTTCGAACCTCCAGCATAAGCTTTTAGTTAGTGATTGTTACGTTTAAAAAATAAATTTTCTCTGGTTCTGAAGCAGTTGATGGCTTATTTATGCCGCAGTACTTTCATTACCTTCCAAACTTTCGACGCGCAATTTTAGTGCATTGATTTCATCCTGTTGCTCTTGAACAGCTTTCACTAATATAGCGACCATATTCTGATAAGCGACGGATTTCGTTTGATCCGGATTTAACTTTACAACTTGTGGAAAATGATCAGCCAATTGATAGGCAAAAAAGCCTACCTGCTCTCCTTCATTGGCACAATTCGTCACCCCACTTTCCCACTTAAATTTAATGGGAGAAAGTTGCATTACTTTTTCCATTACATCTTCAAGATCGCCTGTCTTTGAGATTTTTTTCTTATCAGTATCCAGATACAGTCCGAAACTTCTGAGTTTTCCATAAAGATCCAGTTCATAATCCTGTGTAGGAGTAATTCCTATACCGACTTTACCTTCCGGGTAAATACTGAGCAGATCTGTGCTGTTATCCTGGTCAATATTTTCAGCATTACCTTCCGTGGTGCCAGATTCACCCATCCTAAAAACATAGGGTTTATCGGAAATAAAAATACTTTGGGTATTATCTACCCCTAAAGTGAGGTAATTGTGTTGCTGACGCAGGTTAGTTATGCTAAAAGAAGGATTGACAAGAGCCTTGTTTCCGGCTTCACTAAGATTCAATTTGAAGGTACCTGATTTGTTATCTGTCACTTCCAGCTTTGCACCAGGATTTTCTGTACCAATTCCCACGCGACCATTTTGATCAAAAGCCATCCAGGTTTCTTGACTGACGCGTCCTTTTTTAAACGTTGCCAGATCATGCCCACTTCCGATACGTAAACCATGCTGAGCATTTGAAACAATGGCAGTATGGTCATGTTCCTGTGAAATGCCCAGATAACTTGTTCCATTTGAAGCCATTCGATTCACCAAGACCAACTCTGGGGTAGGTTTTTCTGGTTGCATGATCAAAACCTGGGCATTATCTCCGTCATCAACATCTAACATCCCCTGAGGAGAAAGTGCACCAATACCTACAGCCGGATTATTGTAATGATCAGTGGTTATTTTTAAGATATCAACTGGTTCAGTTTCTACTGGTTCTGTTTTTTCTGGTTGGGATTGGATATTCATTGAAGCCTCCTCCGTACCCTCTGGAACTAAACTATTGATCACTTGTAATACCTGCCCACCTTTTGTAAACACAAAACCACCGGCCGCATTCGTATCAAGGTTGATGCGGGCGTCTTCAACAATTTGCTTGAAATGAACAGGATCCTCTCCAACCGTTAAGTTTTGGATTTCAAAAGTAGGATTGGCATTAACGGGATCATCTGTTTCAGGAGAAAAGATGTATTTACCTGTTACCGTTTCTCCCGTCATGTCTTTTTCCTGAATCACCAAAGCTCCCCCTATTTCCGGTGGACCTTCATTTTCCTCCGGGAGGTCAAAACCAATTCCAATGCCGCCAAATACTTTTGACAACATAATCTTGCTTTCACTTGAATCGGATAAGGGAATCACCAGCCAGTCATCATCTGTAATATCCAACTCCATTAAACACCAATTCTTATCTACATCAGGGGCTTCTTTACCACAATAAGAATTAGATCCTTGTCCTTGTCCGTTTCCGTTATTTTCACCACAGATTTCTCCCACATCCATTACGAGAATGTAAAGAGATTTATTATAGATTACAACATCTCCATTTCGGTAGGACAAGCTGGGCTGCCATTGCCCGAAAAAATGATCATCACGCCTGTTAAGGGAAGACTCGATTAAATTTTTAAAATCACTTCCCGAAGGCGTAGAGCCATTGCTAAATATTTCAATTAAGGTTCCGCGGCTTAGTATAGACATAATTTTATGCTTTCGTTTTTCTTGATTTTATTTTCTTCTTCTCTTTTATGGCATTGTAAAATATTAGTTTCGGTTGAATGTACTCACCTCTACCTGACTTTTTGGGACTTCCCCTAAAAAGCTCCCCCATTAACCGTTGCCCCTTAACCGTTTACCACTTACCCACCTCCCGAAGCACCAGAACTAGCCGTACTGGTATTAGATCCCGCTTGACAGCATTCCTCCTGGATAGCTGTCACTTTTGTCTGACCGGCATTAAGAATCGTTCGAATGCTTTTCCCGACAATTTCATCTACATACTCAGGGTTAGTCCTTACCGGACCTGAATACATTTTAAAATTCCGGAGATACTCCACGTAATCCAGTTCTTCTACGAACCTGATAATATTGGATTTAAAAATTCTCCCCCCAAAATCGATTCGATCTCCCTCTTCATTTGCCCAGGGGGTCAATAAGCGCTGTATGTCCTTTTTAATTTGGTCGATGTAAAAATCCTCACTTTTTTCTTTCACAAACTTTACTTCAAAATCCGTATTTACTCCTTCGTATACAGGGTTAAGTACCCTGATTCTGGCAAAAGGGGAGCTTTTTTTCTTTAGAAAAGCTTCGATTTCCTTAAGTGTTTCAAGCGGTACTTTGGGTGCCAGTAAATCATCTGCCGTTAAATTAGTCAAATCAGGCACCACCACTATGGTTACAAAACCAGGAGCAAGTACATGGTCACAGGACAAACTAAGGCCACCATTACCGATGGTGTGATTTAAGCATTTCACCTTAAAGACCTTTGGAAATGCTTCCAAAACAAGACGTTCATAATCGAATATAGTCAGAGCCCGGCCTTTATGCCTGAGATGTTCGCTTACGCGGGTGTAAAAATGGGAAGATGATTCTTCTGCTCGGCCTCCAAAAGAAGCATAAGGCTGTAAAAAACTCTTTATTTCGGCAATATTGTTCAGTGGTTTGGCAATGGATTTTGCCGGCAAGACAGCGCTCAAACGCTTTAGATCATTTCCATTATCAGGTTTGAAGGTGGCCTTTACCCCTTGCGTAAAAACCTGAAGCGTTTCTGCTATTGCAGCTGTTCTCTTCCGGGTGGAAACCTTTATCCAATGATATTCTGAAGAAAGAATGGTATTTTTTTTATCAATATCCCATGGTATATCGAATTCCACAATTCCCGGCTTGACAAGACCATTCGTTGTATCGGAAAGCACATCAAGATCCGGCCGGAGCAATGCCCATTGGTTGGATTTTAAGTACCACCAATCAATCTCTGCTTTTTCCAGATCAGGATTAGCCGTTGATTCCACCAATTGAAAATACAAATGAAGCTTGCCTCCTGGTCTTAAACTTTCTAATCCAATAAACAAAGTTCCTTCTGCCGGCTCTTTAATGGTATTATCCTCTTTGAAATCTGGAAGAATGGTAGGTTTTGCACTTAGATCAACCTTCTCAAAAGTCCCTTCGAAGGGGTACAGATGAAAAAGAGATACCTGAGAAGAAGTACTTGAACTTGATTCGTAATCAACGGTCAGGCTTTTTATTGTAGGAATATAGGGAGGTTCTGGAAGCTCAGGGATCCAACTAACTTTTACGGCAGAATTGTCCCCTTTTAAAATAGTATTGACATTTGTGGGGTCATGATACAAGGCATTATCAATCGTTTTATCTCCCATTGCTCCGACAGCCTGGGTTTGGCGAGCGATAGCTTTTGGGTACTCATCTAGTAAAAAAGGATCTTGTGCAGTTGTATTTATTTTTAAATTTATAAACCCATCCTTTGTTGTAGTACTTAAAGGTGCTATACCTTGGTTAATTAAAGTATTTTTGGAATTAACTGAAACGGGTTTATCTATTGTAATGTATTGGAAAGATATGCTTTTGCAACACTTTTTAAATTCGCAAGGACTTTTTTCAACTTCAATTATATTATCATTTCCATTACTATTAAAATCTGGGAAGCCCGGGAAAAGGGTCAAAAGAGATTCGCTTGCCTTCCATTCTCCTTGATTAAGGACATAAAGTGCTGCGCAATAATGATCTTTTTTTGGTAATTCTGATTTTTCTACATAATACCTGTAAATAGATTCGATGAGTTCTGGATCCTTTTCCCATTCAATTTTTAGGCGAGCTTTATCCCACTCTTTGTAGAAGACTTCATCACTTCCAATAAAGAAGTTTGAACCTTTTCTGGGTAAAGCTCCGAAAGGTTGAAATGCTGCATTTACATCTTGAGCTCCATTATCATTCTGGACAATTAGGGTTTTAAGGTTACAGACTTGAGTTTTGATTACAATATTTTCAATGATAAGATTTCTCAAGGAATTGTAAAGTACAACATTAGGTATTTGAGTTATACTATTCAATGAATATGTGGGAGAGACGTAATCAATTCTTAAAACAGGCAGATTCGTATTTAATGCATCAAATTCAAGTACTTCGGGATCATAAAAAGTAATTGCCGGAACAGACTCATCCGCTTTAATGACTATTTCAATTTTTTTATTTGGAGCATCCAAAGTAAAATCAGTAGTAAACCCTTCACTAATCCATCCTTTTTCACCACTTAAGTAAACCTTGAATTCGCTTCCCAGGTCGATTCCGGAAAGAGCGTCCAAAGAAGGAGAAGTTTGAGACATTACTGACCCTGTTGTGAGTTTATCCTTAACTTCCATTTCGACCATAATTTCCCGCTTACCTTCTCTCAACAAAAGCTCTTTAGAAGCGATGACAAATCCAAGCCGGGCAGTAGGATGAAATAAAAAGTTGGTATTCCCTGAATTTAGAGTTGGGGTTGAGTTCAGATCAGGTGTTTTACTGTAAAGCGAACCCAAAGTCGGCCAACTCGGGATTTCCTGATTAGTGAACCCTCCTCCCTGTCCATCAGCAGAGTTCGCAAATGGAGCTATGTATAAGCCCAAAATGGATTCCTTTTGGCTTGTGGGAAAGAATTTGTGAAGATACAGCGTACGTAAGCTTGCAATTTTGGCTTGATCCACAATTATTTCATTATCAAGTCCAAATAGTTGTTCTACCCCGTTTGCATCTTTAGTCGCTTTAACCAAAGTATCTTTATTGACTTTAAATGGAGGCGGAATTTTCTTGGCCAGTTCCAAAACTAGATGTGCCTGATCAGGAACTGCATCTTTTTCTTTAAGACGTAGCACTTTTCTATAGAAAAAGTCCAGGTGTTCTTTGGTTAGTCGGTTCAAATCAGCCTGTACTTCCTCGAATAGCCACCAGAAAGCTATGAATAAGGTAAGATGAGGAGGATGCTCCTGACTACCTTCAATGATACTTTTAAGGTTACTATTTGCCGTGTTCTTTAGTTGGTGTATCCCTTTGAAAAAAGTCTCAAACTGCCTGGACAATTTGCGACCAACCAATTCATATTGTTTGCTTTGGTCACCTTTGACACTTGAAACCTGTTTATCTACTGTGGTTAAATCAATAAAAGACAGGTTCCAATTTTGTTGCAAACTGAAAAAATTGATAGGAGGCTGATATTCGCTCAAAGCATTGGAACAAGCAATAATTTGCTTGAGGCTGGCACTAAAATTGGAAGCGACCAAGTTCCTTAAGGTTCTTCCAACAATGGATTTATCGTTGCGAAAGGCATTCAGCCAAAATTCAATTTGGTTTACAAGATCAATTAATTCGCTAAATAATAATTCAAGATTTACGAAAGAAGCATTGGAGCTAAGGGCATCGATACGGTTTTTGAATTGCTTTTGGAGAAGGCTTAAGTCAAGCTTACTTATAGTGGCAATTTGAACGATCAGGTTTTTCTCAAAAAAGGAGGTCCAATCTCTTTTTGACCCTTCCTGGTCATAATAGATTACCTGGCGGGCATAATCATTTAGAAAGACCAGAAAGTCAGCAAGAGATCGCTCATCGATGCTTAAGGTTTCCGGCTGCAATAACTTTGCTTGTTCCCCCCTTTCGATTTGGCTGGTTCCCTGACTAATATTGAGGTTGCTTGATTTATCTTTATAGCAAACTTTGATCATTAATTATCAATTATCATTTAAAAGACGTAGGATTATAAAAAAGCCTGGCTTCCTTCAGTTCGGTAAAAATCGTATACAAAATTGAAGCGGGAATTGGTGCTTCTTACAGTAAATTCAACATCGATAAGAACTCTTCCTTCCCGGGCATCTAATCCCAGACCATCTGTTACCCTTACTTCCTCCACACGGATGCGCGGTTCGAAGAAAAGAATGGCATTGGAAACTAAATCTCTGATAAATCCGATATTAGTAGCGCTAAGCGGTTCAAACTGATAATCACTTAAATTGCAACCATACTCAGGTTGCAGTATTCTTTCGCCTAAACTGGTAGACAAAAGAATAGCTAAACTTTGTCTTATATCCTCAATATCTTCTACCAGCTCTACTTCCCCACTATTGGCGTTAAAAGTAGGTGGAAAAGCCCATCCTCTTCCCAAAAAAGAATTATTGTTCAACATAAGAGTTCCAATTAATAATGCAAGTTGCGATTTATAAAAATGAGGCTAAATCATCGGTATTTTGTTTCAAAGCTTTGCCTACCGGCTCTGTTTTTCACATACTCCTCTATTTTCCCCCTCATTCATAGCAACTTGGGTTAATAGTAAAAAAAGCTTAGCCCCCGATCATCACTGTGGGGGCACCTACTACGATATTCCCACCGTGCGCAGTGAGATCTCCCATGCGTGCCGCTGGTTTTCCGCCAATCATAACGGTAGCAGACCCTTTAGCGATGGTATCAGGAGGACCTACACAAACCAGCATATCTCCAACTACTGCTGCTGGCATACCAGCAATTATCACGGTTGGAACACCGGGTCCTGTGATAGGTCCGCCCACATGAGGCACTACTCCGGTAACCATAGGACATACGTGCATATCTGTTAATCTTGCAGCGGGTGGCATATTAATCGAATTTTAATTGATCATAACCATTGCACCTTTAACGACAGTTTGGCCCGATGCCGAAAGCTCTGCACCGGCACTACCTTGAGCCTTAAGTTGCGTTTTGGCCTTAATATTAACGTTCAATCCTTCTTCTGATAGATCCTGTGTAGCTTTTATATCAATTTTTCCGGTAGCTTCGACAGTAATGTCCTTAGGACTAGAAATAACGATACCATTTGGGTCAAGTGTAATCGAATTATCATTTTGATCTTTAATGACAATACTCTTATCCTCTTCACTAAAGACCATACTATTCCCTCCCGGGGTATCGAGTGTTATTGAAAGCTTACCATCTTCATCATTAAACAAGAACCGCATTCCACTTCGGGTCACAAAACCCTTTTCATGATTATCATCGGCAGCTGTTATGGGTGCAGGTTTAGCGCTGCTATTCAGCATTCCGACCACAATAGGATCTCTTGGGTCAGCGTTTAAAAAGCCCATGACTACTTCGTCGTCTATTTCAGGGCGAAAAAAAGATCCGCGGTTTTCTCCAGCGTCTAAAGTGGCTATCCTAGCCCAAATACCATCAGCAGCATTATCCAACACAGGCACTTTTACAAGGATTCGATCTTCTCCGTCAGGATCTTCTTCTAATTGTACCACTTTACCAATCTGGAGCCCATTCACTCCTGGTAGTAGATTAGAAGCAATAGGAGCCGAAGCCGTTTCCGCTTTTAAAAGCCAGTCTTCAGAAAGTCCGAATTGAGCATGTGTATACCAGTTATTATCTATGAATTCATGACGTACACCAGTAACATAAACATTGCCATTGAATCGATCCGACACCCCATTCAATTCGATAACGGTAGCCGGCTTTACATCTGCGATGCCATCAAAACGAGCTTGCCCGACAATTTTTGCCAAACGGCTTTTAAGCATTTCACTTTCTACCCATGCTTGAAGTTCTTCCTGCACCACCTGACCGCTATGGCGAAGTTCGTAATTCTCCAATGCCCCTACATCTGCCAGTTCTGATCCATTGATATTACCATTCTCCTGAAAACTAGAACTTGAGGCCTCAGCTTCAAATAAAGCTTGGTTAGTATAATCCCAAGATTGTCCTTTAACGGACTTCCATTGATTGAGCGCGTTTATTTCTGCATCGAATTCATACATTGTATCCCCATAAATAAGAGAAACAACGGGCGAAGAGCCTGCATCGGGTTTTACTATATTCACTTTCCCGTCATCCGGCACTACAAGCAAACCATTTGACTCAGCTCTTCTAAGAATAAAATCCCAATCCGATGTATGATGTTGCACCAGTTCTTTATGAGTAACTGAAGTAGATTCTACATCCCCAGCCAAAGACCCAAGGATTTCACTAATTACATCGCTATCCGTACTATCAACAAAATACTTATTTTTCCTGCCCAGGGTCAACTTTATCGATTCATCTTTGCAAGTGACCTTAAATGTTGGATTTCGATATTCACTGAACTGAACTTTATTTCGGGCTATAATTCCTTTAAACACGGTTTGATTATCCCCATCCCTGCCCAATTTAATTTCAATGGGGTTTCCAGGCTTAAAGACATCCGATTCAGCAATTTCAAAATTTTCTTCGGCAGGGCTTCCATCCCTTATTAAAAGCGTAGCTGTAGGAATTCGATTGACTTCTTTATGTATCGTAACAGAAAGAATTCCTACTTCTTCGGTATTAACTTCTGTACCATCAGAAAGGACAACCAGAGAGATATCTCCAATTACGCTTGAATCCGGTATTACACGTTCATCTGCCATTAATTTGCTTTCTCGATAGGTGGAAAAATTAGTTCCTGGCCGGCGTTTAATTTTCGAAAGCTCGTAAGGTTGTTCGCTTTAGCTACTTGTAAGTAGAAATCGTTGCTATTATAGATATTATAAGTCATCAGAGGAAAACTATCCCCTTCTTTTACTTGTCGTACTTTCGTTAAATCAGGTGATCGTTTGTCATCTTTACGGGTTTGTTCCGTTTTTTCACAATACTGCAGAAAAGTAGCGCTAAGTTTTGCCCTTAAAGGCTCACCCGAAGGATTAAATAGCGTGTAATTGATAGAAACATCGCTCAATTTACAGTCAAAAACAAAAAAAGAACCCCAAGAAATTTTCAAAAAAAGAGGATCATGTTTTTCCGACTCAATTTGATAAACCACTTTAAGAAAATCTTTTATTTGAGTAGGAATAGGTGTTCCGTCAAGATGATTCCCTTGTACGGTACCGGAGTTATCGAAAGTAAAATCGAGTTTAAGCTGTTCTGATTCGGTAGCTTTAAACTTAGGATCATTCCCACCTTTACCGGGAGCCTGGCTATTGTCGTGTTTAATTTTCAGATTACGAGAATAATTCTCCGGGTTAATCGGCAAAGTAAACTCATCGACTTTCTGATTGCGTCTTTTTTTATCTTTAAACGCTTGGATAACCACCTTTTCTAATTTACCTTCGCTCACGGTTCAGACTTTGTTTTTAAGATTTCGAGAACTCTTTCTACACAGGCTCTAATTAAAGACTCGTTGATTTCATTAGGGCCATTAGCTCCGCCGGTGGAACTACTATCTGCCCCTGAATCGTCTTCAACACTGATTCGCACGTGTAATTCGTTAATTTGTAAAGGCATACAAGAGTTTCTAATTTAATAAGGTAATCCAACTATCTGCCTCCAAACACTCGGGAAGCAGGTGGCCCCGGCACATTTGAATCCTTTTTGATATCATAATTGACTCTAAAAAAATTACAATTAAGCTCGATAGTTTCGATCAAGGCTTCGCTCTTTTCAGCATTAAGGTCCGAAATGCTCCATTTTTTCGGCCAAACGTGAACACAATTCCAGATGATCAGCGGTTGTTGCTCTTCGTTCAGTAATTTAATATCAATAGTAATTGGCTGAATATCAAAATCCACGATGGCCCTCATAATCCAGTTAATCACTCCTGAATCTCTCAGCACCCCTCTTTTGAGCACAATATCTTCGAATTTAGTACGAACAGGTACTTTGTGCTCAAAACGATTTTCGCCTCCCTCTTTCAAGTTCTCAGTTTCAATGGATACATTTAAACCTGAAACAGATTGAAAGGCATTATCATTAGAGGTAGTAGCGATATCACCAAATACTACCTGATAATTGAAAGCTACTGGTGGATAATACGAAGCCATAAATATTAATCATTTTGGATGGTCAAGCCTTCGTGGACCAACTCGAGTGTTTCGATAGCCACTTCGTTCCCATCTGACTTCAAATCAGTAGATTGCACTTTTGTTGGCCATGCATTTTTAATTTTCCATACTACTACAGGCTCATGTTCCTCGTTAAGCAGGCTAATCGTAATATCACGACGCTCGATTGTATTCAATTTCACGGTGTTCCACCAGTCATAATATTCATTATCGGAACGGAATGTACCTCGCTTCAAAGTGATATTGCTATACTTTTGCATACCAGGCATCTTTATTTTGTTGTATTCCTTGCTATCGCTATGACGATATTCTATTACTTCGGTTTCCACATCCAAGCCAGAAACTTCGGAAAAGCCAATTTTAGTACCGCCCCACTCAACTTGGTAGTGGAATTTAGGTAATGGATACATCTTTTATTATTTTTTAATTAAAAAATTAATTTAACAAGCTTTTGCGGCTTTTGCAGCGTCTAAAGACTTTTTGAATCCTTCTTTTTTAGCACGAGCTAATTCCAATTCTTTTTTCGCATCAAAAAGATTGGTTTGAGCGTCTGTTCTTTGAGTTTTCGTTTCTGTATAAAGCTCATCAGTTTGTTTAAAATACGCGCAGTTATTGTCTATAGGAAAGAAAGTACGCCACGTTGTTCCCATAGCCTCTGCACTTCCAATTAGACCTTCGCAATTACTTATACCATCCCCACAGACAGGATCAATGTAATCTGGCGAGTTAGGGTTTGTGGTATTTCCAGTAGTATTAGGTGCATCGCAATCAATTAAAACTACTGGTGTTTCAGAAACAGGCCCAATGATTCTGCATTGCAAGGAATAAACATACTGGAGCAGTTCGAGCATACCGTTGAGCAGTTTGATCATACAATCCAATAGCTCATCATAAGCAGCTTTAAGGTTGTGAATAGCTTTAATAATAGCTCCATCTTTATTCAAGTTACTGTTTTGAATCATATCAATAGCCATTATGAGTTCACTAATACAAGCTATATTTGACTCAGTGTAAGTCGATATTTCCATGGATTGAGCGGTCAGAGCCTCCATAGCCTGAACGTCGAGGACGGCTTCACACTTTAGCTTATTCAAAATAGATTGAATACTGCTTATTATTTTACAGACACTTTTAGCCTTTTCGTTGGTATTTTCAAGGCGTTTCCAATACACCTCCAGTCTTTTGAAAAGGTCATCAAGACAATTGAAGGCTTCCGTTAAATTATTTACCTCTGCTTCTTTTTCTTCGCACGTCAACACCGCCTGATCATAGCATATTTGCAATTTTTCGATGTATGCGTCAATCTGAGAGGCATCTACTATCTTTGCCATAATTTTTTAAGTTAATTAAGTAAAATGATTTGATGAGATTTCGGTGATGACCACTAACAAATATAAATATCCTCGCAATCTTGCATGTTCATTAAACTGTTAAATATAAAAGAACCCTCTTCATCCCAATTATTAGTCAAAGAATTGCTTTCTATAGCTTGGAGTAAACTAGTCACTGCTTTTTCCTCTACGCATTTATGCCTTTCATCGTACACGGCGGTGCTTAATTTGATTTGTGCTTTAGAAAGTTCTTCAATAATTGCCTTGAGTTCCTTATCCATAAAGGAGTTGTTTTCGTTTACGTCTTCTTTCAGTATTTTAGAGTTCGTTTTTAACTCATTACTTACATTTTTAAGGCTGGCCAAATCAAGCAGTGCATTAATACTGGCCAATTGTACCGATTTATCGCTGAGGTCATTGGTTTTTTCCTGTAGCATTTTCACATTATCACAAATAGCTTCAATCCAGGCTTCAAAAACAGAGCGCTCATCGTTAGGATCTTGAGTGGGATCTGGAAATGTGCAGGAATTTCCATCCAAGTATTCTACTTTATCTTCTAGTATTTGGCGCTGTTTAGAATTACAGTTATCGTTAATTTCATTTTCCAGTTTACAAAAGGCTTCATTTACTTTCTTAACTTTTGCCTGAACATCCTTAAGCAATTTTACATTATCGCTTAGTTTGGTATCGATCGTTTTTTTAAGATTGTCCTGAATTTCGCATATATCTGTATAGAATTCTTCTGTATCTTGTTGCAGAGGGTCAGAATCATATAATTTTACAAGCTGATATTTTTGATAGCCTAAGAGGGTGTGGATATATAGGGTTTTCCCTTTATCCTTTGAAGTACACTCACTCTTACGATTGGTAATACTAACATTGTGATTAGACGCTGCTGTGTTTTTCTTATTTTCTAAAGCCATTTTAAAATCATAAACCGCTTGTTCTGTCCTTGTTTGAGGATCAGTGCCATTGCCATTATCCGGGGGTGGCGGATTTTGATTTGAGGTATTCATACCGGCAGCTTGTTCTTCATTAGCCATGGTTAATTATTTTTTATTTAATTTTAAAAAGGAAAAGTTAAGATACCTGCATCTTATGAGAAAACTCAAGAATAATGAATTCAGCCGGGCGAACAACAGCCATACCGATTTGGACATGCATCCGACCTTCAAGAATATCTAGGGCAGTCATTGTTTGGCCAAGTCCAACTCTTACAAAAAACGCATCTTCGGGTTTAGCACCAGCCAAAGCACCGCCTCTCCATTGTAAAAGTAAAAAGTTTTCGATCATAGCTCTTACCCTTGTCCATGTATTCGCATCATTAGGTTCAAAAACAAAAGCTTCCGTACCTTTTTTGATTGATTCTTCAGCGAAATTGAAAAAACGACGTACAGAAATATAGCGCCATTCATTGCTATTCCCTTCCAATGTTCTAGCCCCCCAGATCAAAGTACCTTTACCTGTGAAGGTTCTGATTGCATTGATTGACTTCCCGGAAGTATGAACATTGAGATCATTCTGATCAGCATTTTTAATTCGAATAGTAGGTCTTTCAACATTTAGTAAAGCTACATTTGCAGGAGCTTTAAATACCCCACGCGTATTATCCACTTTTGCATAAATCCCCACGGCTAAAGGAGCTACCGGTAACTCTAGCGCCAAACGATCCAGAGCAGCACGGGAAAGGTTGTATATTACCGCGTCCTCTTCAGCTTGTCCCGGTTTTTTTTGAGCTAAGGTGTATGTTTCTACCGGATCTGGATTCCCGACTTCATAACGCTCCACATTTACCAGATCATCAGAATAGATGTAACTGAAAGTAGTCAATACATTTGGAGTATAAGCAGCACCATACTTCAAATTATCCAGAGGAAGATTTACATTATTTCTAAAATCAATTGCTGCTTGTAATATTGCCCCTGGTGTATCCGGATTTGCAGGCATTTTAATATCGAACACTGCAAAGCGGTCTTGCAGTTTTCCGCATTGTTCAAGGGCGGCAGAAATAACACTACCAAAAGATGCCTCATCCAATTGTTGCACTTCAGGAAGTACAAACAAAGTAACTTCATCTATTTCCTCAACAGCATTTATTCCATTTGTTAAATCTCCAGCTAAAACAACTCCCTGAGCTGCCGCAATACTTCCCACAGAAACAATGTAACAAGGCCCCCCACCATTTGCGAAGAATGCCTGCATGGAATAATACATATTGTGAGGAGAAGGATTTGTGATATTGGCATTCACCTGACGGTCAGTCAGATTTCCATTTCCATCCAAAGTATCATCAACTTTTACGGTTAAACCCGCTTCAGAAGGAGCGGTACCAAAATAATTTCGATACTCCAGTAAGGAAGTAATCCGGGTAGGCTTTAAGGTGACGTCCTCGCCCTCCTTAATCGCTTTATCCGTATAACCGATAAAGGCAGGGATTGCTGTATCTACAGCAGCAATAGAAGGAGGCAACAAGGAAACCTCATCTATATAAACGCCAGGAGTTTTTACATTATTTAAATTAAGTGCCATAAACCTTAGCTATTAAATTCGTGAAAAAATCTGATTTTATTTAATTAGAATTAAGACAATAGTGGCAGATAAATTTCAGAGTAAACCCGCCCATCTGCTCGTGGATGAATGAAATCCGGATTTGGATTAGGCAGCTTTTCTATATTCGAATTAAAATCAACATCAACCCTTTTTCTGATCAAGGGTTTGGCTTCAGTAGTTACAACAGCCCGGTCTGTAATCGATGAAATTTCTACATCGACCAAGTTCGTCAGTGCCGTTGTATCTTGCGGGTGAAGCTTATATTCCCAATAGGTGGCCCGGGCTTTAAAGCGAATCTCAAATGCTGGTGGATCAAGCACTTTATCGGCTCCATCTCCGGATGTTTTCAAGTTCCCAGCCTGATCGAAAAGCCCAAAATCTCCCGTATTATTATCATTGAATATTTCAACATAACCCAAAAGCGATTCCCCGGAGGAGTTTGAGAAATCAGCTTCATTCACATTGAGAACATATATAGGGATGTTCTCAGAGACACTTCCACCTACCTGGAGAGTATGCGCTCCAAACTCCTCAAGATGAAACAAGAGCTTAACTCCAGAGTTACTCAATACTGATTGCTCGATGGGCGTATATTCTTGTCCATTTTTTTCTAATACAAAATTGACGTCAGAGGCAGACACACCATCTGGCAAATAATAAATGAAACTTACTGGGCGAATTAAAATATAATCAGCTATCCCTAAATCAAAGTGGTACTTCTTTTTTGATAATAGCAATCTATGATCTGACTGGTTTACCAATCGATAATCATTTAATATCTGCTTCCAAGCTGTTGTATCCGACGGGTCAGCATTTGTACTTTC
The DNA here is from genome assembly GCA_964537285.1 of uncultured Saprospiraceae bacterium. Lineage (GTDB taxonomy): Bacteria > Bacteroidota > Bacteroidia > Chitinophagales > Saprospiraceae > CAZHZT01. The sequence goes on along the minus strand of CAZHZT010000001.1, from coordinate 10,429 downwards.
TAATGCTTCATAAATATCTCCACCCAAAGAAACCAGTTCGCCCATCTCGTAGGAACGAGGATTAGAAGATAAATAGGCAGGAGGAGTTAACGAAAGAGAAGGGAATGCTTTTCCCGTTTCTGGTGAATTGGAAAAATAGTAAAGTGCTGAAGTAGGTGCTTTTATATTAATCCCCGTAAAATTAAAAAATACGGGATTTTTCACTTTCAGTTTAAAAACCAACCGAAACGGTTCCTGTACTTTTGATATCAAGGGGGCGTAAACCATAGCTCCGTCAGTATCCACTTCGCCTTGAACAGATAAGGACACCTGCCAACCTGATTTTTCCCTGCGAAAGAGCATTTTGTTCCCCTTCATGAACTTTAATGTCTCAGCAGTCGGTTCCAATATTAAATCTGATTGTATATCATAATTTTCTAATTGGGAAGCAATAATAGTTTGGTCATTATCTTCATCTAATCCAAAAAAGGATTGATCCTCGGAGGGAGATAGGTAATGATCATGCTTTACCCTAATCGAAAACAATCGGCGATATTGAACTAAAAACGACATGCTTCATTTAGTTAAAATAAAAATTAATTTATCTGCTCTGAAGACTGAATATCTTGTATCGGTACTCCTGATCGTTTTGGTTGTAGTTCCTTTTCTTCTACTAGCCAGACTCTGTATAAAACCGAAGGAAGTTGTTTTCCACCCAGAGAACCCCAAAGGTGATTTAATTGCTCGAAAGTAAGCGTGTATAAATTGAAGATGATTCGAAGGTTTTCATCCTCTGTTCCGATTGCGTTTCCAGACGAATTGCTGAGGGTCAATACCGGTTTACCTTGAAAAAAACGGATAACCAACCCAAGCATCATTAAAGACTGCTCGTAGTTACTTTCAAAATTTGCACTAAATAGTATGTATAAGTTTAAATTTATTGGAGGATTGTATAACTCTAAGTTACCTGTTATTGGAGATTTACTATAAGATCTTACGTTTTTCAGGGTTCTTTCTTCTTCTAAGTTAACCAAAGATATGACTAAACTATCACTTAAGTTTTGCCCTGTGCTACCTGAATCTATGCTAGCAACATTACCCAATTGAGCATAAGGAGGAGAAAAAACACCTCCTCCTTTGATTTCTATATAATTTTTTAATTCCGTTTCAATTAGGCTTAGGGCATCAAATATCATGTGGGTTTTATCTAAGGTACAATTTAATTTGCTCTCACATGACAAAGATAACAAATTATTTCACTCATGCTAACCTATTTTAATATTTTTAAATAAAAAAATAAAAATAGCTCTCTACCTATAGCATCTTAATGATCTTTTTCCTTCCAATCACCTTTCCATCATTGTTTGTAATTAACAACAGGAAACTGCCATTTGGCAACTCGGACAGCATTATTGAATTTTTCTTTCCCATTTCCCACTTCCCCACTACCTCACCACTCAACATCGAATACAAAATCAAATCAACCGGCCCCTCAATGGCCTCCGGAAACTCAATATTTAATTCATTCCTGACCGGATTTGGAAACACCACAACACCATCCAAACTTTCCACCTCCCCTACTCCCGCCAACAAACAATTCGCCTCAATCGTATCCACGACTGCATCCCTGATGCCCGGCAACAAGGGATAAAATGCATTGCCCGGACACTCCGTTGCGCAGCCATCCCGATGGCCGCTTATACGAAATAAATCCAGGCCAGAGCTGCTATGCAACACCTCATCCAGCGGATAGATCCCTACATCGACACATTTCCAGGCCAGGAGATTCACCAACGTATTCTGGGCCTCCGGAGTCGGTGTAACGCTTGTAAACGTGCCGAGCATGCAAACGCCCATGGTGCCTGAATTATTTCCACAAAAGTGTGCTCCCCGTAGGTTGTCGCCCCGCCCTTGATAAAGCACCCCATTCGGATCAATAAGCCAGTTGTAACCAATATCGTCCCAGCCGTTTCCGTTTACATGGAAATCCCATATTATGCGGACTACTGCTGCCCAGTCTGAACTGCTATTGGATCCCGCAGAGTGGTGAACAATCAGATGCGTTACAGTGGTAGGCTGAGGGGTAGGATCTTCCGGGCAATTTCCGGCGGGGCACCAGCCGTCGCGGTCGAGGTAATCGGGCAGCATACAAGGAAGAGTATCCGTACGAAAGTTAGCTGTTTGCAGCTTGTTGGATGTTTCTCCAGGGTTGGAGAGAAAAAGGTCAAAATCACTTACTTGTGCCTTTTCGCCCTGCAAGGTGATGGTGATTTTAAAATATCGATAGCCCGTTTCTACAAATTGAAGCGTACTTACTTTTTTATTTCCTTCAGAAGTGTGGGGATCTACTCCGGCAGAGACGCATTGGTCGAAGTTGCGGCCATCTGATGAAAAACAAATGTTAACTTCCGCATCAGCCCCTTTCCAGAAAGAGGCTACTCCTAGAATGGGTGTATAATTTTTTATGGGGAGCTCCAGAATACCTGAAAAAAAAACACCTGTATCAGCTCCGTTTTTTAAAGCAAGCGAATTAGAAGATACCTCTAAACCTTTCTGACTTTCCAGACATTCTTCAAAATCAATCCTTACTCTGGTATTTTCTGCAATCGAGCTGGAAGTAATAAATATTAGGTTAACAAGGGCAAGTAAAAGTATACGCATAATTATATTTAAATTTTTCATTTATTAGGAAACGCCGATTTGGAAGTAATATTTTGATTTTTTTTGGCTTGCTCGTTTTTAGAAATGATTACGAAATGGCTCGGATTGCAAATCCTCGCGAGCAATGGAAAACGGGAAACGGGAAACCGTTCTTCGTTAACCGTTTACCGTTAACCGTTAACCGTTTTCAGTTTATTTAGTAGCCTAAAATTTTCAGCATTTCCTCCGATCGTTGTTCAGGAAGATACAGTTCATCCACGAAGTTGCCTTTTTCATCTTTTTTAATCAAAATATGCTTTGGAGAAGGGATTAGGCAGTGTTTAATGCCTCCTAAACCCGAAAGGGCATCCTGGTATGCGCCGGTATGAAAAAAGCCCAGATAAAGCGGCTCAGGGTCATCAGTAGGGATGACGGGGAGGAACACTTGGCTCTCGTGCACTTCCGAATTGTAATAGTCGGAGTTATCGCAGCTTAGGCCGCCAATATTAACCCGGCGATATTCATTTTTCCATTTATTGATCGGTAGCAAAATGAATTTTTCACCGATCCCCCAGCTATCCGGAATGGTATTCATGAGCGAATTATCGATCATATACCACATCTCCGCATCATTCTGAGGCTTTTGGGCGAGGACGGAGAAAATGGTAGCGCCGCTTTCTCCAACCGTGAATTTTCCAAACTCTGTAAAGATATCGGGCTCGGGGATACCATCCTCCTCGCAAGCATTTTGAATATTGCTGATAATTTCTTTGATCATGTATTTGTAATCGAATTCAAACCCCAGGGAATTGCGAATAGGCAAGCCACCTCCGATATTAAGGATGGTAAGATCCGGGCAGATCTTTTTAAGCTCACAATAGGTTTTGAGGGCTTTATTCAGTTCGCCCCAATAATAGATCGAATCACGAATACCTTTATCGACGAAAAAATGAAGCATTTTGAGCTTAAACTTGTCGTTGTTTGCGATCTTTTCTTTATAGAAATCAACTACCTCCTTGTGCGGAATCCCTAATCGGGAAGTATAAAATTCAAAATTGGGTTCTTCTTCAGTGGCAACACGAATGCCAATATTACAAGGGCCGTCGACATGATCATTGTAGTAGTCGATTTCCAATTTATTGTCGCAAACAGGAATCACATGACGAAAGCCCTGGTTAATGAGGTCACAAATTTTGTACAGATAGTTTTCGGGTTTAAACCCATTATGTACGATGATGATATTCTTATCGATCTTTCCCTGTTCGTGGAGTTTCCAGATAAGATCTATATCAAAAGCGGAGGAAGTTTCTAAATGCACATCATATTTAAGTACCTCATCCATGACATAACTGAAGTGGCAACTCTTTGTACAGTAGCAGTAGTAGTAGTTTCCTTTATAATTCAAAGCTTTGATTGCCCTGTTGAACCAGTTCCGCGCTTTTTTGACCGAAGATCCTATTTTCGGAACATAGGTTAACTTCAGTGGAGTGCCATACTTTTCAATTAAGTATTTTAGCGGAATGCCGTTGAAAAGGAGGTAACCCTCTTCGATATCGAATCCTTCCTGAGGGAAATAAAAAGTTTGATCAATTAGATCAACGTAGCGATTTGTCATTCTCTTTCTTTACAATTATAACGTTATAGAACTATTGCATAAACCGACTATACAACCGGCAATTCTCGTTTTGGAAATCTAAAATTAAGTTTACGCCGCTTCGCGGCGATATTTCGATTGAGAGGGAGGCCGAAAGGGCTATTTTGCTTCGCAAAATAGCCCTTTCGGCCTCTCTCTCAATCGAATTTTGCGCCGTAGGCGCGTTGATTTTTCAAATCAAGAAATAACTGTTATAAAACGCTACAAATGTATTCTACAATTCCAATTTTTGAAGCAATTTGGAATTTTTTTTTTAACCAAAATCAATTTCCGTATTATCTCCGATATTGAGACTTTGGCTTAGCCCCTTTATGGCAGCATCATTTCCCACAATGGAGTGCTTGAGAACCACCTCTTCAATAGATGCATAATTCCCGATAATCGATTCTTTTACAATAGAATAGCTAATTTTAGCATTGTTGCCGATCGTTACGTGCGGGCCAATAATTGCATTAGAAATATTGCAGTTGTTGCCAATACTGACCGGGTGAATGATAATAGAGTTGTCAAAGTTTGGAAGATCAAAGGAGGCATAGCCTTCTTTGTCGAGCAATTTTGCATTGGTTTCCAACAGGATTTCCTTTTTCCCGCAATCGAACCAGTTATTAACCGTGTAGGTTGTGAATTTAATACCACGTTCGATCATTCGCATGATTCCGTCAGTGAGCTGAAACTCGCCGAGCGTTCTCAGGTTGTTGTCGATGTTGTATTCGATCGCATCCAGTAATTCCGGCACTTCTTTAATCATGTAGAGCCCTACCAGTGCTTTATTGGATTTGGGAATTTTAGGCTTTTCAATAACTTTTTTAACGAAATTATCATCTCCGAGCTCAACTACCCCGAACTCCCGGGGATCCGGAACCCTTTTTATGCCCAGGCAGGAATAAGGCGCATCCATCATGGCCATAAGATCTCCATCCAGAATGGTATCTCCCAGAACAATGAATATACGATCGGTTTCCTGAAGGGCTTCGCGCGCCATCCATATAGCATGGCCAATGCCTTCGCGCTCACTTTGGGTTACATATTCTTTGTTAAGGTGAGGATACTTGTTCTCGACGAAGAGTTTAATTTTTTCTCCAAGGTAGCCGACTACGAACACAAAATCTGTGATGCCGACGGCCTCCAGTTGCTCAATTATGAATGAGATAATAGCTTTACCAGCTACCGGAATCAAGGGCTTCGGTTGTGTATAGGTATGCGGCCGGAGGCGTGTTCCGGCACCGGCAACTGGAATGACAGCTTTCATAATTGAACTTTTTTGATTTTTGGACATAAAAATGGGGCATACTGAATTTTCGGAATGACTCGTGTTTATGTCCAAAAACGATATTTATTAATCTAAGTTCTTTAACATAAATCGTGGAAAATGGAACTTCAAAATGATAAGCCTTTCAGCCACTAGGGCATTCAAGGCTTATCATTTCGAAGTTCCACACAATTTGTCAAAGAACGTTAATCCACTCTTTGTGCTACCCAATCTTTAAAAATATCTTCAGCTTGAGGCTTATCGAAATTTGTTTCGATATCTTCAATATCCAATAATTGATCAAAAAGAGTATCCTGAGCAGAGATTTCCTGCCATGCTTTATGATAAGGTTGATGGCTGAACGTCACCATGGAATAAACCGGCATGAAAGCATCAGGGAACTTTTCGTATAGATGTGCTTCGAGCTTTTTGCGCAGCAAAAAGCGAGGATGCCCGACCCAATCGCGCATTTCAACAAAATTTCTCAGGGCAAGATCCGCAATTGCGTGTCCATCTTTCACGCGTTCTTTATTGAAATGTTCAATGATCTTTTCCCAATCGCCATTTTGCTCATCAATCATTTGGTCAAGAATGGAGCAATCCTCAAAGCCGGAATTCATGCCTTGCCCGTAAAAAGGTACGATAGCATGGCTTGCATCACCAATCAATAAAATGCGTTTTCCAAATTCCCAGGGGTTGCAGCGAATGGTTACCAGGTCAGCGGTAGGATTTTGATGAAAATCCTGTAGCAATTCCGTGATCAGGGGAATGGTATCCGAAAAATATTCGTTGAAAAAAGCGAGGATTTGCTCGTCGGTTTGTAAATTTTCAAAAGACACTTTCCCTTCGTAAGCGAGGAATAAAGTACAGGTAAAACTTCCATCTACATTTGGTAAAGCAATAAGCATAAAGCTACCTCTGGGCCAAATATGGAGCGCATTCGGATCCATACGGTGCGAACCATCTTCGTTAGGCGGGATTGTAAGTTCTTTATACCCATATTCCAGGTAGGTTTGGGAATAATTGAAGCGAGCTGTTTTTTGCAGGCTTGAACGAACGGCCGAAAAAGCTCCATCCGCTCCCAGGCACACATCGATGGGTTTTACGACGGACTCCTTTGTTTGCGTATTTTCAAAGGAGATCTCCCATTTTTGTAAATTAATTCCTTTGCATCGATGATCAAAATGAAAATTTAGGTGGTCATAATTTTCAGCCAACTTCAACAATTCCAGGTTTAAGCCCCCTCTCGACACCGAATATATTGCCTGCCCTTCCTTGCCATACGGCTGGAAGGTCAATTCTCCATTCACACTGTGCATCATCCGCCCGCGCATGGGAATTGCTACCTTGCGGATTTGATCCTTAATACCTGCTTGCTCGAGCGCTTTCCATCCTCGATCACTCATTGCCAGGTTGATGGACCTTCCTCCTTTAAATCCAAAATTACGCATATCGGGCCTACGCTCATAGACGTCAATTTTGTACCCTCTTTTGGCTAACAAAATAGCCATCAAACTCCCTACCAGCCCGGCTCCTGCGATGGTAATGTGATTATCCTTCATAGTGCAAAGTATTTAATTTTTTTTAATTCTCGGAAGTTGTTTACACAAGTATTCTTAAAGCTATAAATTGTGCAGCAAAACCAACGAAGTAACCTCCATAAACGTCCATCGGTTCATGTTTACCCAAGAAAAAACGAGCACTTCCTACAAGTCCGGCCAATATCAACACCCACATAAACACTGAAATCATGCTGATTTCTATACTAATAAACTCTGGAACATATACATTAATACTCCCTCCGTAGTATCTGCTCATCGCGATAAGAATCATCCCCAACCAAGCGCCCATACCCACGGTATAGGTGCTGATTCTTGAAAAATTGTTCAGAAAAAAGGCTACGAAGAGAGCGATTGTTGCACCAAGCATAAAAATTTTAAAAGTAAGGGGCATTTGAGGGTTGTAGACAAAATTCTGGAACGTCCATAAGTAAAAAATACCCGAAGCGATATAGGGGCCAATCCGCTCTTTATTATCTTTCATCTCCATGGTATGTACCATTCCCAGTCCTTTCATGAGAAAAATAGAAATGACCGGAAGTACAAAAGTAGATAAAAAGACCACCAGGATAAACAACAAATTCTTTTTACCAGAAATATGGTTATCTCCAAAAGGGTATGGGTTGGCCAGTAATAACAACACCAAAATGTAAGTCAAGATCAGCAGTGGATGACATAAAAACGAAACTAATTTTGCAACTCCTCTTATCATTTAACAATCAAGTTTGTACACCAACATAATTACTCAAGTAGCCAAAATGTTTTCCCAATTGACCATTGATTGCCACCGTAGCTCTTTCAATCATCGGATCGTGTAATCCATTGAGTAAAGGTTCAACAACATAATTCATAAACTGATTACCAAAAGCAACTGAAGCATCTCTAGGCAATTCATTCGGAAGGTTATCGACCGTCATCATATCGATATTACCTTCAAGATAGGGTTCAGCTTCTTTTCCAGATTTGGGATCATAGCCAAAAACCGGCTCATCAATGGTACTAGCCCTGAGAGTAGAAGGGATGGAAGCAACCGGAGCAATATCACAAGTAACATCTGCGATCACTTGAATTTTAAAATCCGGACGGTGCATTTCTTCCCTTGTAAAAAAGGCAGGCGCCCGATTATCCCAGTAAATCCCATTGATCATCACATCACTCGATTGGTAGAAAGCTTCAAAGTTCATTTTGAACCCCTTCGTCGGATCGTGATAAAATGCTTTTTTATCGAAAGGTTTTCCTTCGGAGGTCACGATATAGTCGATGGCACCGAGTTGTGTAAAAACAGGCCGGGCATATTTTTTATGAAGATAATCTATCGGCGAAACTTTATGAAAACCCATATCCATAAGTACTTTAGCAGCGCCGGTAGCCACCCTGCCCGTACCGGTAAGGACGACGCTCATCGGCGGAAAATCAATGGTATTGTATACAGCCCTTGCTTCTTGATAATCGCGGCATTCGCGCATTCGTTTAAGTTCAAATAAACCGGTGCGCTTTCCGTAGGCCATAATTCCATTATGTGCACCAACAACTCCCGCGAAGTACCCAAAGGCAATCACTCTTTTGCCGGAATCGTTGGTAAGTACCTCATAATCTACAAGATGAATATTTTTTTCCAGGATACTTCTCAACAGATCACGATTATAAGATTGTTCTTTTATTGTATGAGAAAAGAAAAAATACATTTTATTGGGAATCAATTGCGGGATGGGCACTTCTTTGACTCCGAGCAACACATCGCATTCGTCCATCACGTCCGCTACTTCGATATTTTCGAAACTGTATTCCTCATCTGAAAAACAACGCGTAACGGAAGGCTCCACGAAGATCTTCACCGAATATTGTTCTTCAATTTCACGGCATTGAACAGGGCTTAAAGCTACCCGGCTATCAGGGGGATTTTTTCCTTCCCTGATCAATCCAATTTTTAACATATTTTATGCGATCTTTTTCTTGATAAATTGGTTTTAATAAGGCTTTGCAAAAGTAAGAAAAAAGAGCGTATACGGGAAACGGGAAACAGGAAACGGGAAACGGAGAACGGGAAACGGAGAACGGAGAACGGGGAACGGGGAACGAAGAACGGGAAACGGGGAAATTAATAGAGGGTAAATAGCAAGGCACTATATGTGTTTCGATTTTAAATATTTTGAGGTGGAACTAAACGAGTTCAAAAAAAGTTATACATTTGAAAGATTTTGGAATGGAGAGCGGGAAAAGAATTAAAAAAGATTAATTCATTAACTGTTAACTTTTCCATTCCACAGAATAACGGGGCCGATTGGAATCGACAGGAAAGATTACTATTCTGTAAGCATGCCGGAGCATGATGGTTTACTCCGCTAAAAATAGCTATCAAACACTTTACATGGCGAGTCTAACTATGCCATGGCTGCCTAAGATTAGATCTTAGAAAGCCTTTGTGCTGCACGCTTGATGCCTGATACACAGCGTACCGCATATCAACCAACCCTCGGGCTAGCCCGGTGGCATGCTCTGCCCACCGGTCGAAAATCAAGGAGCTAAGGAGTGTGCACAGGCCCGTTGCTGAGCCTTCCATACTCTCGAAAATTTAATCAGGGACTAAGCATGTAGAAAGCATTATGGTGCTTTGTCTGGACGAGGGTTCGACTCCCTCCGGCTCCACTGTTTTAGTAAAAAGTTAAAAGTTTGTAAAGTAGAAAGAGTTGATAAAGTGAATCGATACTTTATCGGCTCTTTTTTGTTTTGCTCAATTGGAAACAGTAAAAAGTAAAAAGTTTGTAAAGTTGAAAGTCAACCAGTTAAAAGTTGAAAGTTTGTAAAGTTTGTAAAGTTAAAAGAGACTTTTAACTTTATGAGCTTTCTACTTTATAAACTTTTTCCTGATTTTCTTTCTACCTTCTACCTTCATCACCAATTTCCCATAGCCCCCCGAGGAATAAACCACATTCCACCAATAGCCCGATAAATACCGCCACAGCATTTTCTTCCGCAAGCGATAGGTATGATAATGCTTCATGATGCCCAGGTAGGAATTCATACTGCTTTGGAAACCAGCTTTTTCTTCTTTTGAAGGCTTGCGATCCCGAACAATTGCATTGTGTTTTTGAATTGCCTCGTAAAAGTTGCTTTTGGTTCGAGAGCCAATGTACGTCCGGTTCGGCTTTAGGATGACGCCTAGAAAGGGTAATCCTTTTGCATAGTGCTGGAGATAGATCTTCCTGGGGTGTATCGATAAGCCCAGCTTTTTTTGCAGATACAATTGTAGTTTTGGGATTAATCGTTTCAAAAAATCCCTGCTTTGGTGTACCACAATAAGTCGAGTCAACCCGGGGAACCTCCCCCCGAGTTGCTCACAGATCCGGA